>CAZIFU010000154.1:0-17975 GCA_964539075.1 uncultured Verrucomicrobiota bacterium | reverse complement strand
TCCAGCTTGCCGTCCGGCGCGTTGACCAGGCAGTGGCGGCCGGTCTTGTCGTGCGTGCCGGTGCCGTGGACGGTGGCGTTGTTTTGCGCGACGTGGAAATCCATCGTCCACGGGCGTAACGCCGCCGTGAGCGTTTTGAGCGCTTCATCCAGCCGGGCCGGTTCCGACCAATCCCAGTCGGGCGGCAGGATGGCGTCCTGCTCGGCGTTGTAGCCGAGCGTGTAGAGAAGCGTGTGGGCCATGTCGGCCTGGAAGCCGACCGTCCCGGGGCGGTCGGTGAGTTCGAGCAGCTTCACCATCTCGCGCCAACTGTGCATGCCGCCCCAGCAGATTTCGCCCTCCGCCGCGAGCCGTTCGCCGAAACTCTCGGCCACATCGGCGGCTTCGCGGAACGTCTCGGCAATGCGCCGGGTGTTGTCGGCGGGGTCTTTCTCCCAGTCGAGGACGCTGCAAGCCGAATCAATGCGCACGATGCCGTAAGGCCGCACGCCCAGCTCGCGCAGCTTCGCCGCGATGCGGCAGCCTTTGCGGACCTGCCCGATAAACTTCTTCCGGTCCTCGTCGCTGCCCATGGCGGAGCCGCCGCCCGTGGGCGGCCAGATCGGCGCAACCACCGAGCCGACGACGAAACCTTTCGCCGCGATTTGGTCAGCCAGCTTCTTCAAGTCGTCGTCGCTGGAGTCAATGTTGACGTGCGGGTCGAAAAGGAAGATGTCCACGCCGTCGAACTTCACGCCGTACAACCCGGCCTTGGCGGTAAGGTCGAGCATGGTGTCGAGGTCAATGCACGGTTCGGCGCCGGGGCTGCCCTTGCCGACGAGGCCGGGCCACATGGCGTTGTGAAGTTTTGGGTATTGGTTGCTCATAAGCGGGTCCTTGGGAACGTTGTTCCGAACTGATGGATCGGTGCCTCAAAAGTCTGGGCGCGCAGGACGGCTCTGGCTAAAGATGAAAGTCCATGGGCCGGCTGAGGCGCGTTCATATTTTTCGTTCCGGAAACAATCTGAAATTACCAAGACCTTTCCGCCAAGCAATTCCAAAATCGTAAAACTGAAACCGCCCCCCCCCTCCTCGTGAGGCATCATGCCCGTTCCCCCAGGATGACCGGGGCAAACCGCGGCACGCGCCGACAGATGCGAAAGGCATGACGAAAAAGTGTTACACGTGTAACAAAATAACGTCAATTTTTTACCCTCCGTGAGGCTGAGGTGATAAAATTTACGGTGTGCCCACAGCCCGGTAAAAACCTTTGCTGGCGTTCGACGCCGTGGTGTCCAGATACATCCAAGGTGAGGAAAGGAGCAGGAAATTGGTCAGGATCGTCCAATTGGCGTTCGGGAGTGAGGGCGTGGCTTCCAGGCGGTACTGGGCGGCGATCGTTCCTAGAAGGCTGATCGCCAGCGCGCCGGCCTGCATGTGGATGTCCAACTGTGCAGGTGCAGGAACCACCGGGCCGACGAAGGGGGCGCCGTCGGAAAATTTGAACAGGGCCGCGTCGCCGCCGTTGAGGCTAAGGACGAGTTGGCGGCGGGTACTGACGATCGGCAGCGAGTTGGTCTGCAATTGCCCGCTCCCCGGGTCGAGCAGCACCACGCTGGCGGTCGCAGTTACGCTGAGGAAGTTCAGCTTGATCTCCTGGAGGCAATCGGCGGCCGTGCCGGTCGGGTCGGTCAGGCCATTCACCACCATCATGTAAATTTCGTTGGTGTAGTTCGGCCCGTCGAAACCCTCGTCCAGCGGCTTGAACCAGGCGATGATCACGTCGCCGGGCTGGCCGCCGTTCATGCTGCCCGGATTCGTCACCACCCACCCGCGCAGGTAAGGGTCGTTGCGATCCGACACCCAGTCGGTGTAGCCATTGGGCGCCTGCGGGTCAGCGATGAACCCGACGGGGATGGGGTTGGTCGTGCCACTGGGGTCCTTGCCGCGAAAGAACATCATGCTGGTGGTGTACAGGTTGGTGGCGTCATCAATGGGCTTGAGCCGGAGCAGCGCCTTGCCCAGACTGCGCGCGCGTTGGTTGATATCCATCATCTCGGCGTAAAGCCCGTTGACGTTGGTTTGCGTGTCGCCGGCGCCGCCAAAGAGATTTGTGAACAGCGAGTTGGCGCCGGTGTTGTACGTGAAGTCAGTAATGAATTTCGCGTTAAAGGCGAGTGCGCCGAAGGTCAGGAGCCGCAGTTCGGAGGGCGACGGATCGCGAAACACGTGCCCGTCGTAGTCCTGAACGGCGTGAAACAATTGCCGGTAAATCGCCAGCGGAATGTTCGCGCCCCTGGCGTGCTCGCGGTAGCGGCGCAGATCGCCATACCAGCCTGTCGGCGGACCGGGAATCGCCGGGCCGGTGTGATTCGGCTGGCCCGGGTCGTAAACTGATTGCCACGGATACGTGTCGAAGCAAAGCATGTCCGGCCGCGCGCGCGTGTAAAAGTCGCCCAATGGCGCATCACCGACCTGACTGCCGTAGCTGTTGTGATAAAGAATCGTGTTAGGCCAGTTGCTGCGGACGGCGCTGAACCAATTCACTAATCGGGTGCGCGTGGCGTCGTCGTTCAAGTTCCATTCGTCGCCCAGTTGAAGACTGACGAGTTGATTGGCGTAAGGGATTTCATTCGTTCGCGAGACGCCGTTTGGGTTGGTCCCCATGCCGGGCATGTTCGTTTCGTCGCCGACCCAGCGCGTCCAGGGATAACCCGGCGTCGGCCCAAGGAACGTGGAAATCGGTCCGACGTTGCCACTCGAATCCCACAGAAAGTTGACCGCGGTGTAATTCGCGTTCGAGTAGGTGTCCAAATGAAAATAATTGTCCGGCGTGACCAGTCCCTGAATTTGCAGGCCACGATTGATCAGGATCAGGTTTCCCTTGCTGATCTGGGCGTGGACCGTCCGGGCCAAGCCGCAAATTCCAACTGCCAGCGCCGCCGCCAACGCCGCCACCAGGCCGCGCTTCAGATGGTTCCTCAATTGCATTTTCTCTCCAACAGAAGAACAAGCAAAGCAATTGCGGTTTCGGCCGCTCGGGGCGAAGAGCGTGCGTTTATCTTCGCAGCAAATCATGGCAATCCTTCATATCATTTCGCAGGGAAACTTCCAAGCAAAACCGGCCCGGGCACCCTGGGTCGCTGCCACGGTTTTCTGACCGCGCAGGGGGACCACGAACCGTGGACGGGTGGCTTCGACCTCCAACCTTGGGCGCGCATCGGGGCCATGAACCGGTTGGCGCTTCCGTTGTCGCGCCAGCGTCTTGGACTGCGGTGGGTGAGGGGTGAGGGCACACACCGCTTTCGCACCGGCCAGTTGCGGGCGGGTTCCCGATTCGGCCGGCCAATGCGGTGTCAGCCCCGTTCCCCGCCAGCCACCGCACTCCAAAACCTTGCGGGGCTTCGGACGGTTCACAGGTAGCGCGGCCATCTTCGGCTGCAGGTTTGGGCGGCTTCTCGCCGCCAGAATCATCGGCGAGCGAGACGCTCGCCGAACTCGCAGGCGGGACGCCTGCGCTACACAGCGGAGACAGACGAACGGCCCGGTCACCGGACCGGGGCCAGGGGCAACTCCCGCGCAGCTTCGGCTTCCCGTTGAATGCGCAGGCGCTCAGCCCGCGACTCCCGGAGAATGTGCTCCAGCGTGTCGTCGCTCACCTGGGTCATTAGCGCGGCGGCATCTTTCACGGCGCCATGTTCGACCGCGCGCGAAAGCACCTCCGCCTTCGTGGCACCCTTTTTCTTGCCCAGGAAGGGCTTGCTGAAGAGATATACCACATCGCGCACCGGCATATAGCGCAGAAAACGCCGCAACAGCCGGAAAGTCTGCACCGGATAGTGCAGCAGCTTGTAAGCGAACAACCGGCGAAGGCCCGCGCTGCGTTGCTCGTGAATCACCTCGCCGGAGAGGCACGTCGGATCAATCGCCGAACATTTGAAATACTTGTACCAGTCGGTCGCTTCATTGACCAGGCCGCGTTTCACGTATTCGTGCCACATCGGCGTGCCGCGATAGACACACAGTCGGTTGAACCCGAACGTGTCCAGCGGCAGCCGCGCGGCGAAGTCGAAGGTCGCCTTCATGTCCTCGACCGTCTCATCTGGCGAGCCGACCACGAAAAACCCGTGAACGATCTCGATGCCGGCCTTCTTGGCGTTGGTGACCGCGGTTTCCACCTCTGCCAGCGTCTGCTCCTTGTTCAACCGGTCGAGTATTTTCTGGCTGCCGCTCTCAATGCCGAACATGAGCGTGCGGCAGTGCGCTTTGGCCATCGCCGGGAACAGGTGTTGCGCGACGGAATCCACCCGTCCTTCACAGCCCCATTGGATCGTGATGTTCTGGTCATTGAGGCCTTTGCAGATGGCTTCGATGCGTTTGGGTTGCAGCAGGAAATGGTCATCCACAAAATAGACCGCGCCGTAGCCCAGCTCCTGGAGATGCTTGAACTCGGCTATGACGTGCTGCGGAGTCCGCGATCGCCACTTGCCTTCGTTGAAGATCGGGATGTCACAGAAAACACAGGACCACGGGCAGCCGCGCGAGGTCTGCATCGTGGTGAACCGCTCCAGCGAAAGCACGCACGGCACATCCAGCGGCATGGATTCGACGAAGTCCAGCTTCAGGCTCTCCCGATCCGGGAACGGCCACTGATCCAACTGGCGCTCGGTCGCCCGATTCGGGTTGTTGACCACCTGGCCATCTTTCGCCCACGTCAAGCTCGCGACGCCGGACGGGTCATCGATATTTTGCAGCAGGTCGAGAATGAGTTGTTCGCCGTCGCCGCGGCAGACGAAATCCACCTCCGGGCATTGCTGCTTGACCAACGGGGCGTTGAGGCTGGCGAACACGCCGCCGAAGGCCAGCTTCACCTTGCGGTTGGCGGCCCGGATTTCGCGGGCGAGAATTTTGGCGTAGGGATAACTGGTGGTGCTGAGGAAACTGAAGCCCACCAGCCCGGGTTGCTGGCGCTGGATTTCCGCAATGATGAATTCATTGGGGGTTTCGGGATTGGCCTGGTCGAACATCACGCACTCGTGGCCGGCGCGCTTGAGCACCGACGAAAGCGACATGATGCCGATGGGCGGGAACCCCATGATGCGGAGGTTGCCGTTTTTGGCCCGCGTCGTGGCGGGCAGGGCGTAGAATTGCGGGTCGCGAATGTGGATCAGAAAAACCATCATAGACACCTCCAATGGATTGACGGGCGGCGGTAATCGGGATTCCTCCGCTGACCGCCGACTCCGTTGGAGTGGAGGCCCATCCCGTGTAGTTGAACCGCATGTCCGTGTTTGCTCACGTTCGGATCGGGAGCGGGGACGGCTTCCCTGCGGTCAACGACCACATCGAAAGCCTCCAGAGAACCGCGCCCTAGCAATGGCAAAGCCTATCCGGATCGGCGTGGGAAGCAAGAGAAAGAATGCACAGGGAGGCCTGGGCGCATCTCAGGGGCGTGTTGCCCAAATTGCTGAAAGGCGTTTTGTTCGGAGGGACGAGCTACGCGAGTCCCCGATTTCCCAGGAAAGGTGGAAGAAGTTTGGGACTCGCGTAGCTCGTCCCTCCGAAGTCAGATTTGGGCAACACGCCCCTGAGATGCGCCCAGGCCTCACCGTCGCGGCACGATCAAGGTCACACATTGTGACCTTAAAACGCGGGCAACGGCTGAACCGCCTCCACCAACCGCATTCTCGCGATACGCACCCATCGCCCGCGCATCCGGATTCACTTCGGGGCCGAAGTAAAGGACGCAGACGAACCATTGTTGTTCGCCGGTGTTCAGCGTTCGGTTTTCCCTGTTGCGTCAGACTTCCCGGCTTCTTTCACGTGAAATGTGATCTTCCCATCCGGCATCTCCGATGGCCGCGACGGCAGGAGAATCAGCGCGCCGCGAGTTTCATGTCGAAGCGTTCCGTCAGGAACTTCAGCAACACGTCCACGAAGGCGGTGGTGAATTTCGCGCGATTTGCCGCCGTGTCGCGGATGCCTGCGAGGTTGGTTTCCAACTGGAAGCCGGCAATCGGCTTTTCGGGAACGACGTAGCGGCGGACACTGTAACCGCCCTCAAAAAAGGGTTCGGGCGGCGCGGGCTGACTGGGGCTGGGCGTGCAGGGGAATCCGCGCGCCTCCAGCAGCGCGCCCAGACTGTGCGGCCCGCGGAGCAAGTCGGCATAGGACAGTTTCGCGGTGGCGGCTACGAGACGGAAACTGCTCTCGGCGACGATGGCCGGGGCGTTCAGTTCCTGGTCGGACCGCTCGTAAGTTTTGCGTTTGTGAAGGTAACCCAGTTCGATGCGGTGGTTCGGATGGCTCTGGCCGTGGAGGTCGATGTAGAAAACTTTGCCGGCTTGCGCAATGGCCGCGGCGTGCGCCCGCTGGATGAAGCCGTGGTATTCGCTCCACGCCTTTTCGGCGACCGGATCGCCCGCGGCGGCCTCCACAATCTCGCGATTGCAGTCGAGCTTGCTGCGATGGAGCCGGCAGATGATGAGGTGCGGATGATGGCCGGTGTGGACGCGGATTTGCTCCGCCACGGCGCGTGCGAGTACCTGGGTGTTGGCATCAATCTGAACCTTCCCCTTTTCGCGGGTTGGCATTTTTGCAGGAGTGTCCTTGCCGCCATGGGGCGCAGAGATTACCAGCGGCAGGTCGCCCGGGAGATATTCGATGTAGCGTTTCTCGCCGAAAACGCCGCGGCCCGGCTCAAATTCGGCGGCCGCGAGCGGTGACAAGGTGGCGACAGCCAACGTGTAAATGAACTCTCGTCGCCGCATCATGGGAGGAGGTGCCATGAAAGGTTCAGGCAAACTTGTTCTTCCGGTATGCCCCCATCGCCGGCGCGTCCGGGTTCATTTCGGGACCGAAGTAGCGGAGGCACACGAGCGGCTCGGTCTCGCTGGTGTTCTCGAAGGTCACGCCGGTGCAACCGCCAGTTCGGTGATGAGTTGTTCGATCTCCATTTGCA
The DNA here is from genome assembly GCA_964539075.1 of uncultured Verrucomicrobiota bacterium. Taxonomy (GTDB): domain Bacteria; phylum Verrucomicrobiota; class Verrucomicrobiia; order Limisphaerales; family CAZIFU01; genus CAZIFU01. Next base: position 11,035 of record CAZIFU010000154.1, on the reverse strand, counting down.
GGCGGCGGATTTCTTCCAGCGGGCCTTCGGCCAGGATGGCGAACTTTTTCGGCTGGCTAGGAAGACATTCCCGGCGCAAGGCGGAGAGTGCGTCGTTCATACGCCCCAGTTGCTCCACTGTCTGATCCAGAATGGCTTCTTTCTTCATAGCACGACTCGCAGAATTCCCTTTTTCAAACCTGGCGCTTCGCGCACCAGATTGAAGAATTCGACATACGTCTTGTACACCGCACTGTCCCGCTCCGCAACAACGACATCGAATCGAAACCGGCGGGCAAGCATGGTGCGGGAAACCAGAGCATACTCCGAAATCGGCAAATCCCGCTCAAAATCGTGGTCGGGCCGCAACACCGCGATGAGGTCGATATCGTTTGGCGCCGGCTTGTCGGTTACGAAACTACCGTCGATCAACAACGATTCGAAGATGCCACTCCTTTGCATCGCGGACGCTAGTTCCAGCAGGCGGGCAAAGAGGTGCGACCTCTGGTCGCTGCCTTGGAACGACCCGAATCGCTGGCGGATTTCATCAAGTGTCGTTTCATGAATGCCGACTGGCAGCAGGCCATCCGAGTTGAGTGGTGGAATCGGCATCGAGCCAAAGTCTGTCCTCAGATGAACTTGTTCTTCCGGTACGCCCCCATCGCCGGCGCGTCGGGGTTCACTTCCGGGCCGAAGTAGCGGAGGCACACGAGCGGCTCGGTCTCGCTGGTGTTCTCGAAGGTCACGCCATTCTTTGCGCCGTCCTCGGTGCAGAAGTATTCGTCCTCGGTCAACTCGGTGAAGCGGATGAGCTTCGGGCTGTTCAACGGCAGGCCGTTGATCCTGCCGCGGCCCTGCACGCAGATCAGGCCGTAGGCGCCGTTGTCCTGGATGGTGCAGTTCACGTCCGGCTCGACGGTCAGTTCCTTGGCGGTGAACAGTTGTTCGCCGTATTTGTGACCCTCTGTGAAAAGCTTGCCATAGACGATCCAACGATCCACGAAACCTTCGCTGCGCGTGTCAGCAACGGGGACGGGTTCCAGGTAGTGGTGTTCTTTGAAGTGCGGGTCCACGTTCTTGTCCCAATCGAGCTGGTCCACGATGAAGTCAAGGTCGTGATGATACTTCCTGGGCATGTCTTTGACGAGGAGGCTCCAGGGGACTTCACGGCCTTCAACGAGGCTTTGATACATGCCGAAGACGTCGCTGCCCCATTGCGGCTCATAGGTGCAGAGGCTGCCGGGCGCGTGTAGGATGCACGGGTCAATGAGCCAGCCGGTCCCGGGCCTCAGGCGATAGGCGCGGCTAAGATCAAGGATGCCGTTGTCGCCCTTGTTCCAGTTTTCGAGGCATCCGCGGACCTGGGCCTTGGTGGTGCCGGGCTCCAGGCCCATGAAGGTGTAGGGGAAATTGTTGCCAACGTTGTTGTGCTGGGGCGGGAAGTAGTAGCTTTCGGGCTTGCCTTCCCGCCCGACCAGCGCGGCTTGCTTCTTCGACTGGTGCATGTGATGCGGAATCGGCCCCATGTTGTCGAAGAATTTTGAATAGACGGGCCACTTCTTGTATTTGTCCCAAATTTTTTTCCCTATGAGCTTGGCGTCACATTCGGCGACCGCCTGGGCCAACGTGAAGCGTTTGCGGCCGACGACGCAGTAGCTGAGGCCTTCGTCGGGCGTGCGGTTTTCGTTGGCGGCGGGCGTGGTGGAAGCGAACCAGCGTTCATCAATGCCGCCACGGTTCAGGCCGTAGGCGTAGAGGTCGTCAGGGTGGAGCTTGAGGCGTTTGCCGGGCTGGAGGAAGGAGCGCGGCACCCAGCAGGGGGCGAGCCGAAGCAGTCCGCCGGTGGCGCTGAGTTCGGCTTCGACGAGTCGGCCGACGTTTTTTTTGAGGGTTTTGAGTGGGGTGATGGTGTTCATGGAGCGGGTTGAGAGTTGAGAGTTCAGAGTCGCAGCGAACGGTCACTCTTCGCCGTCGTAGTAGTTGATGGGCGACTTGCGGAAAATCTGGCCGCCGGCCAGCGGCCAGCCCCATTTGTTCGAGTCGGGGTAATGCCAGACGTCCACATCCGAGTTGTTGGCGATGACGTAGTAGAGCAGGTTCGTTTTGCCGGTGTTAATGATCTGGTGGGCTTCACCCGGGGGGTTGAGCACGCAATCGCCGGGTTTCAACGCCGTTTTCTTCCGGCCCGCGCGCATCGTGCCCGTGCCGGAAGCGATGAGGTAAAACTCCCATTCCGCCGCGTGGCTGTGGAAGGGGAAATTCGTGGCGCCACGCGGCAATCGCACCAACTCAACCTCAAAGGGCGGCCGGCCTTGAAACTTCGGACCGGCCTTGGGCGAGGCCATGGCTGCGGCGATGTCGCGGCGGAACTTGTGAAAGCGGCCTTTGGGCGACTTGCGTTCGGTCCACGCGATGGCATTGATATTGGTTTTTTTCATGGGGCGCTTTGTTTTTGGTCGTGTTGGTCCGGGTGACAGTGTTCCGGCGGACCCGGGCTGGCCGAAAAATCTCGCGCCAGTGTATCCGCAACGAAGGACCCCCAGCAAGTTCCTTTTGCCTGAATTGGTAGGAGGCGACGCCGGTGGCGCGAGCCGAGAATTGGAAACCGGCGCGGACTCGGCTCGACGGAGTCTGGCCCAACCTCATGAACGGTGGTGAAAGTTTTCGGGCGCTGCCGTCGGGTCGGTGGGGCTGGCTGCGGCTGCTTACGCTAAAAAAACGCTCCATCGGCCACGCCAGAGGCGTCATGCGCGATGGAGCGTTAAAGAAGTTTTTGGGCAGGTTTTTCAACCTGCTGGCAGCGGATTATTGGTCCTTCTTCTTCTTCTTGGAGTCCGCGTCCTTCTTCGCTTCGGCATTTTCTTCGTCGTCGAGCTTGCCGTCCTTGTTCTTGTCGTACTTTTCGAGCTTTTTCTTCTCGCGCTCGGCCTTTTGTTCTGGCGTGGCTTCCTTCTTCTCCGCGGCTTTAACGACCAGGCCGCCGCCGAGAAGGGCGGCGATGATGGCAGCAAACAGGTATTTCTTCATATAGTTTGATTTTTGGTTTTTGGTTTTTGTTGTTTTTTGCGCCCTGGTTGGACGCAAATCGTTTAAATTATTGATCTTTCTTCTTCTTCTTGGCGTCCAAGTCCTTCTTCGCCTCGGCCTTCTCTTCGTCGTCGAGCTTGCCGTTGTGGTTCTTGTCATACTTTTCGAGCATTTTCTTCTTTTGCTCTTCGGAAATTTGTTTTTTCTTGGGCTTTTCTTCCTGGGCGCGAACCGTAGCCGCACCGGCAAGAAGCGAACAAACCAAGGCAGCCGCGAGGAGGTGTTTTTTCATGGATTTTTTTTTCGCCCTTCCGGGCCGGCAATTCTTAAATCGTAATTTTGGTGCGTATTCGTCCCGGGTCGCTTGCTGTTCTTGGCTGGTTTCTGTGGTTGGCGTTTCTATGCCTTTTTTCCTCTTTTGAAAAGCATTTTCGGCCAGTGTGACCTTTCCGGGTTCTGTTTTGGCTGCCGTTTGTCGCTATCCTTTGATGTTTTTTACCTAATTTGTTCTTGCAGAAATGATTACAATATTTTAGACCCTGTGGTCTTTTGTTTTTGACAGGTGTGGTCGCTTTATTAACTTATCGGAGACGGGATTTGCCTGTGTCTGGTTACAGAGCCTGCCCTACGACCCGGGCGGTTCTTTTGATTACCTCCTAAACCAATGACGCTTAAATGGTTTTGGTGTTTCCTGCATTTCCACAACCACTCTGCGTTTTCCTGCTGTCACTTGTCGTCTAACTCATCCGCATGGGCATGATGACGTAGAGAAAGGGCCCGTTTATTTTTAGAACCCCCGGACTGAGTTCATCGGTTAATTCAAAAAAAACCTCGTCTTCTTCAAGGGCTTTGAGCGGATCCATCAGGTAGCCAGGGTTAAACGCCACGGCCATGTCCTTGCCTTTGTAGTTCAGGGCGAGGGTTTCCCGTGCTTCCCCGATTTCCGGCGTGTTGGCGGTGATGGCCAGGTTGTTCCTGGTGAAGGTCAACTTGACGGAATTTGATTTTTCACTGGTCATGATTTCGGCCCGCCGCAGGGCTTGCAGCAATTCTTCACGGCCCAGCGTCACGCGCTCCTTGGACTCTGCCGGTATCACCTGCCGATAGTTGGGATAGTTGCCCTCAATCAGCTTGGAGATCACCAGGACCGAAAAATCTTTTTCTCCCTTGAGCGTGAAGGCGGCCTGGTTCTCGGAAAACTTCACCTCAACGTCCCCCGTGGCCTGGAGCAGGCGGTTCAACTCGTTGATCGCCTTGTTGGGCACGATGAATTCTCCCTGGCTTTCCGCTGAAACATCCACCTCCTCATCCACCAGCGCGAGTCGGCGCCCGTCGGTGGCCACCATCGTGATTTTGTGCTCCTTCAAGCTTAACAAGACCCCATTCAATACATAGCGCGTTTCATCGCTGGAAATGGCGAAGGCGGTTTTCTTCAACATTCCCTTCAATTTTTCCTGCGGCAATGTTATTTTTTTATTTTCCTTGAATTTCGGAAGCGGCGGAAACTCCTCGGCCGCGAGACCGTTTATTTTATAAAAAGACGTGCCCGACCTGAGGGTGCAGAAATTTTTCTCATCCACTTCCAAATCCATTTCCAGAGCCGCGAGTTCCCGCACAATCCCGGAAAGTTTCTTCACTGGCAGGGTGGTCGCGCCTGGCTTCGTCACGCTGGCCTCCACCGCGCAGGAGATGGTCACATCCAGATCGGTGGCCGTCAGTTCCAGCCGGTCCTTTTCCGCGCGCAGAAGGACATTCGAAAGAATCGGCAGGGTCGTCCGCGTGCTGACTATATTTTGGACCGCTTGCAGTCCGTTGCTCATTTGTTCTTTGCTGATTGAGAGTTTCATTGCGCCCTTAATAGTATTCTTTGAAAGAAAGGAAAGATATCAGTATTAAGGGGTGTGAATAAATGAAAGAAAGCGTGGTGTCAAGGTTGAGACAATGAGTTATGGAAAGAATAACAGGGGGGGAATCCTGTCCGATCATGCACCCTTTCCATTAAAAATAAGAATAATTCACAAATAGCACAAACTATTAACGCAATACTCAAGGGTAATTGGATTGGCGAATGCGATTGATGATGCGCGGCAGCATGCGCTCGACCAGTTCAACCTCGCTCAGAGTGGATTCGCGTCCAAGGGAAAAACGTAACAAAGAGCTGGCTAAATTTTTTCCCACCCCCATGCCCAACAGCACATGGGAAGGTTCCAAAGAACCCGCCGAACAGGCCGAACCACTTGAGGCACAGACGCCCTCGAGGTCCAGACCCGCCAGCAAAGAGATGCTCTCGCATCCAGCCACGGTCATGGCAACAGTATTGGGGAGGCGCTGGGACCGCGAACCCTGAAAATGGACGCCCTGCAGTGAGTCCACCAGGGATACAAGACGGTCCGTGAGAGGAGAAAGGTGCTCTTTGTCGAACACAGGCCGACGGACAAATAGCTCCGAAGCCTCGGTGAAACCCAAGATGCCCGCAAGATTCTCCGTTCCTGCCCGGCGTTCGTTCTCATGTCCTCCGCCAAAGAGAATCGGATCGGGCAACAAAGGAGACTTGATAAACAGCGCGCCGACGCCCTTCGGCCCGTAAAACTTGTGGGCGCAAACCGAAACGAGGTTGGCGTTGAACTGATGAATCGAATCGAAAGTTTCTTTGCCAAACCACTGGACCGCGTCGGTGTGGAACAAAACTCCCCTTTCCCGGCAAACCGCGCCCAACTCGGCCACGGGTTGGATGGTGCCGGTTTCATTGTTGGCCGCCATGATCGAGACCAGAATGGTGTCCGGTCGAATGGCCGCCGCCAGCGATTCCACGTTGACGCGCCCTTCGCCATCCACCGGCAGGCGGGAGATTTCAAAACCCTCCTTTTTTTCCAGATAACGGCAGCCGTGCAAGACGGCGTGGTGCTCCACCGAAGAAGTGATGATATGCCGGCCCTTGTCACGAAAGGAACGCGCGGCGCCAAACAATGCCAGATTGTTGCTTTCGGTCCCCCCGCTGGTGAACACGACCTCGCTGGGCCTGGATTTCCAGACCTGCGCCACGCGCTCGCGCGCCCCGTCGAGAAGGACCCGTGCGCGGCGGCCAACGTGATGGACGCTGGATGGGTTGCCGAAAACCTCGCCGAGAAAGGGCAGCATTGCCTCGCTCACTCGCGGGTCCAGCGGCGTGGTGGCGTTGTAATCGAAATAGACCGACTTCATCAGGAGCCAGTATTGCAGAGGCAAAAGCGTTTCACAATCGCACAATCGGAGGTTGACGGGCGCAACGCAGTTGCTTGCCACCGCACAAACGGGCTGACGCAGCGTGTTGACCGGAGCGAGCGGCACGTCGCCGAGTCCCGCAGGGACGGCCGAAAAAATGGCCTACACATTCTTTGTCCCACCTGGGACAAAGAATCGGACGTTGTGGCCGGCAGGGACGGGACGGAGAAGGCCGGCAGCGCGCGCAAGAAAAAGAGATGGGCCGAGGAGGGCGCGGCCGCCGGGCGGTAAAAAGGCTCTTGTCGCGCGGCGCAATTTGAAGTCTAAACAAGCCATGCCAGACTGGGTCGCCGTCATCCTCCTTGGGCTGATCGAAGGAGTCACCGAATTTATGCCGGTTTCTTCCACGGGGCACCTGCTCATCGCGGAGAATGCCCACTGGACGCCGCGCCAGACCGATCTTTTCAACGTGGTCATCCAAAGCGGCGCGGTGCTGGCGGTGCTGCTGGTTTTCACGAAACGACTGAAGCAATTGCTCTTTCAGTGGCGGGCAAAGGAAACGCAAAACTTCCTGTTCAAACTCGGCGGGGCCTTCCTTCTCACCGCGGCCGGGGGCATGGTGATGAAAAAATTGCACTTCAAACTCCCGGCCGAATCCGCGCCGGTGGCGTGGGCGACCTTGATTGGCGGCGTGGTGATTCTCGCCCTGGAACGCTGGTTGCGCGGCCGGCCGCACACCCCGGACATTTCCTGGCCGGTGGCGACGATGGTCGGGTTGGCGCAACTGGTGGCGGCGGTTTTTCCCGGCACTTCCCGCTCGGGCGCGACCATTCTCATGGCGATGGCGTGGGGAGTGGGGCGGCCGGCCGCCACCGAGTTTTCCTTTTTGCTTGGCATTCCCACGTTGCTGGCGGCGGGGGCGCTGCAAATATATTCCGCCCTCAAGAACCCGCCCGTCGGCGGCGAGGAATGGGGAATGGTTCTGCTGGGAACGCTCGTCGCTTCGTTGGCCGCCTTCGCCGTGGTGAAATGGCTGCTGCGGTTTGTCCAGACGCACACCTTTGCCGGCTTTGGCTGGTATCGGATCGCCTTGGGAGTTGTTATCCTGTTGTTTGTCCGCTAACGCCGGGGCGGCCAGCCGGTTAACCCGCGCTCTTTTCGTCCAGCAGGGACCGGACGATGCGGGCCAGCCGTTCGATGGGGAAGGGTTTCTGCAAAAAATTGCAACCTTCCTTCAGCACCACACCCTGGGCTTCGAGGTCCACGCTGTAACCGCTGGAATAAATGACTTTTAACCCCGGCTTTTGCGCCAACAGTCGCGCGGCCAGCTCGCGTCCCGACATCCCGTCCGGCAGTACGATGTCCGTGAGCAACATCTGAATTTTATCCCGGTGCGCCGCCCAAATGCCGAGGGACTCGATGGCGGTTCTCGCTTCCAACACGTGGTAGCCATATCGTTGCAGAACCGCGCGAGCCAGGCCCCGTAACGCCAGGTCGTCTTCGGCCAGCAGGATGGTCTCGGTTCCGCCGCGCACCACGCCCTGGTTGAGCAGATCCGCGCCCGCTGTGTCGGCGCGCGTGCTCACCGGCAGAAAGGTTTTGAACGTCGTCCCTTTGCCAACGGCGCTGGCCACTTCCACCCAGCCCTGGTGCTGCTTGACGATGCTGAAGACCGTGGCCAGCCCAAGGCCGGTGCCTTTGCCGGCTTCTTTGGTGGTAAAAAACGGCTCAAAAATTTTAGGCAGAATTTCCGCCGGGATGCCGCTGCCGGTGTCGGTGACGCTCATGCTCACGAAACGCCCCGGACGCGCCAGGGGCGTTTGGGCCGGCTGGCCTGCGGCGATTTCCTCCACCTGAGTGGCGAGGGTCAACTGGCCGCCTTTGGGCATCGCGTCGCGGGCGTTGACGGCCAGGTTCATGATCACCTGCTCCAACATGCCCGCGTCGGCATAAACCGGCGGCAGGCCAGGGACCTTGCCGAACTCCAGCGCGATGTCCTCGCCTAAAATGCGCTGGAGCATCTTGATCATGTTGGCGATCACTTCGCCGAAATCCAGGTTCTTTTGCTCGCTCCCCTGCTTGCGGCTGAACAGGAGCAGTTGCCGGGTCAGGTTGGCCGCGCGCTCGCCCGCGACCGAAATCTGCGTCAACGGCTCTTTCATCTTCGGGTCGGTCGTTTTGGCCGACAGCAACAGCGAGGCATAGCCCTGAATGATGGTCAGGATATTGTTGAAGTCGTGGGCGACGCCGGCCGAAAGCTGGCCGATGGAATCGAGCTTTTGCGACTGGCGCAATTGCGTCTCCAGATTGATCCGCTCGGTGACATCCACCGCGTAGCTATGGACGGCGTTGATGGCAGGGATGGGGAAGAAGGACCAGGCGATGATGCGTCCGGCGGCGTGCGTTTCGCGGCGTAGATTGTTGGCGCCCGTGGCCAGGCATTCCTTGACGATGGCCGCGGTGTCGGTCGGGAGAATTTCCAGCGGATGCTTTTTGTTCAGGACGCTGGTCAGCTTGAGCGTGGCGTCGTTGAAGTAGGTGAGCGTGCCGTCGGCGGCGAGTTCGAGCACGGCGTTGGGATTGAACTGGGCGAAGGCGGCCAGTTTTTGGATCTTGGCCTCCGCCTGCTTGCGCTCGGTGATGTCCATCATGGAGCCGACCAGGCGCAGGGCTTTGCCTTGCGGGCCGCGCACGAGGTAGGCGCGGTCGGCCACAGTCATGTAAAAACCGTTGCCGCAGCGGAACAGATATTCGTCGGCCCAGACGAGGTCGGTGGCGCTCCAAAATTTTTTTATGTGCGCGACGACGCGATCCCGGTCTTGCGGATGAATGTTGTTAAACCACCAACTGGCATCGGGTTTGACTTCCTCCGGCGCGTAGCCCAGCAGGTTTTGCACGCCCTCGTTCCAGCCCATGCGGTTGGTGGCCAGGTCCCAGTCCCAGATCGCTTCGTTGGTGGCCCGCGCCACTAATTGGAAGCGTTCCTCGCTCTGGCGCAGCGCGTCTTCGGTCTGCTTGCGCTGCAACAACAGGCGGGCCTGCCGGGCGGCAATCGCCAGGCGCACGCGCAGAACGACCGGGTCCACGGGCTTGGCCAGGTAATCATCCGCGCCGGCCTGCAACACCGCCTGCAGTTCCTCCGGCCGATTGCGTGCCGTGACCATCAGGATGATGCAGCGGGCCCCCTGCGCCAGCGCCCGAACCCGCCGGCACAACTCCAGGCCGTCCATGCGGGGCAGAGACCAATCCAGCACCAGCAACGGCGGCAGTTCGCGCTGGCACGCCTCCCAGGCCGATTCGGCGTCGGCGTACGAAATGATTTCCAGCCCCAGCGATAGGCCGGTCGTTTCGTACAGGCGCCGGGAAATGGCGTCGTCATCTACGATGAAAGTTTTCATGCCGCCGACCCGTCTCTGTCTGGCCACGCCTGCCGCCACGGAAGAAACCCGCGCCCCGCCGAACGGCAGAAGGGTCGTTTTGGTGCGCGAGAGAGGAGTCGAACCTCCACCCCTTGCGGGACCAGATCCTAAGTCTGGCGTGTCTGCCGTTTCACCACTCGCGCCCGGTTTTGCAGGGGAAGATGCACGCAAAGAGGCCGAAGCTCAAGCAGGAAGCGCAGGCGGAAAATCGGCATGCCCGGCACGGCGGAGCTGCAATTAAAAGCGACTGGCAGATTTACCGGAAAGCACGCAGCGCGGTTAAGCCGCAACCAAAACGAAACGAATTAACCACGGATGGACACGGATGAACACAGATAAGAAATTTCCAGAAATGCCGATTCATCTGCATCCGTGTCCATCCGTGTCCATCCGTGGTTAAAAAATCTTCTCAGAAAGGAACGATGTCATGGGATAGCACTGCAGGGTTTTCACCTTCTCTCAGCGGCCTTTGCGCAAACCTCTGTGTCCTCTGCGTTAAAGAGATCGTCAGCGCGTCCTGAGCGAAGTTTCAAGGGATGGTGGTGCGAAGAATGATTCGCCAACGGGCCGATGATTTCCTAAAATCCATCCCGTGAGCGCGGTTCGAGGAAAAAGTTCGTTGGACTGGAAACGCCTGGTGGCCGTGGGTGTGACTCTCGCGGCGCTGGTGTTCGTGCTGCGCCGCGTTGATGTCCCGACCCTGGCCCGGACGCTCCGGCAAATGCAGCCGGGCTGGTTCGTCGCGGCCATCGCGGTCTACGGCTTGGGCTGCCTCGCCGCGGCCTGGCGTTGGCATCTCATGCTGCGGCTCAGTCATTCCGCTCTCCATCCGGCGGCCACCTGGCGGGCGTTTCTGGTCGGACATTTCTTCAACTGCCTGCTCCTCGGTCCCGCGGGCGGCGACATCGCCAAATCCGCCCTCTACAGCCGCTGGTATCGTTTGCCCATGGCTGAGTTGATGGCCGCCTCGCCGCTGGACCGGCTGCTCGGTTTCGGCGGCATTGTTGTGGTGGGCGTGCTGGCGCTGGGCTGGGCCTCGCTCCGAAAAGTTTTGCCCGCCGCCGACCAGGTGGGCCTGCATCTGCCGTGGTGGGTGCCCGTGGCCTTGGCGATGAGCGCCGGCACCGCCATTTGGGCCTTGGTGCTGATTCGGCGCCGGCCGCGGTCCATGTCGCCCTGGGCGCGGTTTACCCGGAGCTTTGCCGACGGAATGCTGCGCTTGCTTTCCACGCCGTGGCTGGCCGCGCGCGGATTGCTGCTGGGATCGCTGACTCAATTGGGCCTTTGCGTGGCTCTGGGGTTTTGTCTGGAGGCTGTGCACACCGGCGCGTTTTTGTGGGGCAAAATGTTTTGGACCCTGCCGGCCATCTCCCTGCTGGCCGCGATCCCATCAGTGGCCGGACTGGGCG
>CAZIFU010000153.1:0-11821 GCA_964539075.1 uncultured Verrucomicrobiota bacterium | reverse complement strand
CCGAACCGCGCGCCGTCAAACGGCGGCCCAAACCCTACCCGTTGCTCAACCAACCCCGGCGGCGGTTCGTGGAAATCTCCCACCGCAGCCGTTACTGGAAAGGTCGCCCCCGCAATTATCGAGGGCTTAACTAAGGGCCATCCGGGACTGACCTCTTTTCCTTTTTCTTTTCTGAAACATTTTCAACTGGCGGACTTCGAGACCGGCACGGAGGGTTTCTTGTGATAGGGGGAACTCAGGTTGAAATAAATCGCGCACAGTGGCCGCTCGCTCTCGGTCTGGCTGAGGATGACGGTGATGTGTTTGTCGAGGGCGATGCCGTGGCGCAAATTCGGGCCTCGGCTGTCATAGGCCTTGATGGCCTTCTCCATCAGCGAGAACAGCGACGCCTCGCATTGTTCGGGCGTTTTATCCAGGCAGACGATGAACCGGTCGTAAGCCTTGACGGCTTCGACAATTTCTTTTTTGAACATTTCGGCGATCACAAAGGAAAGGTTAAAAGCTCGAAGTTCAAAGTTCAAATTTAAAAACGGCGGCGTCCTTTCCGGATGGCAGCCCGTTAAAAAAGTAGCCGCCGACGTGAGGAGGCGGACAGCACACGTGCAATTCCTCCGAAATCCGCCTCCTCACGTCGGCGGCTACACAGCGGCGGCGGTTTTTCAACGGTCTGCTAAATGACCTCATCGCCCGGCGATTCTTTTTTCACTTTCGGGCGCGGGCCGAAGAGCGCCGTTCCCAGGCGGATGAGCGTGGCGCCTTCCTCGATGGCCACTTCAAAATCGCCGCTCATGCCCATGCTCATATACGGCAGGGACGCACCGGAAATGCGCTCGCACTCCTCCTTCAATTCGCGCAGGCGGGCAAACACGGGCCGCGCCCTTTCCGGCTCCGGCGTCCACGGCGCGATCGTCATCAATCCCCTCACCTCGAGGCGCCGCAACGCGTTCAACTCGCTCCACTCCGCCAGCAACTGATCGGGACGGTAGCCGAATTTGGTCGCTTCACCGGCCACATTGACCTCCAGCAACACCGGCATGTTTTTGGCCGCCTGTCCGGCGCGGCGATCCATGTCACGCGCCAGCGCCAGGCTGTCCACGCTTTCGATCATTTCAAAGAGGTGGACGGCATCGCGGCATTTGTTGGACTGCAAATGGCCGATCATGTGCCAGCGCAACCGGCTGGAACACTCGGGAATCTTGACTTTCGCCTCCTGCACCCGGTTCTCGCCAAACACGGTCAGGCCCAGCGCTGCTGCCGCGGCCACCGTCTCCGGCGGATGATTCTTGGTGACGGCGACGATCTGGACCGAAGCCGCGTCCCGGCCCGCGCGAGCGCACGCCGCGCGGATGCGCTCCTGAATCGCGGCCAGGTTTTGGGCAATGTCCATGCGGGAAGATAATCCGCCGCCGGCCGGCCGCAGCAATCCCACCGCGCGCGTCCCGGCTCACTGCGTGAGCTGGCGGGCCCGGTAGAAGCGCACCGGCGCCGCGGTCGCGCCGGGATCATTCACCACGATCTTGCCGCCCGCGGGCATGTTCGTGCTGAGGGACGACCAAACCACGAAGTTGCTGGAATATTCGATCACGTAGCGGAGGCCGGGCTGGCCGTTGAGCATGAATTCAAAAGTGCCGCCCGTCGCCGGTTTCGGATCGGACAAGGCTGACAGCGGCGCCGGCGTCACGGAGAGCAGCACGATGGCGGTGTTGTTGCCCGGCGCAAAGTCCGCCTCGCTCGCCGCCACGCCCGCCATGTTGGTCGCCGTTCCGGAGAACACCGGATAAACCGAAAGATCCACCGTGGCCACTGCTCCCGAAGCCAGCGAACCGAGTTCCGCGTAAACGGTTTCGCCAAGTTGTTGGACGGTGCCCTGGGAAGCGCGCTTGAACGTCAGCAGCGCGCCCGCCGGCAATTGGTTCGTTACCTGGACGCTGGTGGCCGTGGCCGGGCCGCGATTGCTCACGGACACCGTGTAATCGAGCAACGCACCGTTCACGACCGGATTCGGGCCCCCGACGGCGGTGATGCTAAGATCGGCGACGGGATTAACGGGCGCGACCGTTTGAAACCCGAGTTTCCATCCGCCCGCGATCATGCCGCCGTCGCCAGCCGTGTCATCCACGACATACAGCGACCAGGCACCGTTGGGCGTCGTGCCGTTGAATACGGCAAGCTGGGTGCCGCGCACACCGGGCGGAGCCGGCGACGGAAACTCCTGACCCACCAGGTTGTCGCCCGTTTCGTAGTCTGCCGCCCTGTATGTGCCGGCGGTGAGCGGGCCGTTGTCCGGCACCGCGCTGGGCGCGGCGTCATCGAAGGTGAGGGTGACATTGCCTGACGGCGTGCTGCCGCCCGCGTCGGACATCAAGACGACCTGCTCGCCGGTTGGGCCGACCAGGAGGATGTCCACCTCATCGGGGAAGGTGTGCGAGAAGTTCGACAAGGTGACGGTGACGCGGCTGACCAGGCCGCTGAAGCCGCTGACGTTGATGGTGGCCGGATAGGGCGAGGCGACGCCGAGGGGATTGATGGCAATCTGCGCGGCGCTGCTAAAGCCGTTGCTCGCCGACACGGCGAAGGTGAACGAGACCTGCCCCAGATTCAAGTTACCGTCCTTCAACTCAAGCGTGGCCGTTACCACGCCGCCCGAAGCAGCGTCCACCATGAAGGTGAAATTTGTGCCCACGGCGGCGCCGCCACCGACCAGTCGGCCATAGGTTTGCGGAGCACCGGGGGCGGTGACGCCGCCGGAGGCGAGCAGCGTGCCCATGAGGTTCGTCGTGTTGGCCGTCCCGATGTTTTGCAACGCCAGGCGGAGGGTGACCAATTCACCCGTGTCGAGGCCGCCGTTGGGCGGGTTGAAACTTTCGCTCACCAGCGTGGCGCCGGCGGCCACAAGCTGCGGCAACGGCGGGTTGATGACCGTCGCGACGCTCGCCGAGTTGTTCGCCGGTGTCAATTCGGACTGGCTGGCGAACGCGGTGACAGCGTTCGTGAGGGTTCCCGGCGCGGACGGCACGACCGTGAGCGTGACGCTGGCCGAGGCGCCGCCGGCGAGCGAGCCGACGTTGCAGGTCACCACGCTGCCGATATTCGTCGCCGTACCCTGGCTGGGGCTGATGGTCAGGACGCTGACACCGGGCGGCAGGGTGTCGGTCAGCACAATACCGTTGGCGGTGTTGGTGCTGGAGTTGGTCACCGAGAGGGTGTAAATCAGCGGCACGCCCGCGGTCGCGGGCGACGGTTGCGCGCTCAAACCCGCGCCCAGATCACCCGGTGGATTCACAATCAACACCGTCTGGACCGTAAGGCTCCAGCCGCCGCTGATCTGTCCGGCGTCACCCGTGGCGTCGTCCACCACGTAGAGCGACCAGGCGCCGTTGGCATCGCTGCCGTTGAAGGCGGAGAGGCTTGTCGCGTACGGTCCGGCGGGCGACGGCGCGGGGAAGGCGTCGCCGGGTTCATAATCGGTCGGCTTGAACGTGCCGCTGGTCAACGCCGCGGTATTCGGCGCGAGCGCGGACGCGTTGTCATCGAAAGTCAGGAAAAGGTTTGCCACCGACTGATTGCCGCCGGCATCCGACAACAGCATCACCTTCTGGCCGGCCGGGCCGACGAGGAGAATGTCCACGTCGTCGGGGAACGTGTGGTTGAATTTCGTCAGGCTGACGGTGACTTTGTTGATCGTGCCGGGCACGCCGGAAAGGTTGATGGTGGACGGATACGGCGTGGCGGCGGCGTGGTCGTTGATCGTGATGGTGGTGACGTTGGTGCCGGACTGCGACGCGCCCAGTCCGAAGTTGTAGGTGAAAAGTCCCAGGAAGGTGTTGCTGTCCTGGACGACCAGCCGCGCGCCGATGACCCCGCCCGGAACGTTCGTCGCCGTGAAACTGAACGGCCGTGAAACATTGCTGCCCGGGGCGATCACGCCGTAGTTTTGCGCCCCGCTCGGATTGATGACGCCATTGCCGGAGATGAGCGTGGCGACGGCGTTCGAGGTGCCCGTCATGCCCTGGTTCTGGAGCGCGAATTGCACGGTGACGGTTTCACCGACTTCGATGGCGCCGTCGGGCGGGGAGAAGCTTTCGCCGGTGAGTATCGCGCCGGCGGCGGAGATCAGGACGAGCGGTTGAACGACGGTCGTGATCGTGGTCGCGGTGTTGTTCGTGACGTTGGGATCGAACTCATTGCCAAAGACGACGGTCGAGTTGGTCAGCAGACCCGCGACTGATGGACGCAGGACCACCGTGACGGTCGCACCCGCGCCGGCCGGCAGGTTGCCAAGACTGGCCACCACCACGCCGGCGCCCAGCGACACTGTTCCCTGGCTGGCGGAGCCAGAGACAAAACTCGTTCCCGCTGGCAGGGGATCATTCCACAGGACCGCCGTCGCCGCATCGGGACCGGCATTTGTGATCACAGCTGTGTAGGTGATTGGTTGGCCGGCTATCACCGGGTCCGGCGCGGCGCTCAGGGTTTGTTGCAAGTCACTCGAAACCGCCGGCGGGTTCACCATGGTGTCGGCCTGCGCCGTGTTATTGGCCAGGTCGGGATCGAATTCATTGGCAGCGACGACCACCGAATTGTTCAACGTCCCGATGATGGAAGGTTTGACGACAATGGTGACGGTGGCGGTCGCGCCGGCGGGCAGGATTCCCAACTGGACCGAAACCACACCGGCTGACTGGTTGACCGTGCCCTGGCTGGCGCCGGCGGAGACGAAGATCACGCCGGCGGGCAGGACGTCGGTGAGCGTGACGCCGGTGGCGATGTTGGGGCCGATGTTTCTGACCGTCGCGGTATAAACCAGGTTCTGGCCCGCGTCCACCGGGTCGGGGCTGTCCGTGAGCGTGACACTGAGGTCGGCCCCATTCTGCGGCGGGCCGAGCTTGAAGACGCCGCGGCCCAGCGTGCACGCAAACAGCACGTCATCGCGCACGCTGTACACCAGATCGAACACCGGCGCGTTGGGCAAATTCGCTCCGACCCGCAGCCATGTCCCCAGACTGCTTTCAAATGAACAGAACACGCCCCGGTCCGAGCCGACGACCAGGGCGTTGGTGCCGTTGAGCGGCACGAATTCCAGCGAGCGCAGACTGCCGAAACCGGACAAGTTGCCGGTGATGTCGCTCCAGTTGGTGCCGGCGTTGCTCGAAAAGAACACCTGGTCCGGGTCAATCACGAAGACGCGCCGCCAGTCGTTCGTATCAAGCACGAGGGCGCGCACGAAACCCGCGCCCGCCGGCAGCGGGGCCGTCTGCGTCACCGCGCCGCCGGCCGCGACGCGCAGTCGGACGGTGGAGCCGGAGCCGTAATAGACCACGTCGGGCACGGGGACGCCGGTGAGCCGGCCGCCATAAGCCAGTGCGCCGCCGTTGACGACGCTGTTGACGCCGGAGAGCGGCGTGAGCGCGGCGATGGTGTCGCCGGCGTCGAGCGATTCGTAAGCGGCGTTGGCGCCGCCGAACATGATGCGCATCGGATCAATCTTGTTCAGGACGATCGGCGTGACGAATTGCGGTACCAACGTCGGGCTGCCGCCGATTTCCAGCAGCGCCGGAAAGGTCCTGGCGATCTGCAGGTTGTTCGCGTCATAGGTGGCTTGGAAGAATCCGCCGAGGTTCTGCGAACTGCCGTAGCGCAGCGACATGCCGGGCGTGCTGGTGTCGTCAATCGCCACGTCGCCACCGTCACCGCCGTTGATAAATTCCCAGACCACCGAACCGTTGGTGGATTGCACCTGCGTGCCGTTGTCCTGCGCGCCGAGCATGAGCACCTTGGCCACGCTGTCATAAGCCGCGTCATGCGCCTCGATCACGCCAAGATTGCCGATCACTGATTCCCAGACACCGTTGTCGGTGGTCGGGTCAGTGCGCCGGTAGATGCCACCGTCGTCCGTCTGAATCAGGTTGCCGTTGGCATCGAAGACCATTTCGCGTGAATCGGCGTGCGGGGTGGTGCCATTGGCGTTGGCATCCATAATGGGCGTGAACTGGCTCCCGAGAGGCTGCGAAGCGTCTCCGCGGACCAGGTTCCCGGTAAAGGGCGGGCCGTCAATCCGGTCGCCACCGATATAAACGAGGTTGGGGTCGTTCGGGTTCGCGGTGATCGAAAAGTGTACCGCGCCCTGAAAGCCGGGGTTGACGTCGGGCAAGTCCATCTCCGTCCACGTCGCCCCAGAATCCTCGGATCGGAACACGCCCGCCAACCCGCCGTTGTTGATCACGGTGACATAGACCGCGTTGCCAGCGCCGCTGCTGTGGACGGCCATTTCGATCTTGTCCGTGGCGCTGCTGATGCCGGTGATGCCGGCGGTCATGTTCACCCATGTCGCGCCGCCGTTGTCGCTGCGGAAAATGCCCGTTGTCCGTACCGCCGCATAGAAACGGTTGAGATTGCCGCGGTCGCCGACCAGGTCACTGACCGGGCCGGCCGGCAGGCCCGTGCCCGTGCCCCCGGAAATGCGCGTCCAGGTGGCGCCGAAATCCGTGCTGCGAAACAAGCCGCTGCCAGCGCCACCGCCCCACGCGCTGTCGGACGCCGCCATGAGCACGTTGCCGCGGGCGGAGACGCTGGCGAGGTTTTCGTTGGCGAAGAGGTTCGTGCCGAGCAACGACCAGGTTGTGCCGCCATCGGTGGTGCGCAGCACGCCGATGCGCGAGCCGCCGATGGCCGCCAGGCTGCTCAACCGCGCGCTGCCTGCCACGAGCGTCCGGAAAGTTGAGTCCGAGGGATCAAATTCGATCGCGCCCATGGACAGCGAGGGAAGATTGTCGGTAAGCGGCGTCCAGGTGGGGCGTGCATTGGTCGCGTTCAGCGTGCGCCAGATGCCGCCGTTGACCGCAGCGATGTAGAGGATGTTGGCATTGGTGGGATGGGCCGCCACGCTCTGGATGCAGCCTGCGACCTCATTATCGGGCGGGACGTCCACCTGCGCCTCGCGCGTCGGCGCTGGCCCCTGCGTTATCCAGAGGTTGCCGCCGAACGCCGCTGGCGGAAACTGCGCCGGCTGCGCCAGCGCGGAGGCAGCGGGCGCCTCCGTCTCGCGGACCATCACCGCGGGCCACACCGCCACGGGCGGCGCCGCGGGGGGGCGGTTCGCCGCCCACGCACCCCCGAAAGCTTTCGGGGCCAGCACGGCCAGCGCGACGCCGGCAACGACCTGGAACACGGTGGAAAAACCTACCGGTGACACGTGACGGGTGACAGGTGACAGGTGACACGTGTCACGTGTCATTTGCCACTTGTCACTTTCCAATTGCCTCTTATCACTTGTCACTTGTCAGTTTCCCTGTCTCAGCCGGAAGAACCGCTTCGGCGCCAGCGGGTCAACGGGCACAGTCACGACGAACGTCTCCCCCGCGACCGACGGCATCACGCCGACCGGCTGCCAGACGACCAGCGGGGAGAGCGAATCGGTGTATTCGAGCACAAAATTGTTGGCATCCACCGGCCACGAAAGCGTGAGGTTGCCGCCCGACACGTGCTGTAAAAGACCCGGTTGCGCGATCACCGAGGTTTTGGCTGACACAGAATTATCCGCCGCGTTCAGTTCGGTCTGCGCCGCGCCCACGCTGACGGCGTCGGTGATGGTGCCCAAGGTGGTCGGCAGGACGGTGACCGCGACGTTGGTGCTGCCGCCCGCGGCAATCGTGCCGAGGGAACTAACCACCACGCCCACCACCGGGGAGCTGTTGCCCTGGCTGTTGGAGGAGGACATGAACGTGACGCCCGCCGGCAGGAAATTCGTCACCATCACGCTGGTGGCCGCCGATGGCCCGCGGTTGATGACCGTGGCCAGGTAGGTCAACGGCGTGCCCACCACCACTGCGTCGGGTGAATCCACCAGCGTCACGCCCAGATCAAGGGCGTCGAACACAGTGGTCGCGGCCGTGGCGGTGTTGTTGCCCGGACTCTGCTCGGCTAGTGAGGAGTTGACCGTGCCGGTGTTGAAGATCGTGCCCGCCGAGGTGGTGACGCAGACAATGGTCACCGTGGCGTTGCCGCCGATGGGCAGCGTGCCGACCTGGCAAACGATGTTGTTGCCCGAACGGAAGGTCGTACCCTGGCTGTTGGTCAGTGACACGAAGGTCAGGCCCGCCGGGACGGTGTTGCTGAACACCACGTCGTTCGCCGCCACCGAGCCGCCATTTGTGATCGCAAAAACATAGGTGACGTTCTGGCCGGCGATGACCGGGTCCGGCGAGTCGGTGACGCTCAAAGCGAGGTCGCCCGGCGGATTGACGGCCGAGACTTCGACCAAGGTCAGGCACCAGCCCCCGTTGATGCTGCCGGAATCGAGACCGGTGTCGTCCACGACGAAGAGCGACCAGGTGCCGTTCGGGTCAATGCCGTTGAACACCGAAAGCGTGGAGGCATATGGCTCGCCCGGCGCCGGCGCCGGGAAAGCGTCTGGCACGGCGCCATGGTTGGTCGGCTTGAACGTACCGGCGACGATCGGGTCGTCGTCCGGCAGAGCGCTGGCCGCCGCGTCGTCGAAGCTCACAGTTATGTTGGAAATCGGGTTGGGCGTGGTCGGGTTGCCGCCCGCGTCGGAGAGCAGCAGCAGCTTCTGGCCGGTCGGGCTGACGAGCAGTATGTCAATGTCATCCGGGAAGGCGTGGCTCAGGTTGGAGAGCGTGACGGTGACCTTGCCCACCGTTCCTGCAAATCCGGAGACGTTGATGGTGGACGGATACGGCGAGGCCGGGGCGTTGTCATTGATGACGATCGCGTTGGTGCTGGCGTATTTGTTTGTCCGGCTGCCGAGCACGAAGGCGAAGGGCACTGCGCCGTAATTGATCGCGCCGTCCTTCAGGTCGAGGATGGCCGTGATGGTCTGGCCGTTGGTGCCGGCCGTCGTGAATGTGAATGGCCGCGCCACGGCCGGGCCGCCGGCGGTAAGCGCACCGTAATTCGTCGGGCCGCTCGGAGCCGTCACACCGCTGGCGGCGCGCAGTGTGGCGACCAGGCTGGAGCTGTTCGACGCGCCGATGTTGCGGAGCGCGAGGAGGACCGTGACGGTTTCGTTCGGGTCCACCACACCGTTCGCCACAACGCCGCTTTCGACCGTCAGGGTCGCGCCGGCGGCGATGAAGTTCGCGCTCACGTCGTCGTCCACGATGGTCAGCGTGGCGGTCGAAGGCGCGATCAACGTCGCGCCCGACAGGTTCGCGAGGAGAACCGTCACGATTTCGTTCCCCTCGACAAGGCTGTCGTTGACGATCGGCACCTGGAAGCTCTTGGTGGCGGCGTCGCCCGGCGCCCAGGAAATCGTGCCGGAGACATTCGTGTAATCGAGGCCCGCCGTGGCCGTGCCGTTGGTGGTGGAGTAATTCACCGTCACCGGGCTGTTGCTCACGCCGGTGCGGACCACGGTGATGGTAGCGGAGCCGGCGCTTTCGGTGACGAAGAAGTTCGCGGCGCCGAAGCTCACGCTCACGTCATTGTCCAGGATGACGAGCGTCGCAGTGGTTGGCGAACCCAGCGTGGCGCCGCCCATCGGATTGGACAAGGCCAGGTTCACCGTTTCATCCGGTTCGCCGATGTTGTCGTTGGCGATCGGGACGGTGAAATTGGTGCTGGTCACGCCGGCGCCGAACGTCAGCGTGCCGCTGGTGGCGGTGTAATCCGAGCCGGAGGAGGCGGTGCCGTTGCTGGTGGCGAAGTGCACCGAAACGATGCCGGCGCTGCCGTTGGTGCGCACCACGGTGATGACGGCGACGACGCTGTTTTCGGCGGTGACGTAATTGGTAGTGCTCAACGCGAACTGGCCGAAGAAGTCGTCGTCCACAATGGTCAGGACCGCGTTGGTGAGGCCGCCCAGGCTGGCGCCGCCCGCCGGTGTGAGCAAGGCCAGGTTCAGGGTCTCGTCACCCTCGACCAGGGTGTCGTTGATGATCGGGACGGTGAAACTTTTGTTCGTTTCGCCGTCAGCGAAAGAGACCGTGCCGGAAATGTTCGTGTAATCCAGCCCGCCGACGGCCGTGCCGTCGGTGGTAACGAAGTTGACCGAGACCGCGCCGGCCATGCCGTTGGTGCGAACGAGGGTGATGGTGGCGAGGCCGGCGCCTTCCGCAACCGAGTAGGTGGCCGAGGTCAAGGAGAGGTTGCCGTGGAAGTCGTCATCCACAATGGTGAGGACGGCGTTCGTCCCCAGGCCGAGCGTCGAACCGCCCGTGACATTGAAGAGGCGGAGGTTCACCGTTTCGCTGCCTTCGACCAGCGTGTCGTTGAGGATCGGGACCGAGAAGGTGTTGGTGGCCTGGCCATCCGCGAAATTGAGCGAGCCGCTGACGGCCACGTAATCGAAGTTGGAGACGGCCGTGCCGTTGCTGGCGGCGAATTGTACCGAGACCGCCCCGGCGGCCGAACCGCTGCGCACGACCGTGATCGTGGCGTTGCCATCGGCCTCGTTGACCGAGAATGCGGCCGGACTGAAGTTCAGCGAACTGTCGTCGTCGGCGATGATCAGTGTGGCCGCAGCATTGGTGCCGAGCAAGGCCGTGCCGCTCGGGCTGAAGAGCACCAGGCCGACCGTCTTGTTCCCTTCGATGAACGGATCATCGAGGAGGATGACGTTGAAGGTCTGGTTGGTTTCGCCCGGGGCGAAGACCACGGTGCCGCTGGTGGACAAGAAATCCACGTCGGGCGTCGCGGTTTCGTTGGTCGTGGCGAACTGCACGGTGGTGGTGTTGGCGGTGCCGCCGCTGCGAATGACGGTGATGACGGCCGCGCCGGCGTTTTCAAACACCTGGAAAATCGGGCTGGAGAAGTTCAGCAGTTCGTCATCATCCACAATGGTCAGCACAGCGTTGTTGAGGCCGAGCGCCGCGCCGCCGGTGACGTTGAACAGCCGGAGATTGATCGTCTCATCCGGTTCCACCAGATTGTCGTTGAAGAGGGGCACGAGGAACGTCTTGACCGTTTCGCCATCGGCGAACGACACGGTGTCGTTGACGCCGGTGTAATCCAGCCCGTTGGTGGCCGTGCCGTCGCTCGAAGAAAAGCGCACGGAAACCGCGCCTAACGACCCGTTGGTGCGGACGAGGGTGATCACCGCATTGCCGCTGTTCTCGACAGCCGAGTAGGTGGCCGAGGCAAATCCGATGATGCCGGCGGCAACGTCGTCGTCCACAATCGTCAGCACGGCGTTGGACAAGCCAAGGACGGCGGCGCCGGTGGCGTTGGTCAGCATGAGGGCGATGAATTCATTGCCTTCCACCAGGTTGTCGTTGAAGATCGGCACGTTGAAGGTCCGGTTGGTTTCGCCCGGGAAGAAGGTCAGGGTGCCGGTCGCGTTGGAGTAATCGAGACCCGCCACGGCGGTCAGATTGCTGGTGGCAAAATCCACCGAGACGAAACCGGACGTGCCGCCGGAGCGCTGGACGGTGATGGTGGCGCTGCCGCCATTTTCGTTGACGCTGTAGGAAGGGGTGGTGAAACCCAGCACGCCGTCGTCGTCGCGAATCGTCAAGGTGGCGGTGACCTGGCCGGCCAGCGTGGCCCCGCCGGTGGGCAGGGACAAGGTCAGGTTCACCGTTTCGTTGTTCTCCACCAGCGTGTCAGGGAGAATCGGCACGATGAAGGTTTTGGTGATTTCGCCCGGCCCGAAGGTGAGCATGCCCTTGGTCTCCGTGTAATCGCTGCCCGGGGTGGCGGTGCCCGCGCTGGTGGCGAAGCTCACCGACACGATGTTCGACGCGCCGCCGATACGGATGACCGTGAGGGTGGCGCTGCCACTGGTTTCGTTGACGAAGGAAAAGGCCGAGGCGAAGGAGAACACGCCCGAACCGAGATTGATGCCGCCATTGAGCCGGGCGAT
>CAZIFU010000152.1:0-43334 GCA_964539075.1 uncultured Verrucomicrobiota bacterium | reverse complement strand
GCTGCCACGGCAAACCAAACTCGATTGGAGACAAGGACCATGATCGCCGATCATCCTGGGCTTGCGAACGGGCGCCGGCAACCCGAAATCCGGACGCGACATGGATGGGGTCGAAAAGCTCCAAATTCCAAGCTCCAACCTCCAGAGAAACATCAAACACCAAGCCTCAAAGGGCGCCCGAAGCGTTGTTTGGTGTTTGAGATTTGGATCTTCTCTGGTGCTTGGAGGTTGGAGCTTGGTGCTTCTCTTAGCGCGCCGCGCCATGCTCGGTGATTTCCTTCGCGTTGGAACGCACAACTTCGAGGCCGTTCAAAAGCGGTTGATGGGAAGCATCGGGTTTTGGCATGGACGAAACCAGTTCCAGCACGAGATTGTCGCTGACCGGGATGTCATGAAACTCGGTCATGAACGCCCGCTTGACGCCCCCGGCCTGCGCGACGAGGTCTAACCTGCGCGTCACCGTCTTGTCTTGCAGTTTGATGTCAAACACGCGCTGGCCGGGCTGGTCGTTCTCCAGGGCCGTGAAATACAATCGCACCGTGTAAGTCTCCGGTTTCTGTCCCTTGCCGATCAAGGGGATTTCACTCCGCGCCAGGCCGCGCGCTCCCGAGGCGAAAATCCAGGGCGTGTCGGTGTTGGCCACTGGAAACGAATCCGCGTTGAAGCTGAAGAAGTCGCCGCCTTTGGCAAACTTCGGGCTGATATTGAGCGGCAGATCAATGCCCGGCCGGGAAGAGGGCCGCGGATAGCTCAGCCACAATTTGCCGTGGGCGTCCCGGCGGTCGCCGGGCGCGCCGAGGTTCAGCGCCATGTGCTGCACGGGCACGGTCAGGCCGCTGGCGCTATAGACGCCCCATTGCATCCGGTGGTCGCGCGGCTCGAAAACCACGGTGGCCGCGATGGAAAAAAGACAAACGCAGCCCGCGCTGGCTTCGGGCACCATCACCAGGCCATTGGCCGGAATCGTGTTGATCCAGCAACCCAGCCGATGCCCGGCGAAGTGTTCGGTGCCTTCATCCTGGTCCAGACTGTAGAACGCCGTGAACTTCGAGCGGAAGAACATCATGTTAGGTGTGGCGGTAATGGCGCCGCAATGGTGTCCGGGCCGGGCGAACATCCACGGCGTCTGCTCCCCGGTCAACGGATGCGTGCGCATCTTCTGGTTGCCGGTGTAAAGATCGTACGACCAGGGTTCGGCGATGATGTCGTTGTCAATGACGATCGGCCGGTGCCGGTAATTGGCGTCCTTGGCCCAGAGTTTCGCGCCGGAATTCGCATCCAGCACCACCAGCCGCCGTCGCTTGAACTCGCCTTCCAGAAATTGCGTCCAGTAATGCCCGTTGGCATTCGCGCCGCAGAGCAGGATGTGGTTGTTGTGATAGATGAGCGACAGGCTGCCACCACCTTCGCCGATCTCGCTGCAATCGGTCACGTCCACCGGGTTGGCCCAGGCTTGCCGGCCGGTGCGCGCCTCCAGCGCCACGGCCAGGCGCAGGTCCGTTTTCTTGAGGCGGTCCTCGGCGAACTGGCGCGCTTCACCGGTCAGATTCTTCAAATCGCTCTTGTCCTCCCTGAGCAGGGCCTCGCGCTGTTCGGTCGTCAGGGAACTGTCCACGAAGAAAACCCGGCCGTCGCCGACGGCCATCGAGACGTGGGAGATGCTGTTGCCCTGATAAGTCCAGAGCAGCTTGCCGGTGTTGACGTCATAGGCAAAGACTTTGTCGGTGGCCCGGGCGGGAACTTTGCCGCGACGTTGCTGTTCGGCGACAAGCTCCTTGTGTTCGGTGGCGGTGCCAAAGAGCAGGCCGTCCTGATAAGCGATGTAGCCCCACTGCCGTTTTGCCTTTTCACCGGAGGCCGGAAGTGTGTAGGTGCGGCGGACCTGGCCGGTGGCGGCGTCAATGTGCAGACAATTGTCCCCGACCACCATAAACAGGTTGTCGTCGCTCGCGGCCATGTTGCCCGGCTCGTGCGCCGCCTTGAGGCCGTCGCGAATTGCACCGGGATTTTCCAACTCCCAAACGAACTGGCCGTTGTAAGCGTCGTAAGCCATGACGCTCGTGTCGCCCTGAATGAAGAGGCGTCCGTTCACCGAGATCGGCCCGACGGCGCCATTGTGGCGGTTGACCATTTTGCCGGGGCCGGGATCGCCGTACCACAGCACGCTCAAGCCACCTTTGATCCGCTCGTCTTCATTGCTGGAGGTGTTGGCGGCGTTGCCGTATTCGTGCGACCACGAACCGGCGCCCGGTAACGGGCCGCGAACCAGGCGCGACCAGCTTCCTTCGCTTTGGATGGCGGCTTTTTCTTCCGTGAGTTTGGTGGCGGCCAGCCAGGCCGGAATGGCTCCGCGGGCTTTGGCCTTCACGGCTTCCGTCGCGTTATCGGGAACGCCCAGACAGATCGTCCCGCCGATGGGCTTGAGATTGCGGGCGACTTCCGCCGGGAAGCCCGGCATCTCGCCCGTCAACAACACGCTGTCCGACACGATGAGATTGGCGAAATAGCTGGCATACGGAATGACCGACAAATCGAGGTGATCCACCGTGATGCGCGAACCGTAAAAACCGGTTTTACTCAGGGTCTCTCGCGCGGACTTTACTTTTTGCTCGTCCGTTTCGACGCCGTAGATCATCAACTCGCTGCGTTTGGCCAGCTCATAAGCCAGGCGCCCTTGCTCGCTTCCCACCACCAGGCAGAAGCCGCGTTTGATGCCAGTCTGCTTGAGAATGGATTCGGCGGCGGCGGCATACATGTCGGAAAACCGGTCTTTCGGGTAGGGCTCGGCCACCAGCGCGGGTGCGGCGCTGGCGACAGCGGGCAGCGATTTGCGGCTGGCATCGGCGAAGGTGTAAACCTTCCCTGCCGTGGTGCTGACGACCAGATGACCGTTGGCCGCCGCCAGACCGCGCGCGTCGCCTTCCACGGCACTCTTCCAGAGCGGCTGGCCCGATTCGGCATCCAGACAAACGACTTCGCCCTGCCCGCCGACCACCAGGGTGCGTCCGGCGAGAATCAGCGCGGAGTCGTGCGGCGAAGGCCGGCGCCACTTGACGCCGATGTCGGAGAACTTATCGAGTTCTTTTTTCACCGCTGCGAGATTGTCCTTCGTGGCCTGGTAATCCAGGCGCTTTGACTCGTAGCGTTTACCCGCCGTGGCCAGAGTTTGCTCCACTTGTTGCAACGTCGCCAGGGCCGCCCGGTGTTCGGTTGTGCCGGTCTTGCCCGCCGTTTCCAAATCCTTGAGCTGCTTCTGCGTCTCCTTCAAATCGGAGTCGGCCTTTTGCACGTTGTTCAATTCTTTCAAGGCCGGGTGTTTGTTTAACGCTTGATTCAACTTCGTCGCCTTCAGATCAATCTCGTGCCGCGCACGGGTGCCTTCGGCATGGCGGGCACGGTCAATGGCGACGATTTCCTTGCCAGTGGCCATGTAGCCCATGTCCCCGGCCAGAGTCATTTGCCGTCCTTGAAACCAGCCGTAGCCGGCTTTGCCCTTCTTTTGATCGAGGGCGAGAATCTGGTGCTCACCCACGGCGTAAATCTGATCGTCGGCCAGCAGCGCCTGCGTTCCGCCAATCTGTCCGCCCGCCTCGTTCCTCCAACCGGGCGCCGGTTTGGCCAGAAATTCGCCCGTGACGCGGTTGAAGGAAGCGGCCAGCGAACGGCCGGAAGGCACGAACAAAATGTCCTTCGTGGCCAGCAGGTAACCTTGGGGCGAGAGGTCATTGCGCCCGGCGTCGTCCTGGCTGATGGCGTCGTTTTTCCAGATGATCTTGCCCGTCGCGGCCTCCACCGCGTAAAGAAAAACGTTCTCGTGCGGAAAAACGCCGGCGCCGAAATACGCGATGCCCGCGTCCACCAACACGCCGGTGCGCACCGGCCAGCGCGAGATCATCCGCCCCCGAGCGAGAATCTGTTCGTCGTTGGGGCCGGCGCGCAATGTCCAAAGCAGTTTGCCGCTGGCCGCGTCCAGACAATACGCATGGCCGTCATCGGACCCGACGAACAATCGGCCGTCGGCCACCATCGGCGCGAGCCGGATCGGGCCGTTCGCAAAAAAAGTCCATTCTTCCTGGCCCGTGGTGAGGTTGCGGCAATAGACCCGGCCATCCACCGACGAACCGAAATAGACCCGCTCGCCGACGATCGCCACGTGGAACACGTCATCGAAGCGGATGCGGTTGCGCATCTCGTGTCCTTCAAAGATTTTTCCGTCCTCACCCGCCCAGGCCATCTGCGGCGGCGTGGGCGAGGCATAGGTCCAGCGTTTCGTCAGCGGCGCCGCGAGCGTTTCCGTTGTGTAACCGACGCGGGAATTGTCATGGAGATACGTCGGCCAATCCGCCCTGACCGCCAGACTGGTCAGGCAAAAGGCCGCCTTCGCCAAAAGAACTCGCGAGATGGTTTTCATGATGAGTCAGATTCGGTGTCATGCCCAATTTAGCCGGGGTCTATGGAGGGCTGCAATCTTATTGGAGCTTAAAGGTCCGGTTGGCATTTGCCTTGATGCCGGCCTCAGCAATTGGTAGGAGAACACCGCAGCCATGAACGGGGACGCCCAACACGAGGAGACGCCTGCCAAGCCGGCAGTCCAATCCACCATCGTCCTCCCCGTCACCGAAAAGGCCGGCGACCGCATCGGCCGCTACAAACTCCTCCAGCAAATCGGCGAAGGCGGCTGCGGCGTGGTTTACATGGCCGAGCAATCCGAGCCGGTCCGCCGCAAGGTCGCGCTCAAGGTCATCAAGCTCGGCATGGACACCAAGCAGGTGGTCGCGCGCTTCGAGGCGGAGCGGCAGGCGCTGGCCATCATGGACCATCCGAACATCGCCAAGGTGCTCGACGGCGGCGCCACCGACACCGGCCGGCCGTTCTTCGTGATGGAACTGGTCCGCGGCATCAAGATCACCGACTACTGCGACCAGCAGAAACTCTCCACGCACGAACGCCTCGAACTCTTCACCAGGTTTGCCAG
Source organism: uncultured Verrucomicrobiota bacterium (assembly GCA_964539075.1). Lineage (GTDB taxonomy): Bacteria > Verrucomicrobiota > Verrucomicrobiia > Limisphaerales > CAZIFU01 > CAZIFU01. Next base: position 38,359 of record CAZIFU010000152.1, on the reverse strand, counting down.
GCCATCCAGCACGCGCACCAGAAGGGCATCATCCACCGCGACATCAAGCCCTCGAACGTCCTCGTCACGCTCGACAGCTACCACAAGCCCGTGCCCAAGGTCATTGACTTCGGCATTGCCAAGGCCACGAACGGGCAGCAACTCACTGACAAGACCCTCCTCACCGCCGTCGAGCAGTTCATGGGCACGCCAGCCTACATGAGTCCCGAGCAGGCGGACCTGACCGGGCTGGACATTGACACGCGCACGGACATCTACAGCTTGGGCGTGCTGCTCTATGAACTGCTCACCGGCAAGACGCCCTTCGACACCGAGCTACTCCTCCGCTCCGGCCTCGACGAACTGCGCCACACCCTGCGCGACCAGGAGCCGACCACGCCCTCGATGCGCGTCGCCCATGAACTCGCTGCCAGCGCAAAGAAAGGCACGGAGCGTGGAGCCAGAAAACAATCGCCACCACCGGAGGGGGCACCGCAAGTCGCGTCAGCGCATGGAGTGCTCCGGCCCCAGCCGGAGCTTTCGTCCGCCGTGGAGGAACAGCGCCGCTTCGGAGCGGCGCACTCCAAACGCTCCGCGAGTTCGGAAACGCAGGACGAAGCAACCGCCGCCCGCCGGGTCGCGCACGCCAAGGAACTCATCCGCGAACTGCGCGGCGACCTCGACTGGATCATTCTCAGGTGCCTGGAGAAAGACCGCGCGCGCCGATACGAAACCGCCAACGGCATCGCGATGGACCTCCAGCGCCACCTGAACGACGAACCGGTCGTCGCGCGCCCGCCGAGCCAGCTTTACCGCTTTGGGAAAATGGTTCGGCGGAACAAGGTCGCGTTCACGGCGGTGAACTCCGTCGCACTCGCCATCGCGATCGGCTTTGGCGTCTCGACCCGGATGTATTTTCGAGAAAAGGCCGCGCGCAATGACGCTCTCGCGCAGAAGCGGCAGGCCGACGAGCAACGCGACGCGGCTACCAAGGCCAAACAGCGGGCCGAAGCTGCCGAAGCAAAAGCCGTAAAGGAAAAAGAAGCCACCCGCCGCGCGCTTGCCAAAGCACAGATAGCGCTCGCCGAGGCCGCGTACCGCGAGCAGGACGGGCCGGGAATGCAGGCGGTGCTGAATGAAGTGCCCGAAGATCTGCGTGACTCGAACTGGAACTATCTCCTCGAAAACTCCGACACCTCGATGGCCACCATCCGCTCCCACACCGCGTCCGCCTACGTTGAGATGGCGGTGCCACATCCGATGAAGCCGGGCGTGTTCGCCATCGTTGGCCGTGACCACTGGGTCACTCTGGTGGAAGCCAAAACGGGAGAAAGGCTGCTTGAGTTCCAGCCAGGCTTCAAAAACAAGAGTAGTTCATACTACCGGATCGCCATCTCGCCAGACGGAGAGCGGATGGCCATCGGGCGCTTACGCGAGGCCGGTATCGTCATTCACAACGCGCGCGATGGAAAGAAGTTGATGGAGTGGGATTCGCCCAGCACGAGAGAGCTTCATTTCAGCCCAGATGGTCGATGGTTGCTGCAAGTGGCCACGCTGAAACAAATCAACCTCCGAGATGCCACCACCGGCGATGTTGTCTGGGTGAAGGAAAGCGACGGGGCCAGGGCCAATCCCAAAGGGATTTTCGACCCCACGGGCCAGACGATTCTCACATATTTTTACTCGAAGGGGTATAAGCTACAGCTTCTAAATGTCGGCGACGGCACCATGCTCCGACAACTCCCCGACCCGCATACCGTCACGGCTGTCTCCAGCATGGCCATGAGTTCGACGGGGGAACTGGCGCTGACGAGCGATGGTCGTGGTTACGTGCGCTGTCTGGATTTGCAAGGCGGGCGCATCCTCTATGAAATCCGCGTCAACGACCGCGATGTTTCAGGCCTTGCCTTTACCCCCGAGGGCAAGCGCTTTGTGACGATGGCCAATCTCTCCGGAGGACGGAAATCCATTCAGGTGTGGGATACTGACACGGGCACGTTGCTGCAACGGCTGTTGGGTGGCGTCAGTGGGAGTAGCAGTGGCTTGAGTCAGTTCGGCGGCCTCAGTCTGCACCCCCGCTCCGGAGAAGTCCTTGTCGGCGGTCCAAACGGCAAGACTTGGACTTTGGCCAACCAATGGGAAAAGTGGCGGATAAGCGTCCGCATAGATACGCCCAGCACCGCGTTCTGGGGATCGGATGACCTGATTTTTGGCCAAGGCAAACTCTCGTCCGTGGCCCTTCTGGACTTGCAGACGGTCGATCCCTCCAAGCAACCGCTTTGGAAACCAGCCGCTGCAAACTATCGCGGGGTTGGCGTGAGCGCGGATGGCCGCTTCGCTTCCGTCGGGTGGCCAGAGGGTTCCTCCGTCCAGTTCCTTCGCCTCAACGGACGAGTTGTGGAGGAAGTCAGCACCTTTGCCGTGAAGGAGTCCGTGTATTTGCCATGCTTGAGTCCGACCGGCGACCGCCTGTGGATTGGTAAAAGTTTGTTTGACCCTGAGACGGGTAAACCATTGCTGCGCTTGGACGATTACGCGCTCGTTTCTTCGCTCACCCGGAGTTGGCTGGGCAGCAAGCGACTGCTCGCTGCGGCTACGGGTAAAGCGGCGCGCGGACTTCCTGGTTCTGAAGAGCAACTGGTGGTCTGGGATGCCGCCACTGGCAAGCGGTTGCTCACCGCGACCAACCGCACGGTCATCAACTGCCTTGCGGTCTCGCCTGATGAAAAGACCGTCGCCGAGGCCGGCGCAGATCGGATGGTGCGCCTGCGTGACGGCGAAACGCTGGCTGTGAAGAAAGAGTTCCGTGCTCACGACGGCGCGATCATGGCGCTGGCCTTCCATCCCACCCAACCGATCCTCGCCACCGCCTCGGAAGATCTTACGGTCAAACTTTGGGATCTGAAGTCCGGCCGTCGCCTCGAAGAACTGCGCGGCCCGCTCGGGCCGCCGAAGCAACTGGTCTTCAGTCCCAGCGGCAAACGCCTCGCCTGCCTCGCCACTGACCGCGCCACGCACATCTGGGAGCCGCAGTCGCTGAACGAGACGCCCGCCGCCAAGCCGAAGTAGCGGTCGATACGCAGCGGCGCTCGCGGCCACGCGCCAGCGCATGGAGTGCTCCGGCCCGAGCCAGAGCTTTCGTTCTGCGCAACCACCACAGCGCCGGCTTGTGCCGGCGCACTCCAAACGCTTCGCGACTTTGTGCACGAATCACTCGCCAAAGCCGCCGCCCTCATCGAAGCGAACTGGCTCGGCCCCGCGCGCGACGACCTGGGCCCTTCGTGGCACGACTGGCTCATCGCCCGCCTCCTCCTCCGTCAAGCCCAGGCGCTGATCGAGGACACGCTCACCGAAGAAAAACCGTAGCCACTGCGCATCACCTCCGAACCTCGCGGCAGCGCATGGAGTGCTCCGGCTCGAGCCGGAGCTTTTCGTTCGCCTTCACACAACATAGCGCCGGCTGAGGCCGGCGCACTCCAAACGCTTCGCGACTTCCACAGTCGACAGTTGCTCGAAGCTTTGCTGCTCGCGCCTACCAACGCGGTGGCCGTGGCCCGTTACGCGCGCAAGCTCGCCGACCAGAACCCCGCGCAAAACCCGCGCGCCCGTGGCGAAGCGGATTTCCTCAGCCGCCGCGCCCTCACCCTCTCGCCCAACAACGCAGAAGTGCTGAAGCTCCGGGCGGAGGTGGAAAGGAAGATCGCCGGTGAGAAGAAGCCATGGCCAGCGAATGGAGCGTCGAATCTCGCGAAGCGTGTGGAGTGCTCCGGCCTGAGCCGGAGCTTTTCGTGATCACTACCACCACAGCGGCGACTCGTGTCGCCGCACTCCATACGCTTCGCGAGTCCGCACGTCATCGCCGCATCGAAGCCGAAACTGTTGCCAACGCGAAGAACGCCACCTGCAACAGACGCTTCCGAAGTCGCGTCAGTGTATGGAGTGCGCGCGACACAAGTCGCCGCTTTCGTGCCAGCCACACAACAAAGCGCCGGCTCGCGCCGGCGCACTCCACGCGCTTCGCGACTTCCAATACTTCGCTGTTTGCGTCACTCTTTCCCCCGCCATGACGACCGGCGCAAATGATCCGCTGCTGCCACCAGCCGCGACTGCCTTCGCCCTGCGGCCCGTGACCACGGTTGATCTCAAGTCGCAGTTGCCGCCCAAGGACTGGCCACACGCGCCGGTGCATCGGCTCTCGGAAAACGGCGTCTATTTCGTGACCGCCGGCACGTTGTATAAGAAGCACCTGTTCGACGCCGATGCCAATCGCGACCTCATGGAACGGCTGCTCTTGAGCTACGCCAAGCACTTTGGTTGGCAGCTCGAAGCGTGGGCGGTGTTCGCCAACCACTACCATTTCGTCGCGCGCGGCAACCCTGACTCTTCGAACTTGCGAGTGTTCCTGACCAAGTTCCATTCCGAATCCGCCCGGCAACTGAACCTGCTCGACGACGCCGAAGGTCGCGAGGTGTGGCACAACTTCCGCGACACACGGCTGACGTATCAGCATGCCTACCTCGCACGGTTGAACTACGTGCATCAGAATGCGGTGAAACACCGCTTGGTGCCGGTGGCCAACCAGTATCCGTGGTGTTCAGCAGCGTGGCTCGAGCGCACCGCCTCGGCGGCGCAGGTGAAGACGATCTACGGCTTCAAGACCGACCGCGTGAAGGTGGAGGATGACTATTGAGGGAGCGATTTGGAAGGAGGCATCGAACCTCGCGCCAGCGCATGGAGTGCTCCGGCCCGAGCCGGAGCTTTTGTCCTACGCACCACCACAGCGCCGGCTCGCGCCGGCGCACTCCATACGCTTCGCGCCTTTGTGCATGAATCACTCACCCAAGCCGCCGCACTTATCGAAGCAAACTGGCCCGGCCCCGCGCGCGGCGATCTCGGCAGCTCGTTGCGCAACTGGCTCTTCGCCCGCCGCTCTGGTGAAATCCGCGCCGCTCCGAACGCGGTTCGCCAGCGAAATCAGGACACGACCAGACTCGGGCGAAGCTTGCTCGCATTGCTCAACAAGGGCTACAAAGGGCTTGTCCCGGAAAAGCGTCGAGTCATCATCAACTAGTATTCATTTGCCAACCGTCCAGTAGAGTGACCCAGTGCAAAGCCGGAACCATAGACAGTCCTTGTTGCGGCTTCTCGTAATGACTGCCGCCTGGTCGGCCATCACGCTTTGGGCCTGCTCGGTGCCGGTGTTTCGTTACGCCCTGGAAAAATGGCCGGCCGATCCTTACCGGGCCATCGTGTTTCACCACGGACCGCTTTCAGAGGCGCAACAAGCGCAAGCCTACGATCTCGGCGCTGACGGACAGGCCGGCCAGCTCCACGCCAACATTTCTCTTCGCACGGTTGACCTCGATCAGCGTCCCGAACCGGAAATGCTCGACCTCTGGCGGAACCTGGGCACCGATTCTCTGCCCTGGTTGGTGGTCAAATATCCTTTGGCAACCCGGTTGACGGGCCACCTCTGGTCCGGCCCGCTGGCCGGACAAACGGTCCGGCAACTCCTCGACTCGCCGGCCCGCAGAGAAATCGTTCAGCGGCTGGCCCAGGGCGAGAGCGCCGCCTGGGTGTTGCTCGAATCCGGCGATCCAAAAAAGGACGGCGCCGCCGCCAAACTGCTCGAATCGCGCCTGGCCTACCTCGGCGCGACGCTCCAACTGCCGAAGCTGGACTTGGAGGACATTGTCAACGGCCTGGTTTCGGTGCCGGAAGCGGATTTGAGACTGGAGTTTTCGCTGTTGCGTTTGTCGCGCCATGATCCGGAGGAACACGGGTTCATCCAAATGCTGCTGGGCGTGGAAGCGGACCTCAAGCAGGCGAAGGAACCCATTGTCTTCCCGGTCTTCGGAAGGGGTCGTGCTTTGTATGCTCTCGTTGGCCAGGGGATCAGCCGCGAAACGATTGACCGGGCGGCGAGCTTCCTCATCGGCAAGTGTTCCTGCGAGGTCAAGGAACAGAATCCTGGCGTTGATTTGCTGCTGGCGGCGGACTGGGACGCCCTGGTGAAAATGCCCGCCAACAACGCGCCCGACCTGCCGCCACTGGCCGAGCTGGCGAAATCCGCCCCGGTCACCGTCACCCTCTCCGGCACCGATGCCGGTTCCGGCAGACCCGGACCGTTTCTGGGAAATCTTTATATCACGGGCGGTTTCGCTCTCGCCGTGCTCATCGCGGCCGGCTTTCTTCTGCGGCGCAAAGCCGCAAAGAATTTGAACCGCTAATAAACGCTAATTGACGCTAATAACGTAGGACAGCGCGTCCCGCCTGTCTCAAACTCAAGCGGGAAACCGCGAAATACACGAACCACGCGAACGGGTTTTAACGCAGAGACGCCAACGGGAGCATGCGACATGCACAGGAAAAACTCGACATCTCGCCCCGCCCCTACCCATGAACCGATCGTACCACCGCAAGGTCTTGGAGTGCGCCAGTCCTCTGGCGCTTTCGACAACCCACGACTTCCAAAGCGCCAGAGGACTGGCGCAGTCCAAGACGCTGACGCGACCAAGCTCGGTCTTCTCCGGTTCAGGGCACAATTCGCGGCCTTGTGCGGGCCGTGGAATCTCCCTCCGATCGAGGCGGAGAGGGGGAAGAATCAGCGTCCATCAGCGCGGATTAGCGGTTCAAAATTTTTGCGCCCTCTGCGCCCTTTTGCGGCTAATTGGTTTCGCGGCTCGCCGGTTTCCCAGGGTGGGGCGGGACAACGTCGGGCCGTGTCGGGAAACCCTGCCGATTATTCCTGCGGATAAACCAGGATGCGGTCGTGGACGATGACGATCAGATCGTTTTTGCCGTCGCCAGTCACATCCACGATCAGAGCCTCGCGCGGTTCGGCGGCGTCGGCGCGGCGGCTGCGGAAGGTCCGTTCTTCGAACACCTGCCAGCGGTCGGCCGGCACGAGTTGATGCGGCGGCGCGAAAGTGACGACGTCCAGATAGTTCTTGGCCGTTTCCAGAAAAACGAGATCCTTGCGGCCGTCGTTGTTCAGGTCGCCGGCGACCACGTCATGGAGCCGGGCGTCTTTGATGGGCGATTCGTAGCCGTCCAGTTCCGTGAACTCCCAGGTTTTGCCCTGGAAGGTCATCCAGGCGACGGCGTTGGCGCCGAGAAAGGCGATGCTGTCAGGGCGGGTGCCGTTGAGCGCGAGGGCGCGCAGGCTGGTGAAATCGGTGACCGGCAATTGCAGGTTGCGCGCCACCTGCCAGACGCCGGCGGCGTCGCGCTCGCACAAGGTGAGGGTTTTGCGTTCGGCATCGAGCAGGAAGAGGTTGGCGATTTTGGCGTCACCGTTGGGCAGCGCGGCGGCGGCCTGGATGCGGGAGTTGCTGGCGGCGCCGTTGATCTGCTCTTTCACCACGAAAGCCCAGGCCGGTTTGCCGTTGGTCGCGTCTGTTTTGCTGTCGGCCTGCAAGACGACGGCGCGGACGAAATTTTTCTGGCCCAGGAGCAATTCCGGTTTGCCGTCGCCATCCACGTCGGCGGCGCTGGCCCAGGGCTGCTCGACGCTGCCACCAGGCGGGGCGAGGTCAATTTCTTCAAACTCCTTTTGCGGCACCTGCAACAGGATTTTGATCTTCTCGTACGGAATCAACACGAGCAGATCGGCCAGGCCGTCCTGGTTGACGTCGTGCACGAGTAACGAACCAGGATTGGATTTGAAATTGTCGCCCAGCTTTTGGGTCCGGGTTTCACCGTCGGCGGTGCGTGTCAGCAGCGAACGTTTGCCGTCCTGGTCCAGAATGACCGCCAGCGCCAGCTTTTCCGGCGCGCGCAAGGCGCCCACGGCCATCGCCAGCGGCTTGCCTTCCATGGGAAGGATGGTTGGAAATGGAATCCGCCCGTTGTCGTCAAAACGGGTGACGCCCACCTGGCGCTCGTCGCCGCTCAACAGGAAAATCTCCGGCTTGCCATCGCCGTCCCAATCGGCCGCCGCCAGTTCGCTTACGCCGGTGAGTGTGGGAAATGTTTTGGGCGCGGCGAGCAGCCCGTTGGCTTGTTGCAAATAAACCGTGAGCTGGCCGCTGTCCGGTTCGGAGACGAGCAGATCGTCGCGACCATCGCCATTGAGGTCGGCCCAGACCATGCCGCGGCGGGCCTTTTCGGTCTTGTTCAGGGGCAGAACCTGGAACTGGCCTTTTTGCAGCGCGCCCAGCAGGGTTTCCGCCGGTTTCTGAGTGAAGGTGGAAATCTGGGCGCGCCCGGAATTTTGCGCGATGGTCATGATCTCGGCCCTGTGGTCGCCGTCCAGATCATCGGCGCAGAAGGAACGGATGGGGGCGAGCGGGAAATGAATTTCGGGACCGAGCTGGCCGTTGGCGGCCTGAAGGCGGAAGCGGAACGGGTTGGGACTTTCCCAGTTGACCAGCAACAGGTCATCCAGCCCGTCGCCATCAATGTCGAGCACCTGCGTGGCCTTGACGGCGCCGGTGAAGGGAATTTTTTCCGGCTCGGCCAGGGTGTGGTCGGCGTTTTGGGCGAAGAAATAGATATGGTTCTCGGCCACCAACAGGAGGTCCTTGCGGCCATCGCCGTTGAGGTCGCCATCACACATGGCGTTGGGGGTGAGCTGGCCGTCCTCGATGGGCCAGCGTTTGGGCGCGCTCCAGCCATTGGTGCCCTGGTTGTATTGCACGACCAGTTCCTTGGGCTCGCCGTAGTAGGCCAGATCGGGGCGGCCATCGCCGTTCAAATCGCTCACCAGCAGGCAGGCAATGCGTTTCTCCGAGGCCACCGAATCGATGCGGAACCGCGCCCCGGGGGGCAGTTCGTTCAATTCCCGTTTCACCGCGGGCAGGGCCTTCAACTCGGAAGGCTTCTTGCCGGTCTGGTTGTAGAGCAGGTTGATCTTGGACCGCGAATTGTTGACCACGATCAAATCCTGCAACCCGTCGCCGTCCAGGTCGGCGGCGCGCAAATTGCCGAATTGAAAATCAATGGGGAAAATTTCCGGGCCGGCGAACCCGAACCGGTTGGTGGGGCCGGCGGGTCGGTGCGCGGGAGCGGCGGCCCGGAGGGCCGGAGCGCCCGCCATCAGCGCGCTCAAAATGAGGGCGTTAAACATGTGCATGATCTTTTGGTCTGCTACGGCGGCAGAAGGTGCCATCGCCCGGAAAGTTTGGCCAGTTTATTCCCCCAACAAATGCACGGCCACGGTGCGGCGATGGGATTGCCGGCGATGTTCCCAGAGGTAAATGCCCTGCCAGGTGCCCAGCAACAGGTCGCCCGCGGCGAAGGGAAGGCTCAGTTGCACCGCCGTCATCGCGCTGCGCACATGCGCCGGCATGTCGTCGTCCCCTTCGCTCGTGTGCCGGAACAACGGGTCCCCATCCGGCACAAGCCGCGCGAAGAACCGCTCCAGGTCGCGCCGCACTTCGGGGTCGGCGTTTTCCTGGATCAGCAGCGACGCGGAGGTGTGGCGCACGAGCAGGGTGGCCACCCCGGATTTGAACCCGCTCCGCCGCACGAGGGCGGCGACTTCGTCCGTGAACTCGTAAAAGCCCCGGCCACGGGTCGGGATGACCAGCTCGTGGATCAACTGCGAAAGCATAGCGCGACAAAGCAGCAACCAAACGGAGTGCGCCCGTCCTCGGGCGCAGAAACGGGGGACCGGCGATGGGCTTCGTTACAATCCTGAGCGCGAATCCGGGTGGAGGTGGCTGCGGTCGGGACGGCCGCACTCCGGAATATCCTGGCGGCGCGCGACGATCTGGACGAATTGCAGCGAGCGGGCATGGAATCAGAAAAACACCGTGGCTGCAAGCAGGGGTCGGCGCCGCTCGCGCTCACTTGTTGGCGCCGCTATTGAGGAGTTTTTCCAGTTGCGGGTTCTTGGGATTGCCGGCGTCGAGCGCCTTCTGATAATGCCAGCGGGCGAGTTCGAGGGAAGGCGGCTGGCCGGTGGCATAAACCACGGCGAGATTGTGATGCGCGCTGGCGTAACCGGGGGAGAGTTGCACCGCCTTGCGCAAGGCAGTCTCGGCCGGGCCGCGCAGGCCCTTTTCACTGAGCGTGATGCCGAGGTAGTTTTGCGTTTCGGCGCTTTGCGGATCGAGCTGGGCCGCGCGGCTGAGGACCTCCAGCGCTTCATCGAATTTCTTCTGGCGATACTTCACGATCCCCATCAAGGAAAGGCTGTAGGCATCGTTCGGCGCCTCGGCCAGTGCCCGCTTCAGATTGGCCTCGGCCTCGTCCAGCCGGTTTTGTTCCGATTGAATGGCGGCCAGATTCGCGAGGATGTAAACATTTTTTTCGTCCATCCGCAGCAATTGCCCGTAAATTTTTTCCGCGTCGGCGAAGCGCTGCGCGGCGAACGCCTGTTGAGCTTCGGCCACCAGTTTGCCCGCGCCGGCGGGCAGCGCCTTGATTGAGGGCCTGGCCGCGCCCGGCTCGGCGGCGGGCTTGACGTGCTCCGGTTGTTTGAAGAGGGCCAACTCCTCGGCGGTGTAGGGGACCTGCCGCGCCTCCAAAACCTCCAGGCGCGCGCGGAGGTTGGTCAATTGAGTCTGATCGTGCGCGGCCGCATCGGCATTGCGTTTGTTGGCGGGCGAACTGGCCGGCTGGGGCGCCTCCGGTGGCCGGGCCATGGCCACAGCCAGCGCGTTTTCCGCCAGTTTGGAAACCAGGCCGGCTTTTTGTTTTTGCAGAGTTTCGACGGTTTTGGTGGCTTCCATCGTGACCGTCCTGTATTCCACGAGTTCCTTTTCCAGCGCGGAGATTTTCGCGGTCAATTCGGGAGCCGGGACCGGCGCGGGCACGGTGGCCAGTGCGGCTTTTTCTTTTTGCAAGGTCTCAACAGTTTTGGCGGATTCCGTCGCGGCCGTCCTGGCTTCCGCGAGTTCCTTTTCCAAGGCGCTGATTCGCGCGGTCAATACGGGAGGCAGGGCGGGCGTGGGCGTAGCGGCCAGCGCGGCTCTTTCTTTTTGCAAGGTCTCGACGGTCCTGGTGGCCTCCGTCGTGGCGGCCTTGGATTCCGCGAGTTCCTTTTCCAATGCGGTGATTTTCCCGGTCAATTCCGGGGCCGGGGTTGGGGCGGGCGCGACGGCCAGTGCGGTTTTCTCCTTTTGCAGGGTCTCGACAGTTTTGGCGGCTTCCGCCGTGGCTGCCTTGGATTCCGCCAGTTCCCTTTCCAACGCGGTGATTTTCGCGGTCAATTCGGGAGCCGGGGCCGGCGTGGGTGGGGGAACCGGCGCGGCGACCGGTATGGGCGCGGGCGCGGCGAGCGCGTCTTTGAGTCGGTTTTCGAGGGCGGCCTTTTCCATCTGCAGGATTTCGACGCGGCTCTGTTTGATGGTAAGATCGGTGCGAGCCTGGATCAACTGCTGGCCCAGATCCGCGGCGGGCGCGGCGGTTTCGGGTTTGGCGGGAAGCGTCGCCAGTTGTTTTTTAAGCCTTTCGTTCTCCGCGCGCAAAGCGGCAACGTCGGCGGACGGCTCGCCTGCGGATTTGAGGCGCGACTGCAAAGTTTCTTTCTCGACTTTCAAGGAGGCGATGAGTTCGGTCTGTCTGGAGACGGCCTCGGTCTGGCCAGTCAGTTGGTTTTTGAGATTTTCGTTCTCAGAGCGCAAGACGGCAGCGTCGGCGGACTGCTCGCCCATGGATTTGAGGCGCGACTGCAAGGCTTCCTTCTCGACCTTCAACGCGGCGATGAGTTCGGTCTGTCCGGCGATCGCCTCGTTCTGTTCGGCCAGTTTGCGATTTGAATCAGCGAGCGCTTTCCGGCTTTGTTCCAGCGTGGCCGCATCGGCTGCTTTGGCCAGCCTGGCCTGCTCCTGGGCGAGGCTGACCTTGAGGAGTTCGTTTTCCTTTTCGAGCGCCTTGACCCGCTCCTCGGCCTTCGCCAGTTCGCGCGGGTCCACAGCGGCGGGCTGCGCCGATAGGGCTTCCTTGAGTTTCGCCTCGAGCGCGGAATTGTCCGCTTTCAAGCGGCGGACTTCCTCCTGCAGCGAGGTCAACAGGTTTTGCGTCGGGTTGGCGGGCGGTGTTTTGGCGGCAGGCCGGGCGGGCGCGGCGGACGGCTTGGACGGAGAGGTGCTGAATAGAGACGAAGGGGCCACGGTCACCGGTTTGGCCTCCATCGCGGCGGCGCCGCCGGGCAAAGCCGACAGCTTTTCGGTGACGTACCGCAGCCGGAAAGCGACCACTTTTTCGTTCCATTGGGGGTAGGAGGATTGCAGTTTTTTGAGCGCGGCCTGGGCTTGCTGGTATTTTTCAACGGCCTGCTGCGGCTGCTGGTTTTCGTTGAACGCGTCAGCCTGCTGGATCAGCGCATAAATCTGGACATACTGGTCGTCGAGCGCGTCCGCCCTGACCAGACCGGCCAGACCCAGGAGCAGCCCGGCCCAGACAAGAAAGTGTTTCATGCCGGGAGGATAGTAAAGCTGGCGCGCTTTAGCAATGCGATTACGCACGTGAAGCACATTCCAATTGTTGAGTTCGAGAGGCACGAAACCCCAAGCTCCAAGCTCCAAGTTCCAGAGAAGCTCCAAATCTCAAGCACCAAACAACACGACTTGCGCCCGTTAAGACTTGGTGTTTGAGGTTTCTCTGGAGGTTGGAGCTTGGAATTTGGAGCTTCCTTTTCACGCGGTCTAAAAGACGAGTTACGCTGGCGCGTGGCGGCATTGACATTGCGGCAAATCGTGTGCTAGGTTGCGCGCCGTTCGTCAGTTATGAGCTTGTATTTGAACCAACAAGTGCTGGTGCTCAACCGCCTGTGGCAGGCCGTCAATATCTGCACCGCCCGCCGCGCCCTGACGCTCCTTTTTGAAGGCCACGCGCAGGTCGTGTTCGGCGACAACGACGGTGCCTTTCAGACCTTTAATTTCAGCCAGTGGCAGGATTTCTCCGAGCAGGAGCCGCACCCGGAGTGCATTCACACCATCTCCTTCAAAATCCGCGTGCCGCGCGTCATCCTGCTGGTCCTCTTCGACCGGCTGCCCAAGAAAGAAGTCAAGTTCACCCGCCACAATATCTTCGAGCGCGACCGGAACACCTGCCAGTATTGCGGCCAGGTGTTCGAGCGCAAGGACCTGAACCTCGACCACGTGCTCCCGCGCGACCGCGGCGGGCCGACCGTCTGGGAAAACATCGTGTGCTCGTGCGTCGCCTGCAACACCCGCAAGGCCAACCGCACGCCGCAGGAGGGGGGCCTGCATCTCATCCGCAAGCCCAAGCGCCCGCGGTGGCGCCCGTTCATCCAGGTCAACCTCGAATTGAACTGCCACGACAGTTGGAAACACTTCCTCGACCTGGCCTACTGGAACGTGGAACTGGGCGAAGAAGTGCGGTAGCCGGGAGTTTGGAGTTCAAGCTTCAGCTTGTGTGTTGAAATTAAACTTCAGTTTGCGCGCCGGTTGTGCAGGGACCGGTCTAAAAATTCCGAAATCCGAAATCCGAAATCCGAAATCCGAAACAAATCCAAATGCCCAAATGATCAAAACGGCCTTCGCGTTTTCTACATTCTCTGAATTCTGAAGATTTGAATTTGTTTGTCCCGCTCAGCGGGAGAGTTTCGAGCTTCGGATTTCCGGCCAGTACGCCGGCTGAAGCGTGAACTCCGACTTTTCGCAGAGCGTTTCAGGACTTCGCCGACGCGGTGCGGGCAGCCTCGATCAATTCCCAGAACTTCGGGTTGCTTTGCAGCGCCTCATCCTCGCCCGTCGGCAGGCTGGAGCGGAAGAGGAAATCCTTGAGCGAATTGCGGTTGAGGATGCGGTGGACGACCACTCCCAGGTCGTGCAGCTCGAAATAAACCCGGTAATCGCCCAGCCGGAAACGGTGGAGCGTTTTGCCCGCCCGCTCCAGTTTGCCAAAATGTTCCAGGTGCGAACTGAGGATCTCCTGTGGCAGCCCGCGAAATTCGCCGAGGATGTGCAACTGCAGTTCGCGGGGCATCCGGGCCAGCTCGGCGGCGCTGGTAGGATTAAAGATGATTTGAAACTGGCGCATGGCACTGGTTGATGGTTGGCGATGGTTGATGGTTGATAAACCTGAGAGTTGATAGTGGAGTCAGCAGCCCATCTCCATCAACTCACAACTCCATCAACCATCAACTCCAAAGTAATTGGTAGCCCGTACGGGAATCGCACCCGTCTTTCAGCCTTGAGAGGGCCGTGTCCTAACTGATAGACGAACGGGCCACATCGCGGCTGGTCATGCTAATCGCCCGGCCAGCGATGTCAACCCCCGGCCCGGCCAAAATTGATGTGATTCGGAAAAGGCCGTGTCGCAGTGAACCGAGGCGCTGTAGGGCACGCTTCCAGCCTGCCGGTTTTGCGGGCATCCTGCCCGCAGGTGATGTGTTGATGATCGACGCACAACCCACTTGCGGCTGGAAGCCGCCGTCACCGGCAGGCAGGATGCCTGCCCTACAAAACCACGCATGAACACCAAACGTTCAGACGCTTCGTGCGCACCGCGTCTCACCGCAGGCTTCCACTCGCGCGACCATTTGCCGCATTTGAAGAAGGAAGGCGGCAGCTATTTTGTCACCTTCCGGTTGGCCGGCACATTGCCCGCAAACGTCCTGCAACAACTCAAACAGGAGCGGGAACAAATCCTCCAGCACGCGCTCACCGCCAAGCGCCCACTCGCCTGGCAGGAGCAGGAGGAATTGTTCCGCTGGTATTCCAATCGTGTGGATGCCTGGCTCGACGCCGGACACGGGGAGTGTTTTCTTCGCCGCCCGGAGATCGCCAGGCTGGTCGCTGACGCGCTGCGCTTCTTCGACGGACCGCGATATGAATTGCGTGCGTGGGTGGTGATGCCGAATCACGTGCATGTCGTCGTCTGGCCGCGTCCGCCCGAAACCTTGAGTCGCGTGCTGCACAGTTGGAAATCCTTCACTTCCAAGGAAGCCAATAAACTCCTGGCGCGCGCAGGAGGAACATTTTGGCAAAGTGAATCCTACGACCACCTGATTCGTGACGACGACGACCATGCCCGATGCGTGGCTTACACCATCAACAACCCGGTCAGCGCCGGTTTGTGTGCACGTCCCGAAGACTGGCAATGGAGCAGCGCGTATCAAGGATCGTAGGGCAGGCTTTCAGCCTGCCGGTTTTGC
The DNA here is from genome assembly GCA_964539075.1 of uncultured Verrucomicrobiota bacterium. Classification (GTDB taxonomy): domain Bacteria; phylum Verrucomicrobiota; class Verrucomicrobiia; order Limisphaerales; family CAZIFU01; genus CAZIFU01. Next base: position 23,307 of record CAZIFU010000152.1, on the reverse strand, counting down.
GGGCATCTTGCCCGCAGTGGCAATGAAGACCCACAACACGCAACCGACTTGCGGCTGGAAGCCGCCGCCACCGGCAGGCGAGGACGCCTGCCCTACGAGTTCAGGGAGAAATTCCACGGCGCGATCGCCGCATCTATGAACGCGCCCACGTGGGGCATGGTTTCCAGCCTGCCAGTCTGGGCAGCTTCCAGCCGCCTGGCAGGCTCGCACACCGGGCTGGAAGCCCGCTTAACCGGCAGGCAGGATGCCTGCCCTACACCAGCCGGCCACGGGTCCGAGTTGGGCAACACGCCCGAAAGAGGGGTCTTGATGAGAAGGTGACGGCCGTTTGTCAAAAACTGAGAGGCGCTGAGAGAGCGGGTGGCCATGCGCCACTCCGCAAAGGGCCTTGCCGCTGGGAATTCAAAATGCACCTGCCCAAACAAAAAAACCGCCCGTGGCGGGCGGTTTGAAGCGGACTGCGGGAAGAGAATTTATTTGCGTCGGCGCAGTAACAAGGCCGCGGCGCCCACCAGGGCCAGGGCAAGGGCCGACGGCTCCGGCACCACCGCCAGGCTGAAACTTTGCAGGCCTTGCATGACGGGAACGCTGCTGAAATTGAGACTGTTGCCCAAAGGAGCCGAGTCAAAGGATGTGGAGGCTCCCCGGATCGAGGCATCGTCGTAAGTTGTAACGCTGCCGCCTTGATTGTTCCACACCCGCATTTGCAGACGCGCACTCGCACCGGTCGGGATGCCGGGAATTTGAACGGATTGAGGAGGCATTGTGTATCCGTCAAAGGGAAACGCATTGAACCCCAAAACGGGTGAGGCCAAAGGCGTCAAATTTTCATCGGGAGTCCCCAGGACGCCGTAGAACAATTGGGCGCTGCAACCATTGCCACTCACTTTCGTGGTCATGTCCATGTCGAACACCGGCGCATCTACCGTTGTCGAGGTGGCTTCACTGGTGCCGAGATTGGCGAACTGGATCGCCCCCTGCCCCAGCGCGGCGGCGCAAGCCGAGCCGAGAATCAGAGCGGTGATCAATGTTCTTTTCATGGCTCGTTAGACAACTACCCCGCCTTGAGCGAAGGCTTGTTCGCACCGGCCCGTCAGGGCAGTGAGAATCAAGGTCATGGACGATTGCTTCATGGGAGATTTTCAGCGTGAATTGTGCCAGCGGGGAAAACGGCGGGTTGCGCCCCAAAACCCGGTCCGGACTGTCGCGTTGTGGAACAATCGTGTCCTCGATTGCAACGGAAAGCCACCCGACCGCGTAGGGCAGGCTTCCAGCCTGCCGGTGACACGGGCATCTTGCCCGGTGTCGGCGCGGATCGGAGACTGGCGGCTGGAAGCCGCCGCAATCCCGCCAAGGCGGGACGGGGACGCCTGCCCTACGGATTCAGAGGGCAGGCCGGGGTGAGAATTCTCCCAAAGAAAACTTCGTGCTTTGAACCCCTAAATCCACGAAAAGCGCCCAACATTCAACATTCAACCTCGAACGCTTCCGGAGACTCGTGTTGGTGCGTTCCTTGGAGGTTGAGCGTTGGAAGTTGAATGTTGAATGTTTCTTCGGGGTTCTTGGAGATTCCACGGACGCGGGTCCGCGATTTGGGCCCTTGAACCGGACGGACCCTTCGCCCGCGCGTCAGCGTTTGGAGTGCGCCGACGCCAGTCGGCGCTGTGGCAGACTGGGAAAGCCCCGGCTGGGGCCGGCGCACTCCAAACGCTTCGCGCCTTCGCTGGCCCGCGTGGAGGCCGTCTCGTTGCATGGCCAACGAGGTTCATGGTGAGAGCGGGGTGCGTTTTGATTTATGTTTGGGTGGGCGGCGAGGAACCGCGCAAAACTTACGTGCAACAAAAAAGCCGCCCGGGGCGGGCGGCTTGAAGCGGAAAAAAAAGAAAGAATTTATTTGCGGCGGCGCAGCAGCAAGGCCGCAGCGCCAAAAAGCCCGAGAACTATTGCCGACGGCTCCGGGACTACGACCATACTCATAATGACTATCGGATTCAGTAGAGGCGCAGCGTTAGGCGCAGGCAATGGGTCGCCAGTCAGTTGGATTCCCACCTGTTGAGTCCAGTCTGCCGAACCACGAGTCGTTGCGGCGCCAAACGTAGCAGCTCCTGTCCAAGCTAACAGACGAAACGAAGCCGTAGCGCTGTTAGTTTGTGCTGTGTACCCAAAACCAACGTCGAAGAAACCCGGTTCCAAAAGTCCATGGATGGAGCCAAGCGTTGACGTCGAAACGACAGGAACTAAACTCGCAAAATCCGCACCAACCAAAAGCTGCACCAGGGTTCCGGCAATGGGCGCTAGCGTGCTGATTGTGTTTAGGAAAATGGCGTCGTTGTGGTCGTAATTGTTTAATAATACCGGGCCGGTGCTGCCTTGCGAGTAAGCGTTTGTCGAAACCAGTACAAAACCCGCAACAATACTAACGATAGCCTTCATGATATTCATATCTCTAAGGTTATTGGTTTACGTTGAAATCACGAACCCAAGTTTTAGCGGCTGCAGTTTGAAAGAAGAAACCCTCGGCAACAGCAACGGATGGTTCACCGGGACTGCTCCAAGTAGAAGTCCGCCGAGTGAATAACTGGTATGTTCCACCTACGAATTTGTAAACCTTGTCATTGTTCTGCGCAGGCAAACCCAACTGAGTTTCCACCAAACCTGCTTGGGGCACTTGAGACGCCACGAGCGAATAACCTGCAGGGATACTATTGCTCAATGGACCGGATGCGGTGCTTTGAAGAACATCTCCAACGAAAGTCAGTGTGATGTTGGTAGCAGCAGTATTCTGTACGAACATGCCGACGCCGGGGTTTATTATCGTGGTACCGCCATTCGGTGCCCATCCCGTGGATCGCTTCGTGAAAAGGACGTACCCGGCGCCATCAAAAAGAAAGATTTTCGTCGTATTGTCGGGCGCGCTTGGAAGTATGGCGTTGATTGTGTTGGTTGGCTGGCTTACTGGATTGCTCACCAAAACGAACTGGCCAGCCGGTACTGAAACATTCACGTATCCCACCGCATTCACCGAATAAACCGCGGTATCCGCCTGGGCGGAGGTCAGGGCCGCGATCATTGTCAAGGCTGAGAAGAGGAGCGTTTTAGTTTTCATTTGAATACCTTAATGCCGGCCAAAATATTACGTTTATGCCATTTCAAGTCAACACATTAAATGCAGCTCTGAGAACAGCATCTTACTGGCCAGATTATGCCATCGGCCCCGGACAAACGCAACCCTTTTTTTCGTCCATTTTCCGGGCAGTGCGATGTCCCGCCGGCCGCACCTTCCATGAAACGTCCGGACCTCCGCAAGGTCTTGGACTGCGCCAGTCCTCTGGCGCTGTGTGAACGGAAAGCGGCCCGGTCAAAGCGCCAGAGGACTGGCGCAGTCCAAGACGCTGGCGCGACAACGGAAGCGCCAACTGGTTCCTGGCCCCAAGGCGCGGTTTTGGGATCGGCTCCTACAATTTAGCGGAAAACTTTGCCACGCCCTCCGGCTCCGCACTATCCTCCACTCATGCCTTCGGAGGGACGAGCGACGCGAGTCCCAAATATCTCCCGACTTTAATGGAAAATCGGGGACTCGCGTCGCTCATCCCTCCGGAAGTCGAACCGACCGGCGCACGAGAACTTGGATGTTGGATGTTGGATGTTCGTCCGGAGAATCAGGGACTCGCGTCGCTCGTCCTTCCGGAAGAAACGCCCCCCATCTCACCGGAAATCTTTGCCACGCCGGCCGGCTTCGCGCTATCCTCCGCCCGTGCCAAAAGTCACCCTGAGCGTCCGGCGATTCACGCCGGAGGCCGATGCGGCCCCGCGCTTCGAGCAGCATGAAGTCGAAGTGGGCGAACGCGCCAGCGTGCTCGACGCCCTCTTCGCGCTGCAACGCGGGCCGGCGCCCGACCTGGCCTTCCGCTTTTCGTGCCGCGTGGGCATGTGCGGCTCGTGCGCAATGCTGGTCAACGGTCGCGAGCAATTGACCTGCACCACGCTGGTCCGGACCGTGGGCGCGACGCTGCGCGTCGAGCCGTTGCGCAATCTGCCGGTCGTCCGCGACCTGGTCGTGGACCTCGCGCCGTTCTTCGCCGCCTATCAACGCACGCTGCCGCACTTCATTCCCCGCGACGGCCTGGATGATTTTTATCGGTTCCCGCACGACGGCGCGGAGTGGCAGGCGCTGAACCATCAGCCGCAGTGCATTGATTGCGGCGCGTGTTACTCGGCCTGCACGCTCGTCACGCTGCACCCGCGTTACCTTGGCCCGATGGCGCTGCACCGCGCGCTGGCGCTCATCGTGGACCCGCGCGACGGAGCGCGCGGCGAGCGGCTGGCCCTCGTGGCGGGCGAGGCGGGGGCGTTTCGCTGCCACACGCTGGGCAACTGCCGCGAGGCCTGCCCGCGCGGGATTTCGCCGACGGCTTCGATCGAGCGGCTGAAACGGATGGCGGTGTTTGAGCCTTTTCGCACATTGTTTGTGAAACTCTTTCCGCCCGGTAAGCCGTAAGCCCGATGCGAAACCCCAGGCACCAAGCACCAAGCTCCAGAGAAACTCCAAACGCCAAGCTCCAAGGGCCGGTTGGCACGCGCGACGAGCGATCTGGATTTGAAGTTTGGATTTTGGAGCTTCTCTGGTGCTTGGAGCTTGGAATTTGGAGCTTTCCTCATCAACCACTCGCACACGCTTCCTGCCATTGACCTGCCATGATGGATCAAATCACCACCGACATGCTGATCCTCGGCACCGGGGGCGCGGGCTTGATGGCCGCGCTCCACGCCTTCTGGCGCGATCCGGCGCTGGACATCACGCTCGTCTCGAAAGGTCTGCTCGGCAAAAGCGGCTGCACGCGCATGGTGCAGGGCGGCTTCAACGTCGTGCTCGATCCCCGGGATTCGATCCAGGCGCACTTCGAGGACACCGTGCGCGGCGGCGCGTTTCTCAACGACCAGGACCTGGCCTGGACGCTGGCGGAGGACGCGCCGCGCGTCGTGCGCGAACTGGAAAATAAAATCGGCTGCCTCTTTGACCGCGCGCCCGACGGCCGCATCCACCAGAAAGCGTTCGCCGGCCAGAGCTTCGACCGCACAGTGCACGTGGGCGACTTGACGGGCATCGAAATCATGGCGCGGTTGCGCGACCAGGTGCTGGCCGCGGGGATTCGTTGCCTGGAGGAAACGCGCGGCCTGGAGCTGCTCACTTCGGGCGACGGCCGGCGCGTGACGGGCGCGGTGTTGCTCGACATGCGGCGCGGCACATGCGTCACCGCACGCAGCAAGGCCGTCATTCTGGCGACGGGCGCCGGGCCGTTGATGTATCAGCGGGCCGCCTGCGCGCAGGAAAAAGCGTGCGACGGCCTGGCGATGGCCTGGCGGGCGGGCGCGCATTTGATGGACATGGAGATGGTCCAGTTTCATCCGACGGGCCTGGTCGTGCCCGGCTCGCGGCTCGACGGGGCGCTGCTCGAAGAAGGGTTGCGCGGCGCGGGCGCGCACCTGTTCAACGGGCGGGACGAACGTTATATGTCGCGGTACGACCCGGAACGGATGGAGCGTTCCACGCGCGATCGCGTCGCGCGCGCGGGCTACCTGGAAATCGCCGCGGGGCGCGGCACGCCGGACGGCGGCGTGTGGCTGGACGTTTCGCACCTCGGCGCGAAGTTCGTCGAAGACAATTTTGCCGGCATGAGAGAGCGCTGCCTGCGCCTGGGCGTGGACCTGGCGCGCGAGCGCATCGAGGTTTCGCCCACGGCGCATTTCAACATGGGCGGCGTGCGCATCAACCGCGATGGCTTCACGAACCTTGAGGGGCTGTTCGCCGCGGGCGAGGACGCCGCGGGCGTGCACGGGGCGAACCGGCTCGGCGGCAACGGCGTGGCCGAATCCACTGTGTTCGGCGCGCGCGTGGGGGAGGCCGTGGCGCGCTGGGTCCGGGGCGCAACCCACGACGAACCCTCGCGCGAGCAGGTGGCCGCCGTGCAGGCCGGGCCCGACGCGTTTCTGGCGAGGCCGTCGGGCGAAAATCCGTTCGCCCTGCGCGAGGATCTCGGCCAGGTGATGTGGGAACGCGCCGGCATTGTGCGCGAGGGCGAATCGCTGCGGCAGGCCATCTCGGAAATTGAGGGCCTGGGCGAACGGGCCGGGCGCGTCGCTGTGAGCGGGGGGCGCGCGTTCAACCTGGCCTGGCAACAGGCGCTGGACCTGCGCAACCTGCTGACGGCCTCGGAGCTGATTGCGCGCTGCGCGTGGCTGCGCGAGGAGAGTCGCGGCGCGCATTATCGGGTGGATTTCACCCTGGCCGACGACGTGAACTGGTTGAAGAATATTTACTGCGCGCGCGACGGGGAGGGCGTGAAGTTGTGGACCGAGCCGGTAAAGCTGACGCGGCTGCGGGCGTAAGGTGATGCCGGGTATGCTTTGCCCTCATCCTGCCGGACAATTCAGGAGTAGATTCCACGGACGCGCCTCCGCAATTTGGGCCCTTGAACCGGACGGAGCCGTCGCCCGCGCGTCAGCGTTTGGAGTGCGCCGACGCGAGTCGGCGCTGTGGCTGACTGGGAAAGCGCCGGCTGGGGCCGGCGCACTCCAAACGCTTCGCGCCTTCGCGAGCCCGCGTGGCTGCCACCTCGTAGCATGGCCAACGAGGTTCATGGAAAGCCCCGACCTCCAAATTTGGACGCGCATTGGGGCCATGAACCGGGCAGACAAAACTTTGTTGCATATGCGACAAAGTTTGGCAGGTCGCCTGCGGCCGGTTCATGGGTAGGACAAGAGTAAGAGCATAATCACGGGTCAACGCGCGGGCGCGGCGGCCAGCGGATCGCCGTTTTCTGTCAACCACGCTTCCAATTTCACGCGCAACCCGGCAAACACCGCCGCGTGCTGCGGTTCCCCTGACAAATCCTTTGCCTCATCGGGGTCGCCGGCCAGATCGAAGAGCTGATGTTTTTTTATTTGCGGATAGAAGATCAGTTTCCACCGGTCCTCGCGGATCATCCGTTGCGTGTCGGTAAAATAACCGACGAGGAACGGATAAATGGATTTCGCCTTGCCCGTCAGGACGGGGACGAGGCTTTTACCCTGGACGGTGCCGGGCGTTTTGAGGCCGGCCAGCTCGCACGCGGTCGGAAAGAGATCGCGCAGGTAACACTGAGCCGCGACGCGCCGGCCCTTGGGAATGCCCGGCCCGCTGAAAATCAGCGGCACGCCGAGGGTGTGCTCATACAGGTTCTGCTTGCCCAGCAGACCGTGGCTGCCGAGCGCCAGTCCCTGATCGGTGGTAAAAATAATGAGGGTGTTGTCCAACTGACCGGTCACTCGCAGCGCGTCGAGAAGGCGGCCGATCTGCTCGTCCAGGTGCGAAAGGATCGCGTAATAGACCGCCAGTTCCTCGCGCACCGCGTCGGGCGTGCGAGGCCAGGGCAGGAGCAGTTCGTCGCGGCCTTTGATGTTGCCGTGGTCGAACGGGTGCTCGGGCAGGAAATTCTTCGGCAGCGGTATTTTCTTCGGATCGTATTTCGTTTCGTAACCCGGCGGCCGCAAGCGCGGGTCATGCGGAGCGGTGAAGGCGACGTGCAGGAAGAACGGCTTCTCCGGCTTGCGCTGGATCAGCTCGATGGCCGCGTCGGCGAAATACCGGGTGATGTCCGGCGTCAGACCAACGCCTTTCTCCAACTCCACTTTCCCGTCGTCGGTCTTGAAGATCCAGCCGGTGTAACCGGTCGCCTTCTGGCCGCGCCAGTCCACATAGCCCTCGTGCTCGCGCGAGCCGCTGCCGCCGCTGGTGAACAACCCGCGCGTCTCCTCGTAGCCGCGTTGTTTGGGCTGGCCGTCGTTGTGCCACTTGCCGACGAACCAGGTATGATAGCCCGCCGAGCGAAACGTCCCGGCCCAGGTGGCCAGGCTCGGATCAATCGTCGGCCCGCGGTATGGCACGCCGTTGCGGAAGGCGCTGGTGCCCGTCAAAATTTCCGCGCGGCTGGCATGACAGATGGGATAGGCCGCAACGGCGCGCGTGAACGCCGTGCCGCCGCGCACGAGGCTGTCGAGGTTCGGCGTGCGGATGATTTTGTTGCCGAGCGCGCTAATGGTGTCGGGGCGCTGGTCGTCCGAGATGAGGAACAGGATGTTCGGCGGGCGACGGACCGCAGCGCCCGGAGCGGTGGCTACCGGCGCCAGCAGGAGGACGGCGGTGAAAAGGGAAAGGCCATACCGCCGGACAGAGCGCGTGAGCAAGGATGAGGGCATGACTCAAGACTATTCGTCCGCTCTTCTGGAGGCGAGTTCTGGTTGAGAATTCCCCGAAGATTTTCGCGCCTTGATTCCCTGAACCCTGCCAAAGCGCCCAACATTCAACATTCAACCTCGAACGCTTCCGGAGACTCGCATTGATGCGTTCCCTGGATATTGAGCGTTGGAAGATGAATGTTGAATGTTGCTTCGGGGTTCACGGGTTCACAGGTTCATGGAGAGTGGCAGCCGTTCGACATTGGCAGCCACTGTTGTTCAAGAGCAGGTGCCACCGGGAAGCTCAAGGCGAGTCGGGCAGATAGCCCAGTTCCTTGAGTTTCGCGCGGATGATCTGCTCGTCCGGGCCGCTCAACGGTTTCTTGAGCTGGAACATCGCCAACGGGTGGGCGCCACGCCCGTAGGGGATCCAAGTCCAGACGCGTTCGTGGAGAAAGAAAGTGAACACTTTGACGACCAGTTCAGTGAGGCCAATGCCGAAGGCCAGGCGCCGTTGGCCGGTGAACAGGTAAACGATGCCGGCGGTCACTATGAGCGAGGAGAACAGGCGATAGCTGATCGCTTTAACGAAACTTCGAGTCCTGGTTTCCATAGCATTATTTCTTTCTACTTTGGCGAATTTATCTGTTCGCAAACTCCGATCTCACCGCGCCGTCCGGGGCCGACTCCGGTTCAATGCACGGGCTGATCCGGTGTTTCGTGCGCGCGAGGATACAGTTATACTCTATTAAGTCAATAGGGATTTAACTTTGATAATAATACCATATAAACTGCATATTATGACATAGTTGTTGTTAAATCTTGACTTGATTAGTAATATTTGAATAAGCTTTCGCATGAAACTCTCAGTCCGGGGCGAATATGTGCTCCGCGCGTTGACGGTGCTCGGCTTGAACTACGGCCCGGAGGTCGTCCGGGTCAGTAGGATTTCCGAGCTGCAGAATATCCCAAAACGCTTCCTGGAACAAATCCTTAATGACCTCAAATCCGCCGGCATCGTCGAGAGCAGACGCGGCGTGCGGGGCGGCTACCGGCTGAAACTACCGCCGGAGAAGATCACGCTCGCCTCGGTCATCCGCCACATCGAAGGCCCGCTGGCGCCGGTGAGTTGTGTGAGTGAAAATTTTTACGAGCGCTGCTCCTGCCCCGATGAAGCGCGGTGCGGCATCCGCAGCATTATGAAACAGGTGCGCGACGCAATCGTGCGGGAATTGGAGCAGGTCACGGTGGCCGGCCTCTGCGAACGGACGCGCCAGCTCCAGGCCGAGCCGGTCGGCACGGCGGATTACGTCATTTGAGCGGTCGGCGGCCGACGCCCGTTTCGTTCGCGCCCGCAAAAAACGGCTTGCTACGCGGCTTTAATTGTCATTTACTGGAAGCACACACAAATCGAGCCTGAGGTGGCGCGGCCCGCGAAGGATTTGCGCCACGCCCCGGACCAGCCACCGAACGGCGCTTCCGCATGAAAGTCAAAAGCTCATCCTCCCGGCGCGGCCTGTTAGGCGGCGGCAACTGGATCATTGACCAGGTCAAGCTCATCAACGTCTATCCCCAGCCCGAACAACTGGCGGACATCCACAGCCAGTTTCAGGGCACCGGCGGCGCGCCCTACAACGTCCTGCTTGACCTGGCGAAACTGGGCGCGCGCTTCCCGCTTTACGCCGCCGGGCTGGTCGGCCAGGACGCGCTCGGACAAACCATTCTCGCCGATTGCCGCCGGCACAAGATTGACAGCAAACACCTCCACGCGACGCCGGCGGCCTCCACTTCCTACACCGATGTCATGACCGAAGTGAACGGCGGCCGGCGCACGTTTTTCCACAATCGCGGGGCCAATGCGCTGTGGCGCGGCCAGGACCTGGACTTTCACAAAATCAAAGCCCGCATATTCCATCTCGGCTACCTGCTGTTGCTGGACGCGCTGGAGGGACCGGATCCGACTTTCGGGACCAAGGCGGCGGCGTTGCTGGCCAAAGCCCAGACTGCGGGCATGAAAACCAGCGTGGATGTCGTCAGCGAAGACAGCGACCGTTTCGCCAAGATCGTCACGCCCGCCCTCAAGCACGTGGATTATTGCATCCTCAACGAAATCGAGGCCGGCAAGACCACCGGCTTCAAAGTTCGCCAGGCCGACGGCCAGCTCGACACGGTGGCGCTGCGTCACGCGGCCGGCGCCTTGCTGCAATTGGGCGTGCGCGAACTGGTGGTGGTGCATTTTCCCGAAGGCGGTTTTGCGCGCACGCGCGACGGCAAGGACCACTGGCAATCCTCACTGAAGCTGGCGCCCAAATATATCGCCGGCGGCGCGGGGGCCGGCGATGCCTTTTGCGCGGGCGTGCTGCTGGGCCTGCACGAGGGATGGGAATTGCAACGCTGCCTCCTGACCGGCGTGTGCGTCGCCGCCGCCTCGCTGTCAGACCCGACCTGCACCGCGGGCGTCAAATCGCTCAATGCCGCGCTCGCCCTGGCAAAGAAGTTCGGTGTGCGCCCGCCGCTGGAGAAAGAATTCTAAGCACCAAAAATGTATGAATCAAGAATCAGAAACAAACCTGGACGGACGCCGCACGATTCGTGAAGAGTTTCGCGACCTGTTCCGGGTGGCGCCCCGCGCGTTGCCCATCTTGATCGTCCTGCTGGCCCTGCTTTTTCAACCCAAGTTGTCCGGTGCCATTCTCATCAACAGCCTTATCCTCGTATTACCGGCAGCCATGATGTTTTGCCCGCCCTTGTGGGAGCATTTGCTGGCCGAACCACTGGTGAAGTCATCCATTGGTTGCGTCACCGGCGGAATCGGCGAAACCCGGCCAAATCATTTCTTAGGGCGGTGGCCTGACAGGCAGTTGAAAAACTCCATCTCCTGTAGCAGCCGGGGTAACGAGGCTCAAATCTCATCGGAAAAAGCAGGGAAGTCAGAGCCTCGTTACCTCGGCTGCTTCTTCATTAACGTGCGTTAACGCAACCGCCACGCTAACAAAGGTTCTTCGGACGGCGGGCTGTTCAACTCAAAACTAAAAATTAAAAACTTTCACTACGCCCTTTCCATGTATTTCCCCGTGCGCGTGTCAATCTTGATCTTCTCGCCGGTCCTGATGAACAGCGGCGCCTGCACGGTGATGCCCGTCTCGAGCGTCACCGACTTCTGCACGTTGTTGGCCGAGTCGCCGCGGATGCCTTCCGGGGCGTCGGCCACAATCAACGCCACGCTCGAAGGCAATTCGATGGATACCGCCTTGTCCTGGACGTAGGTCATCGTCACCGGCGCGTTTTCCACCAGGTAATTTTTCGCGTCGCCCACCAGTTCGGGCGTCAGCGTGGTGGTCTCGAAGGTTTCCGGGTCCGAGAAAACGAAGTCGTCGCCGTCCTTGTAGCTGAATTCCATCTTGCGCGTGGTCAGCGGCACGACGTCGATCTTTTCCGTCGAGCTGAAACGCACGTCGGAGGACTTGCCGGTTTTGATGCTGCGGATGGAGGCCTGGACGAAGGCGCGCAGGTTGCCGGGGGTGCGGTGCTGGGTGTCGAGGACGACGGCGATGTCGCCGTTGTAAATAATCGCCATGCCGCGGCGGATGTCGTTTGCTGTTGCCATGGTGCTTGAGAATATCGGGTCCGGCCCGGTGTTGCCGGACCAGCGGAGCGTGGAATTTAGCCAAGCACAGTCGGATTGCAAGTTTTGTTTTGAAGATTTTTGCGAGCGGCGGCGGCGGCCTGGGAGGTTGTCGCAAAACCTTCGGCGGGACGAGCTACGCGAGTCCTTCGACGACGAAAACGTGTGGAAAGTGGGACTCGCGTAGCTCGTCCCTCCGAGAGCAAGGAGTTTTGAGACAGTCGCAAGGCTCCTCCCCTTTGCTCAACGTTTCACGGCCAGATGCTCGTCGTAAACCAGGTCAATGTAGGACGACACGTGGGCCGTTTTGCCGCTGCGGTCAATGAACAAAAGCCGGGGCGCCAGGAGTGGATAACGGACATCCCGAAAACGTTTTCCCTGGTAGTCCACGACGGCGCCTTTGAAGACGAGTTGTGTTTGGGCGCCCAGGTTCGGACTCAATTCGAACCGGACTTCATTCATCCGGCGCAAGCGTTCGGACGGCACGTCGAAGGAGAGTTCCTTGCCGTCATGGACGCCCGCAGGCAAGGTCGTCAACTGCTTCCCGTTGAAGAAAATCCGGGTGCCATCGAGCAATTCGCCTTCGAGGTGGAAGGTCAATTTCGCCGGGCCGGCCGCCGCGAAGTTGGTGTGCCGGCCGCTATATACGACCGTCGGCTGGCGTTCCTCCCATTTCCTGCCCCCGGCGCGCGCGGTCACCACCAGCGGATAAACGCCGTCGGCCAGATCGGTGAAATCGAGCGACATGGCGAAGGCCTTGCTCAAATGGCCGAAGGGCGCAAGTTTGGCCGAAGCGGAGCGGTCGGCCAGCGCGCAATCCACCGCGGTGATGTCGCCCGTGAGGTCTTCCACCACGCCGTTGACGAGCTGCCGGCCAATCATCACTTCGGTGAACGGCGGGCTCAGGATGTCAATGGACCGCTCCTCCGCCCAATCGAGATAAACCCTTTCAATCTGGTTGCCCTCGATCCGATAGAGCACGTAGCCGCGCGGCGAGGGCGACGATGGCTGAAACCCGTGCCAGGCGTAGGACACCGCGCCGCCCAGGATATGCGGCGCGCCGCCCCAGCGGGCTTCCGAACGCTGATGCACATGACCGGCCAGCGTAAGCAGCAGTTTTTTCCCCTTCAACGCTTCAAGCAGGCGCCCCTCGTGCGGCCGGGCCACCGGATCGTCTTCCAGACGGTATCCGCCAGACTCCGGGTAAAGCGGCTCATGAATCAACAGGACGACCGGCTCATTGGTGGTGGCGACGCCGGCCAGATAGCTGATCGCCCAATCCGCCGATTCCTTCGTCAGCCCGGCGCTGATGTTCCGGCCCTTGATCGTCGTGCCATCCAGCGCGATGAAGTGATACGGGCCATGGCGAAAGGCGTAGTGGACCGGCCCGATGCGCTCGCGGTAAAGCGCCTTGCCGTAACCCGGCTGCGTCTCGCGGACCTGCGGGTCGGTGATGCCGACGACATCGTGGTTGCCCTTCACGCTGCGCAGCGGCGGTTTGAAAGCCTGGTTGGCTTCGTCGTAAAGGTTGAACAACTTGAGCGCCCGCTCCGGCGTCTCCTTCAACGCGTCAATGATCAGGTCGCCCGTGTGGACCACGAAGGCCAGCGGTACCGGCAGCGCGTTGACGTGGCTGATGTAACGCCGGTAGAGCGGCATGGCTTCCGGCTTGATGTGCATGTCGGTGCCGTGGACGAAATAGAACACGCCCGCCTGGTTGGCCTCGCGCAGGGGGAAGTCGAACGCGCCGCCCTTCGCGCCGTCGGCCAGGTGCCCCCACCATTTGCCGGAGGGCCAGGTGCCGGAGGCGTTGACGACGAAAAAGGTCGCCGGTCCCGCCGGCAGTTCCAGACGGTAGCGGCCATCGGCCTCGGAGCGTGTCAGCGCGCGTTCGTCGCTGACCACGCAGCCGGCCACGCCTTTTTCGCCCGCGTCAAAGCGCCCGTTTCCATTCGCATCGAGAAACACCCGGCCTGCCAGCGTGCCGGCCAGCCCCGGCAGCGGGGAAAGGAGGACCACGAACCAAAGGACCAGGAATTTTCGATTCATGGCGGGAGTTCTACCACAGCGGCGAGGACGGGTTCAAGAATTGCGCCAAAGGTCGTAGCCGCCGAGGTAACGAGGCGGACGGGTCTGTGATGGGAACCCGCCTCCTGCCACTTCGCCTACTCCACCAGTTTGGAGTTCAAGCTTCAGCTTGTCGGGGTGGCGCAGGCTAAAGCCTGAACTCCAAACTGGGCGCGGATTTCAACGGGCTTGATTTTGCCTGCCAGCCCGTGCTATGGTGGGTCCATTGACATTCGGCTCGATGGTCGAATCAACGACACAACTCAATCAAAATATGGAAACCACCGTTCTAGACACCGGTATCGCTCAAAAAACCCGCGAGCTTTGCCAGACGATTCTCGATCAGCCGGATTTTTCGGATTTGAAAAAGCGCATGGATGCGTTCCTGAACGATGAACTGGTCAAGTTCCAGTACCAGACCGTCAGCGAACGGGGAAATTTTCTCCAGATGAAGCAAAACCAGGGCATGCCGGTCTCGCACGACGAAATCACCGCCTTCCAGAAGATGCGCGACGACTTGCTGGCCAACCCCGTGGCCAAAGGGTTCCTCGACGCCCAGATGGAAATGCAGCGCGTGCAGGATTCCGTCACCCAGCACCTCGCCAAAACCTTTGAACTGGGCCGGCTGCCGACCGACGGAGACTTGAACGGCGGCGGCTGCAGTTCCGGTTGCGGCTGCCACTGAAGCCGCGTGCGCGCGGCGGGTCATCCGGTTTTTTCTCCTGGCTGCGGGCCGGCGTTTCTTTGCATGAACCGATCCCGGAGCGCGGCATTTATGCCGCTTCACGAGTCGCGCAGTATTGGACGTCGAAGCGGCAAAAATGCCGCGCTCCTGCCGGTGGCCGGTTCATGGTTCCATTGCGCGTCCAAAGTTGGAGGTCAAAGCTACCCATGAACCGCACCCCCTCACCCCCTCCCTCTCCCCCAATGGGGGAGAGGGTGCCCGAAGGGCGGGTGAGGGGACGCTCGAAGGTTTATGGTTGCAATGCGCGATCAAAAAACCGTGCAGGCCCGCCATGAAACCGGGCGGCGTCCTGAAACATTTTGTCCTCGCCTTCGCCATCGCCCTGACGGCTTACGTCAGCTTCTACAGTTGCGACCGCCACCTGCGCCTGCGCCACGGCCCCTGGCAGGTCACCTTCGCCACCGACGCCTCCGGCAGCCCGGCCATCATCGTGGTCCAGCCACGGCTGAACATCGCCAATTTGAAAATTGTCATCGCCGGCGAACCGGTGCCAGAGATGGCCCAGCCCCAAACCGTGCTGTTTGACAAACCCGCCCAACAAGTGCCGTTTGGAAAATTGATTTTTGACGACTTGATGTATGAGCCGGGGACCGTGACCTTCGATTTCTTCGGGCACATCGTTGAACTGCTGCCGCGCGCTCTCATCCTCGATGGCCGGGAGCATCCCTGGCAATCGGACACGACGATCACGCTGAATCCCGGTGACAAGCCGCCTCCTTCGCTGCGGAACAAAAAAGACGCGCGCCGTTGAGGATCGACTTTCTGATCAAATCGGGCGCATCTCAAGGGCGTGTTGCCCAAATCGCCGCAGGCGTTATGTTCGGAGGGACGAGCTACGCGAGTCCCCGTTTTCCCCGGCAAAGTGGAAGAAGTTTGGGACTCGCGTAGCTCGTCCCTCCGAAAAGCAGATTTGGGCAACACGCCCGGGAGATACACCCATTAAATCCGGAAAAAGATTTTCTGCCGGTAGAGCCACCAACAGATCAGCCACAACACCGCCAGCACACTCAGGTGCTCATAGACCGGCCCGTAGACGCCGCTGAAGATTTGCTGTCCGAAATGGCTCTTGAGCGTCCCGACCAGCCAGCTTTTGATCAAGTGCGACATCAGGTAAATGGCGATGGAATTCATGCCCACAACGACCAGCGGGAAGGCCCACGCCTTTTTGCCCCACCAGTCGATCACGCCGAAAAAGCCCGCCAGCAGCCACAACACCCACCCGCCGCTGAACAAGGCCCACGACGGCGTCCAGATCCGTTTCACGAGCGGGCAAATAAGGCTGAACACCAGTCCGGCCACCAGGCAGACCGCGCCGGCCTGCATCAGCCGGATGAATTTCCGCCGCGGACTTTCCGCGCCGCGCAAAAATTCCCCCGCCATCAGGCCCAGGATCATCGTGGCGATGGACGGGACGAAGTTGAGCGTTTGATAGCCGCCGGGATTGATGACGAACGGCGCGGCCCGCGGGAAAAGGTTCAGAAACCAGCGGTCAAAGTCCGCGGCGAAATTGATGTGGATGGTCCAATGCGCGTGCAGCCCGGCCAGAATTTCGCCGGGCTTGAGATCGTACTTCGCAAAATCAAAATCCGGCCCCGGCAACGGGTGGAAAAAAAACAGGCCCCAATAAACCGCCAGGATGCCCACGATGCTCAGGGTTTGCGCCACCAGCCCGCGCCCCCAAAGCAAAAAGACAAAAAGATAGCCCAGCCCGATCTGGCTCAGGACGTTTGTGAAAAGAAAGTTCGTCTGCTTCTGCGAACCGGTGGCCAGGAACACGCCCAGCGCTGTGAGGACCAGCGCGCGGACAATCGCGTGACCGACGAGCCTGCCGTAACTGTCCCCGCGCTCCCGCCGTTTGGCATAGGAATACGGCAGCGACACGCCCACCATGAACATGAACGCCGGCTGGATCAGGTCCCACGTCGAACAGCCGATCCATTCCGTGTGCTCGACGTACCAGGCCCACTTCGACCAGGCCGAGTCCGGGAACTTGCGGGCCATTTGCAGAATGCCAAACCCGGACGACGCCATGTAAAGCATGATGAGGCCCCGGTAAGCGTCCAGCGACACGAGCCGCGCCGGTTTCACGGCCGCCGGCGTGGAAGTTTTGACGGCTGGAATCGGGTCTTGGGCCAATTCGGCGGACATCATGACAAGGGCTTTCGGGTTGAGGAACGAGGATCATCGTATAACCCCGGCCGGCGTGGCGCAAGCCGATTCTTCCCCCGCCCCGCTCTTGCGCGCATTTCACTTTCCAAGCATGGAATGAGCGAAGCACCAAGCTCCAACCTCCAAGCACCAGAGAAGCTCCAAATCTCAAACACCAAACAACGCTTCGGGCGCCCTTTGAGACTTGATGTTTGATGTTTCTCTGGAGGTTGGAGCTTGGATTTTGGAGCTTCCTTTGAACTTTGAGCTTTGAGCTTGAACCTTCGGCTCCGCAACGTGGAAACGAACGAAAAACACCGCCCGAAAAACCTCGCGCTACTTGTAGATCAAAAACGCCTCGCGCCGCTGTTTGAATTGTTCCAACTCCGCCGCCCACGACTGCTTGATTTCCGCCAGCGATTTGCCCGCCCTGATCCCGTCCATCGTTTTGGTGTCGAGCAGCAGCGTGTTCGTTTTGTCGAGCGCGAAATCCTTCGGGTAAAGCCGGTGCAACGTCCGCACCAGCTCGATGCCCACGTCCACCGCAGCGCAACGATCGCGGTCGGTCAAAATAATCGAAACCCCGCCGCACGCCTGGCCCTTGAAGACGCTCGCCGACGGCGTGAACCGGACTGGCACGAAGCGCACGCCCGCCAGCCCGGCGCGATTCATTTCGGCGGCCAACCGCACATCATCCGCGTACGGCGCGCCGACCACTTCAAAGGGCGTCTCGGTCCCGCGCCCCACCGACACGGCGCTCTCCAGCAACCCCACGCCGGGATAAAGCGCGGCGGCGGTCAGACGGCGCATATTGGGCGAGGGATTCGTCCACGGCAGGCCTGTTTCATCGAACCACATCGGGCGCGACCAGCCTTCGGCCGCAATCACGGTCAACCCGGCCTGCCCGCCGCGCTCGGCGTTGAACATCCGTGCCAGCTCGCCCGCCGTCATGCCGTGGCGCAACGGCACGCGATGATAGGCCACAAAACTGGACGGGCCGTCGTGCACCGGACCTTCCACCGCGACGCCGTTGATCGGGTTGACGCGGTCGAGCACGAAAAATTTCAGCTTCGCTTTGCCGGCGGCTTCGAGGCAATGACCCATCGTGGCCATGTAAGTGTAAAAGCGGCAGCCAATGTCCTGAATGTCGAAAACCAAAGCGTCGAGGCCCTGGAGTTGTTCGGGCGCCGGGCTGCGCCGTTCGCCGTAGAGGCTGTAAACCGGCAGGCCGGTCTTCTCGTCCACGCTGTCGGAAATTTTTTCGTCCAGCGCCCCGCGAATGCCGTGCTCCGGGCTGAACAACGCCTTGAGCGCGACCTCCGGCGCGTCCTTCAACAGGTCAATGGTGGGATTGCGCTGCCGGTCATGCCCGGTGTGATTGGTGATCAGGCCGACGCGGAGTTTGCGCAGCGGCGCAAAATTTTGTTTCACCAGCACGTCAATGCCATTGAGCACTCCCGCGGAAGCCGCGCGCGGCGGCAGTGCGCCGGCAACTTTTTTGAAATCAAATCCGACGACTGCCTGCGCCGCCAGCGTGCCGAGCGTGCCGCGCAATCCTTGAACGTCGCCCTGGCCGTCGGGATGGTTCCGGTTGGAGAGAAAAATCCAGAACGTCTGCGAAAACGGGTCCACCCAGAGGCAGGTGCCAGTCCAACCGGTGTGGCCAAAGGAGCCGAGCGGAAACACCTCGCCGCGCGGCCGACTGTAACTCGAATCAATGTCCCATCCCAATCCGCGCCGCTCCGGAACTTCCGCCGGTGATTGCACGCTTGTCATCCACTTCACTGTCTCCGGCTGGAACAGGCGGACGCCTTCCAGTTCCCCGCCGTTCAACAGCATCCGCGCATACCGGGCGAGGTCCGCCGCGGTGGTGAACAACCCGGCGTGGCCCGCCACGCCACCCATGCGCCGCGCGGTCGGATCGTGGACCTTGCCGCGCAACATTTCGCCGTCGGCCATTTCCGTCGGTGCAATCAAAGCGACGCGCGCCGGCGCGGGCAGGAAGCCGGTGTTGTCCATTTTCAAGGGGTGAAAAACTTTTTGCGCGGCGAACTCGTTCAACGGCGCGCCGCCGATCCGGCGCACCAGTTCGCCGAGCAGGAAGAAATTGATGTCGCTGTATCGGAAATGCGTGCCCGGCGCGGTGACCAGTTTCTCCGCGCAAGCCAGCTCGATGGCCTTCGCATAACCTTCCCAGGACGGATTCAGACTCAGGTCCGGTCGCAGGCCGGAAGTGTGCGTGAGCAGATGGCGGACGGTGATCCGCTCCTTGCCCTCGGTCTTGAATTCGGGCAGGTAAGTATGGACCGCCTCATCGAGTTGGAGCTGGCCGCGTTCGAGCAACAGCATGACACAGGGCGTCGTGGCCACGACCTTGGTGAGCGACGCCGCGTCGAAAATCGTGTCCTCGGTCATCGGCTCCTCTGCCGGCACGAGCGCGCGCCGCCCGTAGGCCTTGTGATAGTTGGCGCCGTGGCGTTCCAGCCAGAGCACGCCGCCGGGAATTTTCCCTTCCGCGATGGTCTGCGCGATGGCCGCGTCCATTTCCCGGAGCTTGTCGGGCGCGAACCCCTCCGGCTCGGCGGCAAAGGCAAACGGCGCCCAAGCGGCGAGAACCGCAGCGCAAGCGGCCACGGATTTCATGGCTGGCATTTAACCAGTAGAGTAGAGAGGAAAGCACGGAATGAAAGGCCCAAAGACCAATGACCGCCGCTTCCCTCTCCCTCGTCGAACCGGACATGGAGATTTCCCCCATCCGGCTCTCGCCAGGGTCGTCTCTTCCAGAAAGCATTCACAACGCCTGTTCGGTTGTTCGGCTTTCTGTCCCAGCTTCTGTCTCAGTTCCTGGAGGCTCGGCGGCAAATTCGCTTCCCGAAAGGAAAGCTCCTCCACCGCTGGGTCTGTCGTGGAAGTTTTCTCTTCAATCAGCACCAGTTACTTCTGACCCGGCTTGGCCCTGGCCAGGGCTCCTTGGCTCCATCCCGGCTTAATCGGAACTTCCCAGCTACGATGAGCCCCTCCGACACCGCGATTCGGCCCCGCCGACGGTTATGGCTTCCCGTCAGGGGTTTTCCACGATGGATTCCCAACCGGGTCTCCCCAGTTCCTGGCGGTTCTTGCTGCGCGCGCTGTCTCCTTTCATCCCGGGGAGTCCGGTCGGTGCCAACGGTCGTTGCTTGCCGTACCGATACTGGCTTCAACTCATTCGGCAGGCTGGCCACTCCCACTGTGTGTGACGAGGCCGAACCGAGTTCGCGGGACGCTACGGCTCGCGCATTTGCCTCCCCCAGCCTCAGCGAACAGGGTCGCCCCCGTTCGCTTAGGGCTCGGCTACATGACTCTCGACCAATTATCATGATTAACTCTTTTCAGTTATCAAGAACCAGCCAAGCTTCGCTTGGCGCTTTCCGAATGGACACGAATCCGATTGGGTGATCGAAGCTTTCGACTTTCCCCGCACCGCTCACCGTTTGGTGAGTCTAACCTGCCCAAGCAAAAAGTCTGGGCAGGCCCGTCTTTATTCGTGTCTATACGTGTCCATTCGTGGTTGTATTGAATTGTTACGGCTCAAGCCGGAACTCCAAACCCCAGACTCATTGAAAGAGGACGAGGTTTCGCGTTCATGGCGAGTCCGATTTTTGCAAAAAGCGCATGATGGAGTCGCCGTGCCGGAGGAGTTTCGTTTCGCGCCACGTTGCGGGCAGGCTCAACGTGTCACGCCGGGCGTGGCCAAGAATGAACCAGCCGCCGGGCGCCAGCAGGCGGGGCAACTCCGCATCGTCGAGCAGGCGCTGGGCAAAGGAAGTCGAACGGCGGCCGACATTTTTTTCGCCGTACGGCGGATCGGCGAGAATCAAATCAAACTGCGCCCCGCCCGCGGCCAGTTGCGGTACGGCGGTGAAAACATCCTGGACGCGGAGTTGGAAATTCTCCGGCGGCAGGCGGGTCAGTTTGAAATTTTCCTCGATGAAACGCGCCGGGCGCCGCGACAGTTCCACGCACACCGCGTGAGCCGCGCCGCGGCTGAGACATTCCAGGCTCAACGCCGCCGTGCCGCCGAAAAGTTCCAGCACCCGCGCGCCGACAACGCGCTGGGCCAGGCTGTTGAAGAGCGCCTGCCGGACGAGGTCGGGCGTGGGGCGCACGTCCAGGCCCTTGGGCGCTTTGAGGATGCGGCCCGCCGCGGTTCCGCCAATGATGCGCATAACGGGAACATCCAAGCAGGAATCGGGAAAAGAGGGAATTTGAAATCGATCCTGACGGCCAGGACATCGGGCGATTCGCGAACCAACCCGTGCGCGTCACCGGAACTTTGGTCTGGCGAACGGGCATTGCACGAGGCGCGTATCCCGCCTTCGTCGCCAAGTCCATCCAGGCATCGGAATAACTCGGAGAGTGTTCGTCGGGAGTTCAGGCTTCAGCCAAGGTTCTGCAGGACAATTTGAAGACGAGAGCGCAGCTTCTTGCGGTCGCGGTGTTCGGAATAGCGACCGATTCGGCGGCGCAGCGCGGCGGTGTCCGCAACGCGTAATTTCAACAGCGCGCCCACAAACTCCAGGTCCTTGAGCCGTCCAGCGGCCAGCTTGCTGGCCAGCAAGTCGTGAACATCAAGACAAAGCGCGGTTACTTTGCCCACCCGGAACGGTCGCAGCCGCTTTTCCCAGCCGTCCGGCAGGCTGGCAATCTCGGGTGCCACAGCGTCCACGTAAAAGCCGTGCTGCCGTGCGAACACGGAGGCGCGGCCCAACTGCGCGTCCAGCAGATTCGCCGTTTCGGGGCGGTTTTTGGGATAGACATCGCACTCCTGAGACAAGAGCACCTCTGCGGGAGGCTGGCGGCAAGAGGCGTGTACGGCCTGCGACCCGATGACGATGAACTCGCAATCCTGTGCCACCTCGGCGGCGGCCCTGAGGGCTGTCTCAAACTCGCGCCGTTTCATGTTGGCTTCGAACCTGGCGGCGTTCTGCGTTCGTCAGCACGCCGGCAAAGGGGCTGGATTGGCAAAGCCGCCTCGCCATGGGCGTGTCGCTCACGAGAAAATCGGCGATTTCCACGGCGCTCAGGCAGTCCAGAATCCGGCGCCACTCCATGAAAACGGGCCGGACCTTTCTGCCATCGCGAGCCATCCAGCGTCGCAAGTTTCTACGGGCCGCCTTGAGGACGCGCTGGTCACGGCGCAGGCGCGAGGCAATCAACCGATCCTGTGCCGCGTTCACGCGATCAATGTTCCAATGTGAAGACGCCGGTTTCATCGTGCCAACCGTAAGCCGTGTGCGCGATTTCTGCCAGTCCTTTTGACTCAGAGCCTGTTTGGAAAGTCCTCGTCGGCGTGCGCCCGTCCTCGGGCGCAGCAGGGTGGGTTTAATGGGCGCGCTCAGAAAGCCCACACCCATCGGCCTGCCAACGTGGCTGCGCCCGGGGGACGGGCGCACTCCGTCCGGAGCTGGCACGGCCGGCAAAGCCGGTTTCCAAACAGGCTCTCAGGGAAAAGAGGGCTTGCAATTGGAGGCCGTTGCCGTAATTTTCCCGCCGCTGGTTTGGACGCGAGCGTAGCTCAGCCCGGTAGAGCGCAACCTTGCCAAGGTTGATGTCGAGGGTTCGAATCCCTTCGCTCGCTCCAATTTTGTCCGATGCCGAAACAACGAACCGATTGGCCGATTATGAAAATGCTTTCCCTCCTCCTGGTTTCGATTTGCCTGGCTCTTTGGCTGGCGGACGGCGTGACGCCGGTTCAGGCCGCCGAATCTTTGAACGTGGGCGGTGCTGCGCCGGATTTTTCCCTGCCCGGCAGCGATGGCAAGACTTACAAGCTCTCCGATTTCAAAGGCAAGCAGGCCGTGGTGGTGGCCTGGTTCCCCAAGGCATTCACCGGTGGCTGAACGGCGGAATGCAAGTCGCTCCGTGCGAGCGGCGCTGACATCCGCAAGTTCGACGTGGCCTATTTCACGGCGAGTTGCGATCCGGCGGACGTGAACAAAAAGTTCGCCGAATCGGTTGAGGCGGATTACCCGATCCTCAGTGATCCCGGCCTGGAGACGGCCAAAGCTTACGGCGTCGTCGCCGGCGAGAAAAAGACCGCCTCGCGCTGGACCTTCTACATCGGCAAGGATGG
Organism: uncultured Verrucomicrobiota bacterium; assembly: GCA_964539075.1. GTDB lineage: Bacteria > Verrucomicrobiota > Verrucomicrobiia > Limisphaerales > CAZIFU01 > CAZIFU01. Next base: position 396 of record CAZIFU010000152.1, on the reverse strand, counting down.
CAAAATCCTTCACATCGACAAGGCGGTCAAAGCCGCGGCCCACGGCGCCGACATCGCGGCCAAGCTCAAGGAACTGGGCGTGGCGGAAAAGAAGTAAGGCCTACCCATGAACCGTCCGAAGCCCCGCAAGGTTTTGGACTGCGCCAGTCCTCTGGCGCTTTGGAAGTCGTGGGTGGTCGAAAGCGCCAGAGGACTGGCGCACTCCAAGACGCTGGCGCGACGACGGAAGTGCTAACCAGTTCATGGCCCCGATGCGCGTCCAAAGTTGGAAATGGTGGCTACCCATGAACCGTCCGAAGCCCCGCAAGGTTTTGGACTGCGCCAGTCCTCTGGCGCTTTGGAAGTCGTGGGTGGTCGAAAGCGCCAGAGGACTGGCGCACTCCAAGACGCTGGCGC
>CAZIFU010000151.1:0-6028 GCA_964539075.1 uncultured Verrucomicrobiota bacterium | reverse complement strand
GCCTTACCACTTGGCTACCCCGCCTTCCGATATCCGGAGAGATTAACCCGGCTCGCTGCGTGTGCAAGTTCAAGTTTGGGGCGGTCGCGGAAGCAAGCACGACAACCAACGCTTCCCTCCCGCCTGGCGGGACCGCATGTGACTGACTTTGCTCACGGCAGCGTACGCTACAGGGGCCGGCGTCTCCCCGCCTGGAAGTGGTTTCAAAAGGTGGAGCGAGACTCCGTCGAGCCGCGTCGGGCGCGGATTGAATTGGCTCGACGGAGTCTCGCCCCACCAAGGTTGGCCCTATGAAACCGCTTCTAAAAACTTTGCCAGAAAGGAACGGTGGCCAATCCTCGGACAACAGGCAGGAGTCGGGCCCCTTATTCCAAAGAGTATTTTTTTAGCCCGGCCAATTGACAGAAAATTTTTCCGGCGAACAGCGGGTTGTTTTTCAAATAACGCCGCCCTTTATTCCGCCCTTTCACAGGAGAACGCCCGGCCCCGCACGCTATCCCAGAAAATGTAAAACAAGAAAAGGCTGTTGTAGCGAACGTAGCGACCCAGCAATCGGCGCGGCTCAGAGGCCACGCGAAAAAACCACGTCAGTCCGAAACGCTGCATCCACACCGGCGCGTCCTTTTTGGTGCCTGCGTTGACGTCGAAGGCCTGACCGACAGCGAGAATCACCCCGCGTTTGATATTTTGCTTTTGCCGGTGAATCCACGCTTGTTGTTTGGGCGTGCCCAATCCGACCCAGATGAAGTCGGGCGAGAGGCGATTAATCGCAGCGACGATCTCCCCGTCCTGCTGGGGTCGGAAGTAGCCGTGGTGTGAACCGATGATCTTCACGTGTGGGTTCTCATTGAGGAAGGATGCCTCAAGCTTTCGGAGGCAATCTTCCGAGCCGCCGAGGAGGTAATGCGTGAAGGGTGCGGGGGAGGCGAGCACGCACCTTCGCATGAAGGTTGGGCCGTAGACCCGGTCGCGCAGGCGGGCGCCATGCAGGTTCAGGCACCAGATCAAAGGCATGCCGTCGGGAATGAAATAATCAACCTTGCCGGTGTGACCGCGAAACACAGGATCGCACCGGCGCATGGTGACGATTTGCGTGTTGGAGAAATCGACTGAAACTGGGGCGGCGAGTCCGGTGAGATTATGCAAGTGGGCCGTCAGGTCTGCATAACTGGTCCGTTGCAGCGGCGTGCCTAGCAGGTAAATGGTTTCCATCGGGTCCGTCACGCGGCGGTGTTCACGGCCGGCAAACCATCTTCTCCACAATCTTGTCGAGCGGCCAGGTGGGTTTCCAATTCGGAAAGTGGCTTTTGATTTTGGTCAGGTCGCTGATATAGCAGATGTGGTCGCCGATGCGCGCCTGTTCGACATATTTGGTGCGGACCGGCTTTCCGATCAGTGCTTCGATCATGGCGACGCATTCGAGGATGGAGGCGCTGTTGTCGCGGCCGCCGCCGAGGTTGTAGACTTCCCCGGGGCGCGGGTTCCGCGCGAATTCGAGGAATGCGGCGATCACGTCGGAGCTGTGAATCTGATCGCGGACCTGTTTGCCTTTGTAGCCGATGATGGTGTATGGCTCGCCAGCGAGGGCGACCTTGACCAGATAAGACAGGAAGCCGTGGAGTTGGACGCCACTGTGGTTTTCTCCGGTGAGGCAGCTGCCGCGAAACACCCCCACGTTCATGCCAAAGTAACGGCCATACTCCTGGGCCAGCAAATCGCCGGCAGTCTTGCTGGCGCCGAATAAACTGTGAGTGGTACGGTCGATGCGGCAGTCTTCACGGATACCCAGGTGATCCTCCGGGCGCACATAATCCCAGCGGGTGGGGAGCTCCTTGAGCGGAAGCTCGTTGGGTGCGTCCCCGTAAACCTTATTTGTGGACATCAAAATGAACACGGCATCCCGGCAATGTTGCCTGGTGGCTTCGAGGAGATTGAGCGTGCCGACCGCGTTGACATCGAAATCAACGAACGGAATTTCCTTCGCTTTGTCGTGCGAAGGCTGCGCGGCACAATGAACGATCAGGTCAAGGCGGCTGCCCTTGAGCAAATCCAGGATCGCCGCGCGGTCGCGGATGTCGAGGCTGTGGTGGGTGAAGTGTCGGGTGATCTTGCGAAGACGGTCGAGGTTCCAGAGCGTGTCACCCTGGGGTCCGAAAAATTCCCGCCGGAGGTTGTTGTCGACACCAGCGACCTGATGGCCTTCGCGGTCAAAGTATTCCACGGCTTCGGAGCCGATCAAGCCGCTGGAGCCTGTCACCAAAACTTTCATTTGAGCGCAGTCTAAACAAAAGTGGCCAGGCGCAACACTTCAAATATTACGGGGGGCCCGCGCGCGATGTGACCGGGACCTTCCGGTCAGGACACGGCGCGAAGCGGCGGCAACATTCGCCGATGCTTCGATGTCCTGTGCCGCATGAGATTGAATCTGTGATTGCCTTGTCCGGCGGTCACAGACCGCCGCTACAATTGAATTCAGGGCACTGCCGGACAAGGCTCAACGCTGTGGAGCCAGGGCCAAACCGAGCGACCCGGTTGAGGCGCGCTACCGTAATTGGAGCACAGGCGACAAAGTGGGGGTCGTCGCGATTACAACACAGAAACAAGTCGTTGAAAACCGCCGCGATTTCTTCCACGCTTAAACCGTGCGCAACCGCTTCGCCAAATGAAAGTCGCTCTCGCTCAGATCAACACCACCGTCGGCGACCTCGCCGGCAATGAGGCGCGGATTCTGGCCGCCTATCGCCGTGGCGCTGCCGCCGGCGTGGACCTGGTCATGGTTCCGGAACTGGCCGTCAGCGGTTATCCGCCCAGGGATTTGCTGCTCAAAAACCATTTCATCGAACAAAACCTGGCGGTGCTCGACCGATTGGCCGGCGCCACCGGCCCGATTGGGCTGCTGGTCGGTTACGTGGGGAAGAACGAAACCCGGCCCGGCCGCGAGGCGACCAACTCCGCCGCCCTGCTGCAACACGGAAAGATATTGGCCACGCGCACCAAAACCTTGCTGCCCACCTACGACGTGTTCGACGAGGACCGTTACTTCGAGCCGGCCTCAGAAAACCGGCTGGTCGAATTCAACGGCCAAAAAATCGGGATCACCATCTGCGAGGATGTCTGGAACGATGAAGATTTCTGGCGCGACCGCCGCTATCGCCGCAACCCCGCCGCCGAACTGGCCGCGGCCGGCGCGCGGATCCTTTTCAACATCTCCGCCTCGCCGTGGCACCTGGGCAAAAACCGGATTCGCCATGGGATGCTCGGCAGCCTCGCGGCCAAGCTCAAATGCCCGCTGCTCTACTGCAATCTCGTCGGCGGCAATGACGAGCTGGTGTTCGATGGCGCCAGCGTCGCCTTCAACGCCGCCGGCCAGATCACCGCCCAGGGAGAAATGTTCGCCGAGGATTTTCTCGTCCTGGACACGGACGCGGCGCAACCGATCGCGCCGGTGCCGCTGGCCGACGAAGAGAAACTGTTCAAGGCGCTGGTCCTGGGCCTGCGCGACTACCTCCACAAATGCGGTTTCAAATCGGCCGTGCTCGGCTTGAGCGGAGGGATTGATTCGGCGCTGACGGCGGTGCTGGCGGTCGCGGCCCTGGGCCGCGAGAATGTGCGCGGCGTTTCGTTGCCGTCTCAGTTTTCTTCGCCAGGCAGCCTGGACGACGCGCGGAAGCTGGCGGAAAATCTCGGCATCCAGTACGACGTGATTCCCATTCAGCCGATGTTCGCCGCCTCCAGGGAACAATTGAAAACGGTGTTCGCCGGCTGCCCGGAAGACACGACCGAGGAAAACATCCAGGCGCGATTGCGCGCCGTCATTTTGATGGGGCTGTCCAACAAGTTCGGCTCACTGCTGCTGACCACTGGCAACAAGAGCGAACTGGCCGTCGGCTATTGCACACTCTACGGCGACATGTGCGGCGGGCTGGCCGTGATCAGCGACGTGCCCAAGACGATGGTTTATCGCCTGTCAAACTGGGTGAATCGCGAGCGCGAGATGATTCCCCGCGACTCGATCACCAAGGCGCCGTCGGCGGAGTTGCGACCCAACCAGACCGACCAGGATTCGCTGCCGCCCTACGAGGTGCTGGACGCGGTTCTTGAGACATACGTGGTGGAGGGCCGTTCGGTCGGGGAGATTGTCAAAGCCGGCTTTGACGAAACGACGGTCCGGCGCGTGGTGCGGCTGATTGATGCCAACGAATACAAGCGCCGCCAGGCCGCTCCGGGCTTGAAGGTGACGAGCAAGGCCTTCGGCGTCGGGCGGCGCATTCCCATCGCGCAGCGGTATCGGGAAGCCTGAGGTTTTAACCCGCGATCCGGCAGACGGCAGCGACGCGTTCAAGTTGCAGATCAGAAATTTCCGGGAACATCGGCAGTGAAAGCGTTCGTGGAGCGATGCTTTCCGCCACCGGAAAACTGCCGGGCCGAAAACCGAGGTCCGCAAAGGCCGGCTGCAAATGCACCGGGGTCGGATAATGTATCACGTGAGCAATGCGTTCCGCATCCAGGGCGGCCTGAAGTTTTTTCCGGTTCTGCGTCTGAATGACGTAGAGATGAAACACCGGCAGGGACCAACCTGCCACCCTTGGTGTTTGCACCGGCGAACCGGCGAGGAGACGGTCGTAGGTTTTGGCGGCACGCCGGCGGGCTTCGTTCCAGGATTCCAAGCGACGCAGCTTGACGCATAAAATGGCTGCCTGCACGGTGTCCAATCGGCTGTTGAACCCTTTGCAGAGGTGCTCGTATTTCACCTTCTGACCGTAATTGCGCAGCAGCAGGACGCGCTCGGCCAGATCCTGTCGCGTGGTGACGACCGCACCGCCGTCGCCGTAAGCGCCGAGATTTTTGCCGGGATAAAAACTGAATGCCGCGATGTCCCCGAGCGTGCCGCAACGGCGTCCCTTGTATTCCGCGCCATGGGCCTGGCAGGCGTCTTCGATCACCGCCAGTTGGTGTTGGCGGGCAATCTCCAGGATGGGATCCATGTCCGCTGGATGACCATAAAGGTGAACGGGAAGGATTGCCCGGGTGCGCGGCGTGATCGCGCGTTCGATTTGCGACACATCCAGGTTGTAGAATTTCGGCTCGCAATCCACCAGCACCGGTGTCGCGCCTGCCTGGGTAATGCCAAGCACGGTGGCGATGAAGGTGTGGGTGCAGGTGATGACCTCGTCGCCGGGGCCGATCCCGCAAGCCAGCAGCGCCAGTTGCAGCGCCTCGGTGCCGTTCGCCACGCCGACGCAGAGCGGCGCCCGGCAAAAGGCGGCAAATTCCTCCTCGAACAGTTTGACCTCCTCGCCGAGAATGAAATCGCCGCGCTCCATCACGCGAGCGATGGCGGCATTCAACTCCGGCGCCAACGCGTGGTACTGGGTATTCAGGTCAACAAACGGAATCGCGTCGGCTGGCATAACTCACTTTCTCAACCCCAGGCCGAGAAAAATCAAAGGCCGCAGGATGCTCCACCAACCGCTGATCGGTTTCATTTTCGTATAGCCCAATGCTTTGGGTGGGTAAATTTTTGTGACCGGCACTTCCCTGACTTTGAAGCCGAGCCGGATCGCTTTGAAAAACAGGTAAGGCTCCAATTCATAGTCGTTGAGCCAAGGCTGGTTGATGTTAAGGCGCGCATCGTCAAGAATGGCCAGACGGAAAGCGCGAAAACCGTTCGTGCTGTCCGTGATTCGCCGCCGGGTGATGAGCGAAAACAACCAGGGATGGACGAATTGCGTCGCCAACCGGCGGTAGCGAGGCATGTTGCCGAAATCCCCGCCCGGCAGGTAACGCGAACCTTGAACGAAATCGCATCCTTCCGCCAGAATCGGCTGGAGCAGGCGCGGAATTTCGTGAGGGCGGTCCTTGTCGTTGCCAGCCAGGACGACCAGCACATCAAATTTATTTTCGCGCGCGAAGGCAATCGCAGTGCGGATGGCGAGGCCAACGCCCCTGCGTTGCTCGTGCCGGATAGTTTTCACACCGCCGCCGCGGATCAACTCCGGCGTCCGGTCGGTCGAGCCGTCATCGACGA
>CAZIFU010000150.1:0-31938 GCA_964539075.1 uncultured Verrucomicrobiota bacterium | reverse complement strand
CTTTGCAACTGATGAAGGTGGGCGACAAGTGGCAGCTATTCATCCCGGCCAGGCTGGCGTACGGGGAAAATGGCACCGGGCCCGACATCGGCCCGAATACCGCATTAATTTTCGACATGGAATTGCTGGGCATCCAGTGATTGAAGCCACTCTTGACGCGCGGATAAAATCCGGGCAGGCGCCTCGCCTGCCTCTTTTTTTCCCAGTGAAACCAAAGCGCGGGAAAAATTGATGTCGTCAAACGGGCGCGCCAGTATAAATTCCGGCCCGGCAAACTGATTGATGTCGCGCCCCATGTCACTGCAACGCACCGCGCTGATTCTCCACACGCTCACGATTTTCCTCAGCGCAGCGTTGTTGTTCCTGCTGCAGCCGATGTTCGCGCGGATGTTGCTGCCGTTGCTCGGCGGTTCGCCGGCGGTCTGGAACACGGCGATGGTGTTTTATCAGGCGGCGTTGCTCGGCGGTTATGCGTACGCCCACGCGACAACGGCCTGGCTGGGCGTCCGCCGGCAGTCGGCCTGGCACTTGGGATTGTTGATCCTGCCGGTGATTGTCCTGCCCATCGGCATTCCGGCGGACTGGCCTCCACCGACCGAAACCAATCCGATTCCCTGGCTGCTGTCGGTGCTGACGGTGTCGGTGGGGCTGCCATTTTTCGTCGTGTCCGCCAGCAGTCCGCTGTTGCAAAAATGGTTTGCGGCCACGGGCCATCCCGCGGCGCGCGACCCGTATTTTCTCTACGCGGCCAGCAATCTCGGCAGCCTGCTGGCCTTGATCGGTTACCCGGTCCTGGTGGAGCCGAACCTGACGCTCCCGGCGCAAAGCCGGCTCTGGGCGGTCGGCTACGGCGCGCTCCTGGTATTGACCACGGCTTGTGTTTTTTTGGGCTGGCGATTGCAGAGCGGCACCGGCCCGGTTGCTGCCACCACCGCCGTGAAAGATGTTTCCGCGACGGACAAGCCGGCTATGGAAAAAATTCCCGCGGCGCGGCGCCTCCGCTGGGTGGCGCTGGCGTTTGTGCCGTCGAGCCTGATGTTGAGCGTCACGACCTACCTGACGAGCGACATCGCAGCCGTGCCGTTGCTGTGGGTGTTGCCGCTGTCGTTCTACCTGCTGACGTTCACCCTGGTGTTCAGCCGCCGGCCGCTGCTGTCGCACGCGGCGCTGCAACGCGTCCTGCCGCTGCTGCTGGCGCCCTTGGTGATGACGCTGGCGATGCGCGCCACAACGCCGATCGGGCTGTTGATGCTGCTGCACCTGGGCGCGCTTTTTGTCGCGGCGATGGTCTGCCACGGCGAGCTGGCGCTGACACGGCCTGCGGCGGACCATCTGACCGAGTTCTACCTTTGGCTGTCGCTGGGCGGCGTGCTCGGCGGCGCATTCAACGCGCTGGTCGCGCCGCTGATTTTCAATTCGGTCACGGAATATCCGTTGATGCTCGTGCTGGCGTGCTTGCTGGGAATGCGACGGCCCGCCGGGGGAAAAGGACAATGGCCGCGCCGGCTGGATTTTCTGCTGCCCGTGATGTTAGGCTTGCTGACGCTGGGGTTGGTCAAAGCCGGCAAGAGCGTCCTGGGCAGCGGGCCGATGGGGTACGCGGTCGCGTTCGGGTTGCCGGTGCTGATTTGTTTTCTGTTTTCCAGCCGGCCGGTGCGGTTTGGCCTTGGGCTGGGTGCCGTTCTGTTCATCAGCCTGTGTCTTCCGGGAGAGGAAGGCTGGTTGCTTTACGCCGAGCGGAGTTTTTTCGGCATTCACCGTGTCACCGTGGACGAGACGGGAAGTTTTCACCGGCTGATCCACGGCCGGGCCTTGCACGGGATGCAAAGCCTGGATCCCGAACGCCGCCGCGAGCCGCTGCTGTATTTCCATGCCACCAGCCCGGTGGGGCAGTTGTTCGCCGCCTACGGACCGGACCTGGAACGGCCGGTGGCGGTGGTGGGGCTGGGCGCCGGCGGGCTGGCGTGTTACAGCCGGACGAACCAGTCGTGGACTTTTTACGAGATTGATCCGGTGGTCAAACGCCTCGCTTTGGATCCGCGTTTCTTCACTTTCATGCAGGACGCCCAGGGCGAGGTCCGCATCGTGATGGGTGACGCCCGGCTCTCCCTGCAAACAGCGCCCGACCAGCATTACGGCTTGTTCGTGCTGGACGCCTACAGTTCAGATTCGATCCCCGTGCACCTGCTCACGCGCGAGGCATTGCAGCTCTATTTGAAAAAACTCGCGCCCCACGGTCTGCTGGCGTTTCATGTCTCCAACCGCCATCTACAGTTGGTGCCGGTGGCCGCCAATCTGGCCCGCGACGCCGGTCTGATCTGCTTTTACCAGGACGATTCCGACCGCAGCCCGGAAGAAAACGCTTTGGGCATATTCAACTCGGAATGGATGGTGATGGCGCGCGAAGACGCCGATTTATCCCGCCTGGCCAAAGACGCGCGCTGGCTGCGAAAACTGGACGATGCGCGCGTCCCGGTGTGGACGGACAATTTTTCCAGCATTCTCAACGTGTTCGACTGGAGTCTCGAGTAGTCGGTCAATCGGAGACAAGGACCGGCGCGGGGGCGGGCCGGCGGAGGCAGCGGATCATCCGTCTGTGCGGCCCGGCTTCAGGGATGTCAAACTCATCGCTGATGAAGGAAAAATCGTTGGCGAGATAAAACCGGCAGGCCACGCGACGGGCATTGCACCAAAGGTAATCCGCCTTTTTCCCACCGGCCAGCACCCCGGCTGCGAAATCCAGAAGCACACGGCCCACGCCCCGGTTCCGAAACGCCGTCGCCACGGCCATGCCGCGCAACCGGTAGCCGGGACCCGCCTGGTCCTTCAGGCCCTCCGCGTAGAACGACGCGATGCCGATGAGCCGTCCTTCGTGAAAACTGCCGAGGTGAAAATTCTCCGGCGCGCGGTCTTCGGGAAAGTAACGGTCCCTGGGCGGCCTGCCGTTGAGCAAAACTTCGGTGCGCAGCGGGAGGGTTTCCTCCACGCCGATGAATCGGATCGTTGGATTCATAATTCTTCAAACGCCCCACCTCCCTCACGAGGCGCAGAGCGGATGGAGTTTTAACCCAGCTTAGGACGGCGAAACGTCCGCCGCAAAGCGGGAAAAAAGCCCTCTTTAAACGACCGAAAAAAGTTAGTGCAAAATGGCGGGGAAGCGATATGTTAGGAGCATGAAAACCACAACCCAGTTTGATAACCGCTGGCCGGGAGCGTTTTTGATCCGGGTCGCGGTGGCGGTGGCGTTGATCGGGGCGGTCGGTCTCGCGGGTTCTCTGCGCGCGGAGGAGGCCAAGGACAACAAGAAGCCGGCCAAGGCGCCTGAGTCCAGGAAAGTTGCGCCGGCCAAAACCGGGGCCAAAATGGAAACGTGTTGCGCGCCCGATGAGGAAAAAACCCAGATCACCGGCTCGCATTTGCCGCAAACCGTCGACAAAAACGTCCGCACCCCCAAGACGGCTGCTCCGGTGGACGTCATCAACCGGGACCGCATTAATCAAAGCGGCGCCCGCACCTTGCACGATCTGCTCAGCCAGCAAAGTTACGTGCACTGAGTTGCTCGCGGGCAAGGGACGCGACGCGCGACGCGCGACGAGAGCGGACGCCCCGGCAGCCGCAAGGGCATTTTCAACGGACCACGCGCTGTGTCCGAAGTTTGTGTTGCGGCTTTTTTGACAGGCGCACCGCGCCGGTTAGATTGCGGCATGAGTCGGGACGCCACTATTCCATTTCCTCCCAAAACCGTCCGGGTCCTCTTCGACGAATTTCACAGCGAGAGTTGGACGGTGTCCGAACCGCGCGCCCGGGAGTTTAATCCAGCCAACCCGATTATTTCCTCCTACCAGAAAGCCGCCCACGCGCTGGCGTGCCGGGACTTCGAGGTGTCGCGCAATGTGGACTGTCCGCTCCTGGACGAGAGGCTGGCACGGACTGACGTGCTCATCCTGCCGCATCCTTGCGACCCGAAGTGGGAGCGAACCTGTTCGGCGAACCCGTCGAAGTTCTCGCCGCAGGAGATCGAACACATCCGGAATTTCGTCCGCGCCGGGGGCGGGTTGATGGTCATCTCCGAGTACGAGCACGAGAAATACGGCAACAATTTGAACGAACTGCTCGCCCCCTTCGGCCTCGCGTTCGAGAACAACACGGTCGAAGACCCCGCCGCCTGCGTGCACGACAACCCGGAGTGGTTTCTGGCCGGCCCGCCCGAACCGCCGCTGGCGCACCGCGTGCGGCGGATGTGCTACTACCGCGGTTGTGGAGTGACCGCCTCCGGCGAGGCGACGCTTGCATTGCGGGCGTCCGCGCAAGCCCTGCCGGCGCGCGCCGGACTCATCGGCCTGGCGCGCTTTGGCGAAGGCCGCGTGGCCGCGCTCGGTGACTCCAGTTTTCTCGGCGACAAACGTTTCAACGAACACGATCACGAACAGCTCTGGCTGAACCTGGTTTACTGGTGCGTGGCGCCGGCTTTCCGGCGCCGCAGCCCGACGGTTCCCGAGTCCGCCGCCGCCCGATCCGAACCGTGGCAGGCCCTCAAGGCAACGGTGAACCAACTGCGCTCCCTGCAGGCAGCGGATGGTTCGATCGAAACTGCACGGCAAGCCGCCGCCGCGGGCCACGTTCAGGCGATGATTACGAACCTCGACGGCCTGCGACCATTTTTTCCGCACCAGGTCAACTATTTGTCCGCCGTGCGCATGGAACTGGAGGCGTGGGCGAAGAATGGTTTTGGCAAGCCGGACTTCGCCACCGCGCTCGCGGCGTTCAACCCGCACGCCTGCCGGCGCGACCAGATCGAACACGTGGTGCTGTTCCCGATGTACACGCCCAACGCCTCGAACGACACGCGCTTCGAGGCGATGATTGTGCGCGTGCCGTGGCCGGACTGGCTGGCGCACCTCGAGCGGACGGCCTACCAGAACGACAAGTTTGTTCCCGGGCATCTCGTGGATTTCACCGAAGGCTATCGCAGCGAGTGCGCGGTGTTGTTCCCGGAAACCGTTTCGGTAACCGGCAAAGCGACCAATCTTTTTGCCATGATTTTCTGCGACCGTGAGGCGCGGCGCCTGCAGTCCTACACCGCGCGCGCGGCCCAAATCGTGGCACTGGAACTCCCCCCGCAACTGGAGTGCTGGCTCAGTTCGCTCGCGTTGATCCAGGACACCACCGCGTTGTGGGACCTCATTCACGACAAGTCGCACAGCCTTGGCGAACTGCCCTTCGACCCGTTCATGATCCGGCAGAAGGCGCCATTCTGGATGTACGCGCTGGAAGAACTGCGCGTGGACTTGCGCAGCTTTTGCGAGGGCAGCCGCCTGGCGCGCGAGGATTTTCCATTCGCCCACTCCGTCACCTACGCTGTGCTCTTCGACCGCATCTTCCGCTTTCCCATCACCGGCAATCGCGTCCGCAACTACGACGCGCTCGGCGGCCAAATCCTTTTCTCCTGCCTCCACCAACAGGACGTGCTGGTCTGGCGTGACAACCGCCTCGCGATTGTCTGGGAAAAACTCTTCGACACGGTGGATTCGTTGCGCCAGCAAATCGCCCGGCTTTACAAGGACGGTGCCGACCACTCGAAGCTCTCCTTCTGGATCGGCGCGCACGACTTGATCTCGCAGTATCTTCTTCCGAACGTCGCCTCGCGGTGGAAGAAGGAAAACCGCGCTTTCACTGACGAAAGCGATCCGAAAAAATGGGTGGCCCTCGTCCACGAAGACGAATTCCCCCTGGGCGGGTTCCATCAACACCTGCTCAAGAAGATGGCCAGCCCCATCGCGCCCGCCGGCTAATTGGTCCGGGCCGGCGTCCGCCACGCATCATTTTGCCTTGTGACGCCTCTTTCATCGAATTGGCCGGACGCGCCGCCCTGGCTCGGCGAGTTTGTCGCGCGATTGTCTGGCCCCGCTGGAACGAGCTATTGGTTGACCCGGTTCGTTCTGCTGCGGGTGCTCGGCCTCGTTTACCTGGTCGCGTTTCTCGTCGCGGCCAACCAGATCGTCCCCCTGATTGGGCGGCGCGGCCTTTTGCCGGCGGAGCCGTATTTGAACGCCGTGGCCGCGCACTTCGGCTCGCGTTTCGAGGGGTTCCTCCAGATGCCGGGCCTCTTCTGGTTCGGTGTTTCCGACACGATGCTGGTGGCGACCGCGTGGGTCGGCGTCGCGCTCTCGCTGGTTGTTTTGAGCGGTTGCGCCAATGCGATCCTGCTGACGGTGCTGTGGGCACTCTACCTGTCGTTCGTGAACGTGGGGCAGCTCTGGTATTCATACGGATGGGAAATCCAGCTTTTGGAGACAGGCTTCCTGGCCATCTTTCTGTGTCCGCTGTGGGACGCGCGTCCGTTTCCGCGCCAGCCGCCGCCGGCAGTCGTGCTCTGGCTGTTCCGCTGGCTCATCTTTCGCATCATGCTTGGCGCGGGACTCATCAAACTGCGCGGCGATCCGTGCTGGCGCGACCTCACGTGCCTTTACTATCACTACGAGACGCAGCCGATCCCCAACCCCTTGAGCTACTGGCTGCATTTCAGGCCGCACTGGTTCCATCAATTCGGCGCGTTATGGAACCACTTTGTCGAACTGGCCGTTCCGTGGTTCGCGTTCTGGCCGCGGCCTGCGCGGCACGTGGCCGGGGTGCTGTTGGCCAGCTTCCAGGCCGTCCTGATCCTCAGCGGCAACCTTTCGTTCCTCAACTGGCTGACGATCGTCCCGTGTCTGGCGTGTTTGGACGACTCGTTCTGGCGGCGCGTCCTGCCGCGTTTCCTGGCCGAGCGCGCCGGGCGCGCTGCAGCGGCGCCGGAGCCGTCGCCGCCAATGAACGTCGCGGCGTTCGCTCTGGCGTGCGGGGTCGCGTTGCTCAGCATTGGCCCGGTGGCAAACCTGATCTCGTCGCGCCAGATCATGAACACTTCGTTCAACCGCCTCCATTTGGTGAACACTTATGGCGCGTTCGGGTCGGTCGGGAGGGTCCGTAACGAAATCATCTTCGAGGGCACGAGCGACGCGGCCATCACCGAGCGCACGCAGTGGAAGGAATACGAGTTCAAGGCCAAGCCCGGCGACCCGCGTCGCCGGCCGCCGTTCCTGGCACCATATCATCACCGGCTCGACTGGCAAATCTGGTTCGCCGCGATGGCCACTCCCAACGACTATCCGTGGACGGTGCATTTCGTGTGGCAGCTCCTGCACAACGACGCGGACACGCTGGGGTTGTTGGCGAACAACCCGTTCCCGGACGCGCCGCCACGCCACGTGCGGGCCGTCCTTTTCCATTACGAATTCGCGCCGACGGGCCAGCCAGACGGCGCCTGGTGGAAGCGCGCGCCGGTGGGTCTATGGCTGCCGCCGCTCTCCACCGACAATCCTGACTTGCTCCGCTTCCTCGCCGCGCATGGCTGGCTCAATGCGGGCGGCGTCATGCGGCTCAAACCGTAGTCGCAATATCTCAGGCAAATCACCTCTCCCATGAACCTGCCTTGGTTTGGAGTTCCGCCTTCAGGCGGCTTCGTTGCACAGACCCGCTGAAGCCGGAACTCCAAACGTAACGGCACCGACGCCCCTGGTTTCCATGCGCGGTCAAAAAACCGTGGAGGCTCCCCATGAGCCCCGAGGTAGGGCACGCCACTCCGTGCGCGCCGACACTCTTGCCACAGAGCGGCGCGCACGGAGTGACGCGCCCTACCTCAGCGCCTGGTGCGCGTAACGCAGCATCCGCTCGGTGGTTTCCCAGCCGACGCAGGCGTCCGTCACGGAAACGCCACGGCGCAGTTGGGAGAGGTCCGCTGGGATCGGCTGGCTGCCTTCCACCAGATTGCTCTCCACCATCAGTCCGATCAACGACGTGTTGCCGGCGACGCGTTGTTCGATCGCACTGCGCCAGACTTCTTCCTGCCGGGCGTGTTGCTTGCCGGAGTTGGCGTGGCTGCAATCCACCATCAGCGCCGCGGGCAGGCTGGCCGCGCGCAATTGCGCCGTCGCCGCAGCGATGCTTTCCGGGTCATAATTCGTCCGCACCCGCCCGCCGCGTAACACCACGTGGCCGGAGGCGTTGCCCGTCGTGCGCACGATGCTGGTGACGCCTTCCTGATCAATGCCCAGAAAGTTGTGCGGCGTGCGCGCCGAACTCAGCGCGTCGAGGGCGATTTGCAGGCTGCCATCGGTGCCGTTCTTGAACCCGACCGGCATGGAAAGGCCGCTGGCCATTTCGCGGTGGGTCTGCGACTCGGTGGTGCGCGCGCCGACGGCCGCCCAACTGATCAGTTCGGCAATGTATTGCGGGATGATCGGATCCAGAAATTCTGTGCCGGCCGGCAACCCCAGCTCGGTGATGTCGAGCAAAAGCCGGCGCGCCTTCTTCAGACCCAACTCGATGTCGTAGGAACCGTCCAGGTGCGGGTCGTTGATCAGTCCCTTCCAGCCTACGGTGGTGCGTGGTTTTTCGAAATAGACGCGCATGACGAGGAACAGCCGGTCCGCCAGCTCCTCGCGCAGCGCGTTGAGCCGGCGCGCATAGTCCAGCGCACCTGCGACATCATGGATGGAACACGGTCCGACGATCACCAGCAGGCGCGGGTCATTCTGTTGCAGGATGCGTTCGATGGCGGCGCGCCCCTCGACGACGAACCGGTTGGCGGCCTCGCTCATGGGCAGTTCGGCCTTGAGGGCGCGCGGCGTCAGCAGCCGGAGGATTTCCCGGACGCGCAGGTTTTGGGTCGGTGTCATCAACAATTCGTCAGAGCCGCCAGCTTAACGCAACGCGAAGCGCCCCGGAACAAAATAAATTTGCCTTTGCCGGCGGCGGGGGTCTTTGATTGCGCCATCGGGCCATGAACAAAATCCTTATTCGCGACGCCGCCACCGGGGATCTCACAATCATCAACGACATTTACAACCACTATGTCCTCCATTCCACCTGCACCTACCAGACGGAGCCGTCCACGGCGGAGGAACGCGCCAGTTGGTTTGCGGAGCACGGCCCGGTGCATCCGGTGACGGTGGCGATGAGCGGTGGGATCGTCGTGGGCTGGGGATCGTTGAGCAAATTTCATGCGCGCGCGGCTTACGGCCACACGGTGGAAGACTCGGTTTACGTCCGGCACGACTGGCACGGCCAGGGCATCGGCCGCGCGTTGCTGGCAGACTTGATCGGGCGCGCGCTGAAAATCGGCCATCACTGCATCATCGCGGGCATCGACGCTGACCAGCCGACGAGTGTCGCCTTGCACGCCAAGTTCGGGTTCGTGCAAACGGCGCATCTGCGGGAAGTGGGCTTCAAGTTCGGCCGCTGGCTGGATGTGGTTTGGATGCAGCGGATGCTGTGAGGGAGGTGAAGCGTGTTGCGGATTGCCTGTTACGTGAACCGTGATGGGTGAGCGGGCAGCATGGCGTCGGTTGCAACACTTCGTGATCTTGGCGGACAGGAGAGGGTTTCGGCTTGCGGGGGCCGAGTCTATCTCAAAACCCCTTGTTGTCGGAGGGACGAGCTACGCGAGTCCCACTTTTTCGCCCGTATTCATCGTCGAGGGACTCGCGTAGCTCGCCCCTCCGAAGAGTTTGAGATAATCTCGGAAGCTCGCCCCACCGCTCATTCCATCGGCTTCGTGAACACCACCCGATGGATCGGCGTCGGATAGGGCGCGTCTGGTCCCTTGGCCACGTGCCACAGGATGCGGTTCAGTTCGTCCTCCGGCGCGCGGTCGTATTCCTTGAAGTTCATCCGCGCAGACTGTTTCGCGAAGGGAGACAGCACGGTGTTCCTGGCGTACAAATCCACCTTCGGCGTGAGCGGGTTGTAGTGGGTGACCCGGGCCGTTTTCTGAAAGCAATTGAACATCGGCGTCGCGCCGGCGTCGTATTGCGTGAGTGGCGGCAGGCCGAGAATCAGTTCCATCGTGCGGATCATGCTCGCCGTCGTGTAAAGTGTGCTGTCCACCACGCCGCGCTTGCAATACGGGCTGATGACAAAGCCGACGGTGCGGTGCGCATCCACGTGGTCGGGGCCGTTCTGCGCGTCGTCTTCGATCACGAAAATCGCCATCTCCTTCCAGAACTTGCTCCGCGTGGCGGCCTCGATGATTTTGGCCAGGCCGATGTCGTTGCTCGCCACGCACGCGTCGGGAGTGAAGGCGCCGGGAGTCGTGCCCTTGGTATGGTTTTCCCCGAGCGACATGATGGTGAAGCGCGGCAACGCGCCGGTCTTCTCGGCCGCGTGGAAGTCCTCGATCCAATAGTCCACCAGAATCATGTCGCGTCCGTCGGCCCAGTCGGCGAGCCAGCGGCCGCGGTCGGCGGAGGAGACCCGCTGGGCGCCTTCGCCATAGTTTTTGTAACTCACGCCGTGACGCCGGCACAAGTCCCACAGATATCCGGCGGCCGGATTTTCCATTTCCTCGTTGCCGGGGAGTTTGCCGTGCTTGGAATAAGACATGATCCAGGAGCGCTGGTTGAAGTCGGTGGCGATGGCGGCGTCGCACCAACTGTGCCCGTCCACGCTGACCTCGCCGTTGCAATAGAGATTGTCGAGCAACACGTAGTCGCGGGCGAGTTGATGCTGGTTGGGCGTGATGTTCTCGCCGTAAATCGTGAGGTTCGTGTCGCCATTGCCAATGGGTTTGCCTTTGGCGTCCTTCAGGTCGCCGAGCACCTGGTCGTAGGTGCGATTTTCCTTGATGATGTAGAGCACGTATTTGATCGGGCACGAGTCGCCGACCTTTTCCGGGATCACGCTGTCGCTTTTCATGGGGGCGCGATGCAACGACTCCGGCGTGTAGGGCGAGTTGCGCCGGACTTGTTCGGTGTAAGCCGCCATCTGTCTGGCGTCGGGCCGGGCGATGAACGAAACGGACCCTTCGAGCGTTTTGCCGGGATGATCAAAGTCTTTTCCCGTGCGCTTTTTGCGTTGTTCATTGGCTTTGCTGGGGTAGTTGGGATGGGAGGTCAGTCCTTTGCCGTTGGCGACAAAAAGCATTTTGTTGTCCGGGCTGACGCACACCGCCGAGGGATACCAGCCCACCGGAATGAACCCGTTCACCACGGAAACGCTTTCTTTGTTTTTCCGGGCCTCCTCGGAAAGTGAATTGGAAATATCCGCCACCATCACGTTGTTGTTGTCGGCATTGGCGATGAACAGCGTCCTGCCATCGGGCGAAACCGCGACGCCGTCGGGCGTGCTGCCTTCAGGCGATTGCGGGTAAAGCGACGTGGAGATGATTTCGCGAGTGCCTTCCCAAAGCCGTCGAAGCGGGTTGGCGTCGGGGCCGGGCTTCTCCAATTTCGCGGTCTGGATGACGTGGACCGAGTTGTCGCCCGCGCACGCCACGAACAGCCGGCCGTCGGGGGCGACGGTCATGTCGTTGGGGCGCAAACCGACGGTGATGTCGCGCAGGCGACGGTTTTTGGCCGTGTCCACGACGCTGACGCTGCGGCTGCCCCAGTTGCTCACGTAGAGATGACTCTTGTCCGCGCCAAACACGCACGTGTGCGGATGCAGCCCCACCGGGATGATCGTTTCCAACGCGAGCGTATCGGCGTTGAGGACCCAGATTTCGTGATTGGCCTCGTTGCAAACGTAAAGTTTGCCCGTGCCGGGATGGACCGCGATGGACGCGAGAAAGACCGGCGATGCACCCGGCGAAGGCTTCACCGGCGCTTCGGCAGTCGCCTGGCCGTCGGCGTATTTGAACAAGTGAATCTGGCCGGAGTCGCCGCCGGAGACGAAGATGCGCTTGCCGTCCTTGCTGAAGGCCAGCCCGTTCCAGACTTCCGGGAGCGGAAAGAACTGCGAGACTTTGCGGGCGGCGATGTCGAGCAGCGTCAGGCCGGTGTTGTTGTAACCGCCGTTGGCCGCGGCGAGAATTTTTTTGTCCGGTGAGAGGACGAGCTTGAGGGCGAGGTCGCTCATCATGACGTGTTCGCCCGCCGGCGAGACGCCCCAGCCATTGAAGAGCAGATTTTCGTTTGGCTTGAGGCCGGAGCGGGCGCGCACGCCGGCGCTGTTGACCTCTTCGGCCGGTTTACGGCTGATGGTATTTTGTGCGAAAGCCACAGTGCCGCTCAGGGCCAGCGCGGCGCCAAGGGTGGCGAGTGAAAAAATCCGTCGCCAGTTCTGTGTCTGTTTCATACGCGATCCGGGTGATGGGTTCGCTTATTAACGGCAAGTTCGATTCGGATGGCAAGCAGTTCCTCGCTTGACGAAGGTCGATTCCAGTGATGCAAACGCACCCACTTACTTTTGGCCTTTGCCTTCTTTCCCGACCGGTGCAAAAAATTTCCGGTGTATCTTCAAGAGCCGGGCCAGCTCTTCAATCGGCTCAGGATTATCTTCCACGCGCAGGTCAATGTAGCGGTCGTTGGCGCCGCCGAAGCCGCCCTTGTCGCGCACCACCAGTAACGCAGCGGACTGACGGCCCCGCTTGTCGCCGCCGGCTTGCTGGCCGGCCTCCAGCGCCGCCATCAGCCAGTCAGCCAGTTCAGTCCCGGCCTTTTGCTGCGCGCTGGTGAAGGCCGCCGCCATGTCGCGCACGACTTCTTCGCCGGTCAGGATGTTGCCCTGCACGGAAAAGTTTTTCCCGGTGCGATGGCCCGCCCAATCCAGGCACTTTTCACCGGTGAACGCGGCACAATTTCCCTGGGCGTCCACCACGGCCAATTGCCGGACCTCGCGCTTGACATCAGCGGCGGTCAGTTCGCGGACCACGTCGGTGGCAGATTTGCCCGACTCGAGCATTTGCAAGCCCTCCGGCCCGTACTTCACGTTGGCAGAGGCCTGGGTGGCAATCGCGCCGACTTTGGCTTTGGCCCAAGGCACGACGCTGCCCACGCCGAAGAATTTGCTCTGCACCGCCACGCCGAGGTCGCCCGTTTTGGGGTCGAAGGCCACGATGGAAAAAGTGGCTACGACAGGACGAGCGGTCTTCGGCACGGCGACTTCAGCCAAAGCGGCGGCGGGCCGGGGATTGTCCGTCCTACCACCGTCTGGAATGCGGCAGCCGCAGTGAAGAACGGAAAGAAGAATGGCCGCAAGAGAACATAGCGAACGCGATGAAGTCTTTTCTTTTGGGTCTTTCTCAGCGCAATAACCCAACATGCTCGCGGCCTGCGAGGATTGTTCCAGCGGCACAGGAGCGCGGCGTTCACGCCGCTTCACCTTGAGAAATATCCTGGGCGTTGGACTTTTCGCACGGTGCCGAGCTGTCGAACGGTGAAGCGGCGTGAACGCCGCGCTCCTTCGATTGCGGCAGTGCCGCGTTGCACACTTTTGCGGCTGAATTCTCTTGCAACTCAAGCCAGCCATGCCTTCAACGTCGCGAGGTCTTTTTTGAAGTTCGCGATCATCTCCTTGCCGGTGCCGAGGTCCTTGTATTCATGGTGCTGGCTCAACGGGCCGTTGAAGGAGGATTTCTTCAACCAATCGACAAATGACTTCTGAACAGTCCCCTGGCCCAGATTGCACCAGTGGGAATCCCATCCCTTGGCCGTCTTCTCCCAGTAAAAGTCCTTGAAATACACCGCCACGAGGAACGGCTCCATGAGGCGCGCCTGCACCGGCCAGCATTTACCGCCTTCCAGCGTGGCGTGGCCGATGTCGAAACAGATGCCGATGTGTTTGGGATCAAGGTCGCGCTCCATCGTCCACACGTCCCAAATCGGCGCGCCGACGTAATCCGTGCCGGAGTGATTCTGCCAGCCACCTTGCAGGCCGAGTTCCTTGTTGAGCGCGGCGATGTCCTTCAGTGCGGCGCCGACTTCGGCGATCTTCTTCGCCGGGCTTTCGTCCTTTGGATACTTCTCGAAGCCGAGGCGGTATCGCTTGAGGCCGAGTCGGGCCATGGTGCGCAGGACTTTTTCGGCCTGCGGGTTGAGCTTGGTGATGTCGCTTGTGACGATGCCGACTTCCTTGCCGCGCTTTTTGAGGGCCGCGACCAGCTTCGGCAAATCCTCCTCGACACGTTCGGGTTGAATGTGCGCGTCCTTGGCGCGCACGCCGCACTCGATGCCGTCCCAGCCGATGTCGGCGACGAGGTCGGCGGCGTCCTCGAAGTTCAGTTTCGTGAACGGTTTGCTGAAGGCGATGATCTTGAATGTTTTCGCCGGCGCTTTTTCGGCGGCGAAAGAGGCAAGCGGGTCTGCGAATGCGAGCGCGGAACCGGCGACAGCGGCGCGGGCGAGAAATTCACGGCGCGGGAGGGAAGTTTTCATGTGGGTCCTGTGATTTTTGGTTGAGATCGGGCTTGCGGTTGAAGTCTGCCGGAGGGCCGGGGAAAGTTCCATCCTTAAAACAAAGGGACGGAAGGTGCCGATGTCGCCAACAGCCCGTTAATAAAGTAGCAGCCGAGGTAACGAGGCTCTGTCCCTCGGGTTGAGAGTTTAGAGTTGAGGGTTGAGGGACAGAGATTTGAGGCTCGGCTGCCACAGGAGAGGGAGCTTTTCGACGCCCCACTCAACGCCTGTTGAAAAACTCGTGATCTCGTAGCCGCCGACGTTAGTCGGCGTTGATTTCCTGAGCGTTCCAGGACAATGCTTGCGCCGACTGACGTCGGCGGCTACTTTTTCAACGGCCTGCTAACCGGAGCGCACCTGGCGGCCGCAAGCCGGGCAAAATTTTTCATTGGCGATCTTGCCGCCGCAGTTCGGGCAGGCGCCGGCGGCAGTGGTGGATGCCAGTGTGGTGCCGCAGGTTGTGCAATACTTGCTTTCGGGCGGGTTTTTGGCATGGCACGAGGGGCACAGAACGGTGGAGTAGGCCTGGCTGACTGAATCCGGCGTGCACTCCTTGCAGGTCGAGGCGCGATTGTTCCAGCAGTCGGTCAGGCAAACCCATTTGCCGCAGCGCGAGCACTGGCGGAAAAATTGTTTGGCCGATTCCACCGCCTTGTTGAAAGCGGCGTCCGGCGAGCGGTTCCGGCGGATCACATCGTCCACTTCGCGGGCCTTTAATGCCGCAGTGCCGACGGTGCCGCCGACGAACCGGGCCAGGGTGCTCAACACATTGGAGGTGATGCCGGAGACCGACGCGGAGAACTCGGTGACGTGTGTCCGGCCGCATTTGTCACAGTAAAACCGGAACTGGGTGCCCCGGTCATTCGAGAGGTTGTCGTAGCGGGAGACGAATTGATTCATGATGCTTCTCCGGGTTTGAATTATTTTACTACCAGACCGACCCGAAAAATAGCGGATCGAAGGAAAATGAAAACTAAAAAGTGTGAGATAAGCCTGCCGGTCTGCCGGTCTCAGCTTGACATGGTTACCTGAAAAGTCCCCGGGTCTGGTGCAAACAGCCTCTTTACCATGCCCAATCCCTGAACTTGGTAGCAGCCGACGTCAGGAGGCTCTGACCTTCTCCGTTTTGGAAGTGAGCCTCCGTACGTCGGCTGCTACCTTTTCAACAAGTAATTACCGCCGTTGCCGGCGTTTGACATGGAGCTGGGCCAGCGAGTGCATGAGGGCGGCGCTGACCAGCGCGGATTCCTCGTCGTCGAGTTTTTCGGCCAGCCGCGCCTCGGCGCGCCGGCGGGCCTCCTCGGCCTTGGCTTCGTCAATGTTCTCGGCGGCGATCGCCATGTCGGTCATGATCGCCACCTTGTCGCCGGTGATTTCGACGAATCCTTCGCCGACCGCGAGGAAATAGTCTTGTCCTCCTTTGCGCACGACGACTTCGCCCGCCTTGATCTGGGTCATGAGTGGAACGTGCTGCGGCAAAATGCCCATCTCACCCTCCACGGCGGGCAGCGTTACCATATCCACGTCCTCGGAGTAGGTCCTGCCTTCCGGCGTGACGATTTCCAGTTTCAGTGTGCTGGCCATTGGTTCAGTTCTTAATCTTAATCTTCATCTTGCTTTTGCTCTTTTTCCGAAGGATTAAGACCAAGAGCAAGATTACGATTAAGAATCCAATTCAACTTTCTTTGATCTCTTCGATTTTGCCCTTCATATAAAAATTGCCTTCGCCCACGTCGTCGTGCTTGCCGTCGAGGATTTCCTGGAAGCCTTTGACGGTGTCGGCCACGGGCACCTGCTTGCCGGCGTGGCCCGTGAACACCTCGGCCACGGAGAACGGCTGACTCAAAAAGCGTTGAATCTTGCGGGCGCGGAACACCGTGAGCTTGTCGTCGGGATTCAGTTCGTCCATGCCGAGAATCGCGATGATGTCCTGGAGGTCCTTGTAACGTTGCAGCACCTTCTGGACGCCGCGGGCGACCTGGTAATGTTCTTCGCCGACAATTTCCGGCGCCAGCGAGCGGGACGTGGACGCGAGCGGATCCACAGCGGGATAAATGCCCAGCTCGGCGATGGAGCGTTCCAGCACGATGGTCGCGTCGAGGTGCGCGAAGGTCGTGGCCGGCGCGGGGTCCGTCAGGTCGTCGGCGGGCACGTAGACGGCCTGGAAACTCGTGATGGAGCCTTTTTTGGTCGAAGTGATGCGTTCCTGGAGGTCGCCCATTTCGGCGGCGAGGGTCGGCTGGTAACCGACCGCGCTGGGGGTGCGGCCGAGCAATGCGGACACTTCGGAACCAGCCTGGGAGAACCGGAAAATGTTGTCAATGAACAACAGCACGTCCTGGTTCTTCTCGTCGCGGAAATATTCCGTGATGGCGAGACCGGAGAGCGCCACGCGCAGACGCGCGCCGGGCGGCTCGTTCATCTGGCCGTACACGAGCGCGATCTTGGACGCGCCGAGGTCGTCCTGTCGGATGACTTTGGCCTCGGACATTTCGTGATAGAGATCGTTGCCTTCGCGCGTGCGCTCGCCCACGCCGGCGAAGACCGACACGCCCCCGTGCAGCTTGGCGATGTTGTTGATCAGCTCCATGATGATGACGGTCTTGCCGACGCCCGCGCCGCCGAACGCGCCGACCTTGCCGCCCTTGAGGAACGGGCAGATGAGGTCGATGACCTTGATGCCGGTGGTGAGCAATTGCGGGGAAGTGGATTGATCGATCAACGTCGGGGCGGGGCGGTGAATGGGATTGTATTTTTCGGCGACGACCGGCCCGCGTTCGTCCACCGGCTCGCCGATGACGTTGAAGACGCGGCCCATGACGCCGGGGCCGACGGGCATCGAGATCGGCCGGCCAGTGTCGGTGACTTCGTAGCCGCGCTTGAGACCCTCGGTGGAGGACATGGCGACGGCGCGCACCCAGTTGTCGCCGAGGTGCTGCTGGACCTCGAAGGTCAGTTTCACGGGTTGGCCCTGGACGGTGTATTCGAGCGTCAGCGCGTTGTAAATCGCGGGGAGCGAACCTTGCGGAAACTCGACGTCCACGACCGGACCGATGACTTGAACGATTTTGCCTTTATTCATAGCATGATTTGAAATTCTTCATGGCCGTCAACCCATCGCCATCGCGGCGCTGGTGATTTCCAAAAGTTCCTTCGTGATGTTGGACTGGCGAAGCTTGTTGTATTCGAGCGTGAGGTCTTTGATGAGTTGCTGGGCGTTGTCGGTGGCGTTTTTCATGGCCACCATGCGGGCGCTGTGCTCGCTGGCCTTGGCTTCCAGCAGAATCTGGTAAACCTGGTAGTTCAGATAATGCGGCAGCAGCGCGCCGAGCACCTGTTCGGCCCCCGGTTCGAACAAAAACTCTGTCGCGCCCTTGACGAGTTTGTCTTCGGCGATGCCTTCCCCGGCGAGGCCCGCGCCCACGCCTTTGATCTCGCCGACCGGCAGGAAGAGGCGCGCCTCGGGCTTCTGATTGAGCGTGGAGATGAAGTTGGTGAACAGGATATCCACCTGGTCCACTTCCCCCTTGGTGAAGAGTTCCTGCGCAAACCGGGAAATCGCGCGGGCTTCGTTGAATAACGGGGTGTCCTTGTAGGTGAACTCGGCCGCGAGGCACCGTTTGGTGCGCGCGACGAATTGCGACGCTTTGCGTCCGGCGGTGACGTAAAAGGTCGTCTCCTTGTCGAACTTCGCCGCCTCGCGCTGCAGGTTGCCGTTGAGCGCGCCGCACAAGCCCTTGTCCGTGCTGACGACGATCGCGCAGCGTTTCCTGACTTCGCGCGTGGCCAGAAGCGGGTGCGAGAAATCGCCGGCGTTGGCGGTGACCTCGGCGAGCACCTCGTTCATCAGCCTGGCGTACGGCCGCCCCGCCTGCGCGGCCTGCTGGGCTTTGCGCATCTTGGACGCCGCCACCATCTGCATCGCCTTGGTGATCTGCGACGTGTTCTTGATGGACTTGATGCGGCGGCGTAAATCGCGGGTGCTGGGCATAGATCAGTTCGCTTTTTCCACCGCGCGCGCAAGGAACGCAAACGCCCGGCCAAGCTGTCCCTCAATGAGCGCACGGACAAAGCGCACGCTGACTTCAATCGCGATGGGACTCTTCAGAATGTGTGACAACATCAATGATCCATCCTCAGTGAACGCCCAGACGCTGCGGATGCCGAGTTGCTTGAGACAACGCAACTCCCGCGCATTGAATCGGAACGCAAAATCGCCAGGAAATCGGTTTTCATTCCGCCGCAGGCACTGCCGCAAATGCGCGACTGAGACGCCGTACACCGCGGCGAGATCCTCATCGAGCCAGACGCGCCTGCCGCGAATGACTTTGCTCGTTCCGCGGACCCGGCGGCCCAATTCTACGAGCGTTTTTTGTTGGACTGGCATTTCGTTCGATTCAATTGGCAGCCTCTCACCGATACGTCTGCTTGAATTCTGTCACGGCGGCTTTCAATTCGGTGGTCAGCGCATCGTTCAGCGCCTTCTCCTTGGCGATCCGGGCCATCAATTCCACTTTCCGGCTGGTCAGGTAATCCGACAGCTTGTTCTGGCAGTCCTTGATCTTGTCCACCGGCACGTCGTCAAGAAACGAATTCTGCACCGCCCACAACACGGCGACCTGTGCCTCGACCGCGATGGGGTTGTATTGCGGCTGCTTGAAGACTTCCACCACGCGCCTGCCGCGCTCGATTTTGGCCTGGGTGGCGGCGTCGAGATCGGAACCGAACTGCGCAAAGGCCGCCAGCTCGCGGAACTGGGCCAGTTCGAGCTTCACGCGGCCGGCGACTTGTTTCATGGCCTTGATTTGCGCGGCCGAACCGACGCGCGACACCGAGAGACCGACCGAGATGGCCGGGCGGACGCCTTGATAGAACAGGTCCGTTTCGAGATAAATCTGGCCGTCGGTGATGG
Organism: uncultured Verrucomicrobiota bacterium; assembly: GCA_964539075.1. Classification (GTDB taxonomy): domain Bacteria; phylum Verrucomicrobiota; class Verrucomicrobiia; order Limisphaerales; family CAZIFU01; genus CAZIFU01. Next base: position 12,813 of record CAZIFU010000150.1, on the reverse strand, counting down.
AAATGACGTTGGTCGGAATGTAGGCCGAGACGTCGCCCAACTGCGTTTCGATGATCGGCAGCGCCGTGAGCGAGCCGTTGCCGTTCTTTTCGTTGAGGCGCGCCGAGCGTTCCAGCAGGCGGCTGTGCAGATAGAACACGTCCCCGGGATACGCCTCGCGGCCTGACGGGCGCTTGAGCACGAGCGAGACCTGGCGATACGCCGTGGCGTGCTTCGACAAGTCATCGAAAATAATCAGCGCGTCCATGGCATTGTCCATGAACCATTCGCCCATCGCCGCGCCGGCGAAGGGGGCGAGATACTGGTTGGTGGCCGAGTCGGACGCCGAGGCGACCACGATGATCGAGTAGGGCATCGCGCCAGCTTCTTCGAGCACGCTGATGACGCGCGCGACGTTCGATTGCTTCTGCCCCACCGCGACGTAAATGCTGTAGAGGGGACGGTAGTCCTTGTCGCCGGCGGCTTCCGCCGCCTTGTTCAGACGGGCATTGTTGATCATCGTATCAATCCCGATGGTCGTCTTGCCCGTGGAGCGGTCGCCGATGATCAACTCGCGCTGGCCGCGCCCGATCGGGATCATCGCGTCAATGGCCATGATGCCGGTTTGCACGGGCTGACTGACGGATTTGCGCTTGATGATGCCGGGGGCAATTTTCTCGACCGGATAGGCCGTGTCGCTCTGGACCGGGCCTTTGCCGTCCACCGGCTGGCCGAGCGAGTTGACCACCCGGCCCAGGAGACCTTTGCCGACAGGCACCTGAAGCAGTTTGCCGGTGGTCTTCACCTGCTGGCCTTCCTTGATGCCGGTGTAATCGCCGAGGATGATCGCGCCGACTTCGGTTTCTTCCAGGTTCAACGCAAGGCCGGTGACGCCGTTGCCGAAGTCGAGCATCTCGTTGAGCATGGCGTCGGTGAGGCCCTCGATCTTGGCCACGCCATCACCGATTTCACGCACGGTGCCAACGTTCTGCTTCGCGACGGACGTTTTGACGCCGGCGATTTGGGCTTCGATTTCCTGCAATAGAGTGCTCATAAAATTTTACCGTCTTGCCGCGAAAGAACGCACCGAGTGCAAAGAAATTTCTTTGTGTTCTCTGCGTTCTTTTGCGCCCACTAAAAACTTTCCTGCAACGCGTCCAGCCGCGCCTGGATGCTGCCGTCGTAAACGTCGCTGCCTACTTGCACGCGCACCCCGCCCAGCAAGGCCAGGTTTTGCGCGAACGCAAGGTCCAATCCCGCCCCATACTTGCGCGCCAAATTCGCCTGCACGGCGGCCTGCAAATGCTGCGGCAACGGCGTCGCGCTTTCGATTCTGGCCGTGCGCCGCGCCACGTCCAGCGTCACCAACCTTTGGAAGTGGGACAGGACGCCGAGATAGCCGCGCGGCTTTCGGGCGATGACTTGCTGGACGACCTGGCGCACGCGGTTCTCGTCCAGCAAACCGTTCACCGCGCAACTGCGGAACAGTTGCTTGGCGTCACGCCGGACTTGTTTGGAAATTTTCATTTCAAATCTGTAGTGGCGGTCTGGGTTCGTCGAATATTGCCGCGACGCTCACGGAGAGCCGCGGCACCCTTTCTATGCGGCCAACTGCCGGTTGGTTTCTTCGGCCAGGCGTTGCCGGTCTTCCGGGGTGAGCACCTTGCCGATGACCTGGCCGGTGGTGGCCACGACGAGGCGGCCGACTTCGCGGCGCAGCTCGGTCAGCATGCGGGCGTGGTCGGCGGCGGCCGCTTCGCGGGCCTTGGCGACGATCTGTTCGGCGGCGGCGATGGCCTTCTGGGTTTCCTGTTCCCGGACGCGGGCGGCGGCGGCGCGGGCTTCTTCAATCAGCCGGTTCGCCTGGGTGTTGGCCTGGTTCAGGACCTCCTGGCGGGCCGCTTCAGTCCGGGCCAGCTCGGTTTTGATTTTTTCCGCGTTCGCCAGGCTTTCTGCGATGCGCTGGCGGCGTTCGGCGAGCATGGCGAGGACGGGGTGGTAGGCAAAGCGATATAAAAGGAAGGTGACGATGCAAAAGCTGATGACTTGGGCAAAAAAATGCGGCGCGTCCAGACCAAATTTCGTCGCTGTGTTTTTCGCAGTGTCGGCCAGGTCGCTGCCGATGTTGGCGAGAAAAATAAACGGGGTCATAAAGTTTAAGAAAGGCGCGGAGACCATGGCCTCCGCGCCCAACGACTATTGCTTTACCATGAACAGCGCGTAGAAGACGATGGCTTCCGCCAGGGCCATGCCGAGCACTGCCAGCGTGATGACTTTGCCGAACGCGCCGGGATTGCGCCCGACGGCTTCGGAAGCTTTCATGCCGACGAGTCCGACGCCGACCGCCGAGCCGAGACCGCACAGGCCGACGTGAATGCTGCCGCTGATTTCTCCCAACATTGGAGTTAGCATAATGTTTTCCTTTCTTTCGTTTTTCCCAGCGACTCCCGCGGTGGACCACGGTCGGGCCGCTGAAATCTTTAAATCAATGATGTGCCTTCGCGTGTTCCTCGTCGTGCGTGCAAATCAAGGCCGTGAACACCGTCGTCAACAGCATGAACACAAACGCCTGGACCAGTCCGACGAGAATTTCCAAAAAGTAAAACGGCACGGGGAGCACCGAACCGACCACGGCCTTCGCCCAGGCCGGATGTTGAACCACATTCGACATGGCTTCGAGCAGGTTTTCGCCCGCAAAAATATTTCCGTAAAGACGAAAGCTGAGCGAAATCGGCCGGAACGCGATGGAAATAATCTCCAGAAAACCCACCGCGAAGAAAATCACGATCATCATGTATTTGATGAAGCCGCTGCTCTCGCCTTTCGGCCCGAACAGGTGCAGCGCGAAACCCCAGATGCCATTGGAACGCAGCGCCCAAACCAGCCAGAGCACCATGAAAATGGCGGCCATGGCGAAGGTCATGTTCAGGTCCGCGTTGCCGCCGCGAAACAGCGGATGCCTCACCTCGAACCCGTGCGGTGTTTGCTCACCCCAGCCGATCGTGCCAACGCCCGGAATCAGCCCAAACCAGTTCGTGAACAGGATGAAAATGAAAATCGTGAGGAAGAACCAGAATGTTTTCTTCACGAGTTCCTTGCCGATGATGCTTTCAATGAATTCGTAAAGTCCTTCCACGAGCCACTCTAAAAAATTTTGCGCGCCTTCCGGCACGGCCCTCATGCTGCGCGTCGCGATCCGCGCGAAAATAATGATGCCGAGCGCGACCACCCACGTCACCAGCATTGAATTCGTGACCGGAAATCTGCCGATGTGGAAAACTTCCGTCGCACTGGGTGACAAACCTACTTCATGTTCCGCCTTTTCAGCCTGCTCGACCCTGGCGATTTGTTCCGGCGCGGCTTGTGTCATGGCTGGTTGACCTGGCGCCGGCGCTGCCGAAGGCGTTGCGGCACACCAACTCATCGCCGGCCAACCCGCCAGCAGCAGTGTGGCTGCTAAAATCGTCTTCACCCAAAACGTCATGGTCAAATGGCTTCGCGAGGACACCATCCCCGGGACAAGACCGGGGGGTTTGTCGAAAGCGCGGGCAAAATTGCCCCATCGTGAAATCCTTCACAAGGCTTTTTTTCAAGCCGAAGCGGATTAAAGTTTTTGCAATCGGCTCAATGATTTCTGCTAAAGGCCACTGAGGCGTCCGGCAGAGTCCTGATTTTACAGACGGATTGATTTCGGAAAAGCCCCAGTTGAAAAATCGTCGGGCCGTCGCAATCCGGGACAGGATTCGCGCCTGAAATGCCATACGAAAAGGCTTTACTTGGTTACGGTCGGAGAGTATGCGATTAGCGTCCCGGAAGGCTATGTAAAACAAAACCCACAACAGATTTGCGGCTTCGGCTGCTGTCCAATCCGAAACTGGCACTTTCTCTCACAGGACACGGTTCGAGGCACGCCCACATCGGGCGTGCCCGAAAATGTTCCTGTGAGGGCACGCCAGTGCCTGGATTGGGGCGTGAGTAGGTCACGCCCCTTCGTTTTGGACGCGCAATCGGGCGCAAGAAGCGGACGACCATGCAAAAGACCAGCAACATTTCGGTGAGTTCGACATTCAAGTTAAACGCCCGGCGCTCGGCACTGCTGTTCGGCGCGCTCTTTGCAATCGCCGTGCTTACCTCATCGCCGACACCGGTCGGTGCGGCGCCTATCACCGTGACGGGTCCCGACGGCAAGGCATACACGGTTATTGACCCGGATAAAGATGGTTGGGGCGAACTGTGGTGTATGCTCAATGGAATCAAGCATCGGGACAGAACCATTGACAGCGATGGCGACGGTTTGACGGATTACGAGGAGATGGTCATGGGGACAGACCCGTGGAGAAAGAACCCACTGCCCAGAGACCCGACGTTCGCGGAGATCGCGGAATATCAACGAAACGCAGCGGCGATGCGCGCCGCCGCGCAAAAGGAATGGGAAGCGAAGTTGGCCGAGGCCGCGCCCCGAATTGTCGAGTTGATTCCGCCTGGCAAGAGTGTTTCTGAAGCCAAGGAAAAGGCGGCGACAGCCGAGGTCGCCGCTCTCCGACAGCAGGCCGAACAGTCGCGACTCGAACAGCCGGCGAAGGAACAGGAACTTGATGAAATCGCGCGTCGCTTGGGGGTTGCACGAGAGATCATTTGGGCTGATGGCAGGAAGTCGCGCTTGGCCGGCGAGATTGGGGGATCACCGGTCTGGACTGGAAGCCACATTTTTGTAGCCGGCATGAGCATCAGCGCGGATGACCTCTGGCCAACGAACATCGCGCCCTTTTCAACGAACAATCTCCTTCTGAATCTGACAGGTCAGGGCCAGACGCTTGCTCTTTGGGAAAACGACGGCGGCGTGCGCACAACACACGTCGATTTCGAGTTCGGTGCCCGTGCCACCCAGAAAGACGGTTCGGCGATAGATACCGGCGGCCACGCAACCGCCGTTGCCGGAATGATGGCGGGCGGCGGGAACTACGTGTTTGGAGGTTCTGGGTATCCGCTCGCCCGGGGCGTTGCCAATCAGGCGACCGTCTTTGCGTACGATTTGGCCACTTTCAAGATGGAGCGCGAAGCGGCAGCAGCCGGAACCACAAACGATCCGCCGATCTTCATTTCCAACCAGTCGTGGGGCTTGCTCAGTGGATGGCGGCGCGAGCTCGCGTCGAGCGGTACTAACCAGTTCCTAGTTTGGGTCTGGTATGGGTTCACGAACTGCGCAGTCGTGGAGGACTTCGAGTTCGGCTCCTATAGACCGGACCTACCCGGCGACGTCGGCTGCACGCAGATCGACCTCTTTCTACAAAGCCAGGCACCATGGCATCTCATGGTGTTCTCGTGCGGGAATGACCGGCTTGAGGGCCCCGGCGGTTCAACCAACTACTATGTTCCGGGACCGAGCAATACATTGATTCTGATGACGTGCGCTCGCAATTGGGCGGATGGCGACGCGGGCGGATTCGACAGCATTTCCGCTCCCGGCACCGCGAAGAACGTTCTGACGGTTGGTGCGTGTGAGGATGTTTATTCAATCAGTGGCGGAGTCACCAACTTCGGCTATATCCCCGGTGCTAACGCCGTGGCTGCTCCATTCAGCGGTGCGGGTCCAACGGATGATGGCCGCATCAAGCCGGATTTGGTGGCCGTCGGGCTTTCAAACGCCACACTGCGTGCGGCCTTGGCTCCGCTAACCGGAGATGTCCCCTATGGCTTGCTTATGGCGGAGGACGACCATGATTATCACTACACTACCGGGCGGGCCGGCACCAGTTTCGCGGCGCCCGCGGTAACCGGTGGCCTGGGCTTGATGCAGCAGCGCTACGCTCAACTGTATGGAACCCTGAGCGTCTCAAATTCGTGGTGTAACTCAACTCTTAAGGCCATCGCCATTGATACCGCCGATGATGTAGGCGCGCCGGGGCCTGACTACCGGTTTGGCTACGGCATCTTCAACGCCAGAAGCTCGGTGCTTCGCGTCAACAACGACTACAACTTTGGACGAGGTTCGCTCATCAAGGAGTTCACGCTTGTCCCGTCAAATTCGGTTTCCTGGGTCGTCGTTTCGGACGGGGCGTCGCCGCTGTGTGTCACGGCCGCTTGGAGTGATCCGCCGGGACCCGCTACTACGAGTACAAACGTTGATCCGGTCACTCCGATGCTCGTGAACAATCTCAACCTGTCCGTTCAGAATCTCGACAGTGGCACAAACTATTTTCCCTGGATACTCAACGCGGACCTCACCAACAAATCTGCCACCGTGCGCTCGAACGCCGCCACGCGCGGCGTGGACAGTCGGAACAACGTCGAACAGGTCTCGATTACCAACCCGCCGGCCGGGCGCTACCTTGTAATCGTGACCCATTCAGGCGGACTGTCCGGTAATCCCGCCCCGACTAACCAACTTGTTTCCATCACGGTTGGTGGCACCTTTCCCGAAATGGCCACCGTCACCAGTCTCGCGCAATCACCTGGGTCGAACCAGACCCTCCTTACGTTTACGGCTGATCCAGGGGCCTATTTCAAGGTGGAGACGAGCACTAATTTCACCGCCTGGACGAATGTCGGGTCTCTATTGGCGGCCACTGTCACCAATTCTGTCCTGGTAACAAATGCGCCAGGTGAGCAATACCGCTTTTGGCGGTTGCGGAGAGGCCAATGAGAAAGCTCAGCCAATTCGTAGCGCTCGCCCTGGCGATGGCGGTTGTCCTGCAAGCCAACGGCGAGGTCGTATCGTTCACACTCACGCCGCCGCTGGACATCATGGAGTCTGGGTTCGTGCGACTTGATACGATTGATCTCAACGAGGATACAATCGCCGATTTCACATTCGCATCAGACTCTACGGGCGTTTTCTTGCGTACAGAGCGGGACAACCGGTTTGCGTATCGCGCTAGCCCGCCGCCTAACATCGGAGGCCCGGTCGCCGCGCTCCGCTCTGGCTTCGCCATCGGCACGAATCTCAGCGACCTGAGTGTGGCTTGGGCCTCAAGCGATTTTCTGGGCGGCTATGTGGATCCCGGTGAGGCGTCCTTCGCGGTGATCGTGCTATGTCTGTCAACCGGCTGTGCGACGGATTTCAGAAACCAACGGGACTTCATCGGATTGGAATTCAGACTGCCCGATGGGATTCACTACGGCTACCTTGATGTGTTTGCGGGCGACTATGCCGGGATTTCTCTTCACGGTTGGGCCTACGAAACGACGCCAGGAATGTCCATCACTGCCGTGTCGGTGCCGGAGCCGGGCAGCGTGTGGCTGTTGGGGGCGGCTGGCGTGGCCGGCGTTCTCGTGGCTTGCCGAAGACGTGCAAAGTCGCTTCACACCAACGGAAGGCGCTTCGTATGCGAGAAATAATCCTCAGCCTAGCAATCCTCCTCGGCACCGTCGCCGCCCTCGGACTTCGGCTCACCCGCGCGAAAGAGCAAACCCATCCTTCACAAATCTCCAACCGCTAGGAACCTCATGAAAATAATTGCGCCGAAACTACTCCTTTGCGTGGGCTTGCTCATCGGGACTTTTTGGTCCGTACCCGCACCAGCGGAAGGGCACCAGGGTCACCACCAATCCGGCATCACCGGATCGGTGAACGGCGGGATCATTCACGCAGGTCCGGAAGGCGTGACGTTCATCCCCAATCGCGTCACCGTTTTTTCCGACACCGGCGATGTGGTCGCGGATGTCGAGACCGAATTTGGAGCGCAGGGACCGTGGAGTTTCGGAATTTTCTTGAAGCCCGGCTGCTATACGGTGCGGGCGTCCATGCCTTTTTCAAATTACATTACCTATCCGGTCGGAGTAACCGTGGAGAAGAAGCAGTTTGTAACTATCGGGCTCAATTTCCCACCGACCTGAGCTTATGTAACCAAAACGGAAGGCGCTTCGTATGCGAAAAGGAATCCTGAGCCTGTTACTGCTGATCGGCACCGTCGCGGCAGTGTTCGGGCAGAGCACCATCGCGTATTTTAACGGCCCGTCGTTTCAAGTGCCGGCGTTCGAGTTCAGCAAGGCACTGGACCTCAACCTGGATGGCGTCGCCGATTTCAACTTTGCCGGCAGCACCCCGATCTGCACGACCGACATCCCCGTCAGCGCGTGCCTCTGGCGCTTCTCGGTGGATGGCAACGGGACCAACCAACTGTTGAGCGGTCCTTTCGCGATCGGGCCGGTGCGGGTGCAACCATTCGGGACATGGATTTCAAGTAACCCGCCGTCCTCCGCAGTGTGGAGCGACCCGCCCAACGGCGCGACGCTGCTGCTCAGTTTCCTTTCGTATCCGCTGGTGCCATACGGGCTTGCTCCGCTCGGTTACGTGGGTATCGGGTATTTGGGCGTGCGCTTTCATGCGGCGGATGGACTGCATTACGGCTGGATTCGGGTCCGCCTGCCGCGTTCGGACGCCGGCATGGACAATTCCATCATCGAGTTCACGCCGGTCGTCATGGAGTGGGCGTACGAAACGAGGCCCGACATGCCCATCCGCGCGGGCGCGACCGGGTTGGAGAACGAGTCGAGCGAATTCAGTGTGGACTTCAGGAATGAGGATGGTTCGCCGAATGGAATCGACGGCAACTTTGGCACGGGCCGGATTCAGCTCGTGGGCAACTCGATCCACTACGAGTTGCGCGTCGTGGGTTCGTACCAATCCGCCGACCTCCGCGGGCCGTCGCCGCTCCGCTCGAACGCAAAACCCGTTCTCAGCCTCGCTCATCCGCGCATCGATTTTCGCTTCTTCTCCGTTCATTTGATCGATCCCAACACGGTCCAGATCATCGAGAAGACGGCGTCGGTTTTCTTCGGCGAAGTCCCACTGTCTCACTCACAAATCATCCAACTAAAACGGGGTGCGTATCACGTGAGCGTTGGCGACGGCGCAGTCATTGGACGGGTCGTGCCGGCGGCACCGTGATCAATACCACCGGATTCATCGGTAACCCGGCCGCCATCACCTCACCAACGCCACCCGCAAACTTTCCACATACGCCGCGAAGTCCTGCATCTCGGCTTGCGACGGCGGATCGCTGGGCTTGAATTTCAGCGCCTGAGCGCTGTAATCAACTCGTTCACGATGTTCGCCACAAGGTGGCCAGATCGGGATCGGCGAAGCCAGTCATATCGATCAAATCCACGCCGTTGCTATGGGCGGAAGTGTTCAGGGCGTCGGCGGCGTCGGCTTCGCCGGTGCGGGCTTCTTCTCCCGCTGACAGGCGCGCTCGATGTGGCTGGCGCTTTCCCATGCGCGGAGTTTGTCCGGGTTGAGCGCGTATTTGTTATGCATGATGGTGTCGAGGTAATTCACCTCTTTCATTCCGTCGCGGATAAGCCAGCCCCGGTTGCGGTGTTGCCACGCTTGCCTTTGCCGGCGGGCTTGTGGTTAATTGGCCCCGCCATGCCGCGCACGCCCAGCCAAAGCGCCGAGGATTATCTGGAGCGCATCCATGAATTGATCGAGGAAAAAGGCTATGCCCGCGTCGTGGACATCGCGTCCTCCCTGCGGGTCAAGCAGGCCTCGGTGACCAGCATGGTGCAAAAACTCGGCGAACTCGGCTACCTGAACTACGAAAAGTACCGCGGCCTGATCCTGACCAACAAAGGCCGCGAGGTCGCCTGCAAAATCCAGCGGCGCCACGAAACGCTCTCCCGCTTTTTTTCGCTGCTCGGCCTGGACACGCGGACGCAGCAATTTGACATCGAGGGCATCGAACATCATCTCAGCCCGGCCACGGTGGATGTGCTGGCGGATCTGGCGGAGTTTTTCGAGAAAAATCCGGAAACGTTGAAATTGTTTCTCAAATCGCGGAAGGCGGCCCGCAACCGCGCTTGAGCCGCGCAGCGTGGTTTCAGTCCGCACCACGAAATATCCCCCGATCCCATGCGTTCCGACTGGCCCCAACTGCTGCTCGCCGCCCAGACGGAAGTGGAAGTGACGCTCAACGCGCTGCCGCCGGAGTTGCAAGCCCCGGCCCGCGGCGTGCCGGTCGTTTACGAGCGGCGGCCGGGGCGCGCCTTGCGGCGGGATGGGCTGGACCTGGACACGCTGGGTTTGTTCGTCGGCGAACCGTTCGAGGATGAATTGTCCGTGTCGGGCCACCTGCCGGCGCAGATTATTTTGTTTCTGGAAAATCTCTGGGAATTTTCCGGTGGCGAGGAACCGGTTTTCCGCGCTGAGATTCGCAAGACGCTGCTGCACGAGATGGGCCATTACCTGGGCCTGGATGAGAACGACCTGGCCGATCGGGGGTTGGAATGACGCACCATCCCGAATATTTCACACGCCGATTGAAACCGCGTCAGCCTGTAGCCGCCGACGTGAGGAGGCGGACCTTTGCAAACCCCCGCCGAATCCGCCTCCTCACGTCGGCGGCTGCGAAGTTTGTGAAATATCCGGGCTGCCTCCTCGCAGGCTTTGAACGCCGTTGGATGGTCGTCACACAATTGTAACCGGGACGACGCCGCGTTGTAATGGCCGTGGTAAAATGTAACCTGACATGAAGCCCAAAATCCTGGTGGTGGATGATGAGCCGGACGTGCTCGACCTGATCGGGTTCAATTTGAAAGCCGCGGGTTTCGACGTGCACACCGCGTCGGACGGCGCGGCGGCCCTGGAAAAAGCCCGCGCGGTTTTGCCCGCCTTGATCGTGCTGGACCTGATGCTGCCGGAGGTGGACGGTCTGGAGGTCTGCAAAATGTTGCGCCGTGACGCCAACACTTCGGCCATTCCCGTCATCATGCTCACGGCCAGGGCGGCGGAGATTGACCGCGTGCTCGGCCTGGAACTGGGGGCCGATGATTATGTCACCAAGCCCTTCAGCCCGCGCGAGCTGGTCTTGCGGGTGAAAAGCCTGTTGCGCCGCGGCCAGCTCACCGAAGAAAAAAAAGAGCGCATCGTGTTGGGCGAGCTGTGCATTGATGTGCCGCGCCACCGCGTGACCGTGCGCGGCCAGCCGGTGGCCTTGACCGCCACCGAATTCAAGTTGATCACCGTCCTGGCCCAGCGCCGCGGGCGCGTCCAGTCCCGCGAGCAACTGCTGCGGGATGTCTGGAATTACGATCACCTCATTGACACGCGCACGGTGGACACGCACATGCGCCGGTTGCGCGAGAAACTTGGATCGGCGGAAAAATATCTCGATACCGTCCGCGGGGTCGGCTATCGCTTCGTCGCGGAATGACCGGCGGGATGGGCTTTCCGCGGTCTAAGCCGTGACAATGCAGTTGAAAACCACGAATGGACACGAATAGACACGAATCCGATTGGCTGATATACGGTTTGGTCTTTCTTCACCCTGCTCCCCGTTTGGTGAGTCCAACCAACGCTGACAAGAAGTCTGGGTATGCCCGACTTTATTCGTGTCTATTCGTGTCCATTCGTGGTTCGATTGAATCGTTCCGGCTAAGCCATCCGCTGCAGCACCGGTGAATTGAACGACTGAAAGGGATCCGCTCATGTGGCCCGCCTTTGTTTTCATCAGCCTGGTTGTGCTGGTGTTGCTCGACGCGTGGTGGCGGGAACGCCGGCATCGCCGGCAACAAACCCGCGCCCTCCAGGAGTACACGGCCGGCGCCCTGCGGCAGCAGCAACAGGCCTACGCACAATCCCAAGCCCAGCAACAAACCCTTTTCAACAGCATGGTCGAAGGGGTCCTGATCCTCGGGGCCGACGGAAAAATTCAACTGGCCAATCAATCGCTCGCGCGCCTCTTCGATCTGACGGCGGAGATCCGCGGGCAAACGATCATGGCCGCCTTTCGGCTGCCGGAACTGGCCGCGCTGACCGCCCGGGTGCAACAGGAGCGGACGGTCCTGGGATTCGAGCTGGCGCCACGCGGCCCCGAATCCCGCTGTCTGGAGGTCAACGCCGGCGCTGTTCTGGATGGGGAGGGCCGCACGCAAGGGACCATTTTTGTGTTTCACGATCTGACGCGGCTCAAGCAATTGGAGAACACGCGCAAGGAATTTGTCGCCAACGTGAGCCACGAACTGCGCACGCCGCTTTCGCTCATCAAAGGATTTGTCGAAACCCTGCTCGAAGGCGCTAAAGACGACCCCGAAGTCGCCACGCGCTTCCTGCGCACCATCGAGAAGCATACCCACCGGCTGACTTACCTGATCGAAGACTTGCTCACGATTTCGCGCCTCGAAGGCGGCCAGGTCGTCCTGAATTTGCAGCCGGTTGAATTGCGCGGCGTGGTGGAGCGGGTGCGGGACGATTTGTCGGCGCGCGCCGCGGAGAAAAAGGTCGTGGTCGAAAATGTTTTGGACGCCGGCCTGCGGGCCCAAGCCGATGCCGACCGCCTGCAACAAGTGTTTTTCAATCTCGTGGACAACGCCATCAAATATGGCCGGACCGGGGGCCGCGTGAGCATCGGCGGGCGCGAGTTGCCCGACCATCAGGTTGAACTCTGGGTCCGTGACGAAGGCCCCGGCATTCCGCCGGAAGCCAGGGACCGGGTCTTCGAGCGCTTCTATCGCGTGGACCGGGCGCGTTCGCGCGAGACCGGCGGCACGGGTCTGGGACTGGCCATCGTCAAGCACATCGTCCAGGCGCACGGCGGCGAGGTCTGGGTGGCCGGTGAACCGGAACAGGGCGCCGCGTTTTATTTTACGTTGCCGGCCGTTGACCCGGCACGCGCCTCCGGAGTGGCCTCTCTATCGTAATGGCGCACCTCAGCTTTCAGGAAGTCCGGCGCTTAGGCTGAAAAGCTCCAAATTCCAAGCTCCAACCTCCAGTGAAGCCCCAATCACCAAGTCTCAAAAAGCGACCGAACCGCAGTTTGGTGTTTGAGATTTGGGGTTTCTCTGGTGCTTGGAGGTTGGAGCTTGGTGCTTCGTTCCTCCTGTGCTCAGAAATTG
>CAZIFU010000149.1:0-25467 GCA_964539075.1 uncultured Verrucomicrobiota bacterium | reverse complement strand
CAGCGTCTGGCCCCATTGCGTCGTGTCGCGCCAGAACGTCCGCACGTCCTTCACCAGCATCGCCTGCGCGTCGGGACGCACCCAGCGGCACAGCCCGAACAGCCGCTCCAGGCCGCCCGGCGCGAAGTCGAACTGCCGCCGCCGGCCGCGCCACTGCCGGAACCATTCCCATTGCCCGAAGAAGTGCCCGCGGCTTTGCACGGTGGACGCGGCGTCATAAAAAATTCCCCCCAGGCGGGTGAACGACACGAAGCCGAACAACAACACGTTGCTCGTCAGCACCAGCGCGAAAAAACCGGCGGCGGCGCGCGCGCCCTCGGCCCACCCCAACACGGCGGCCGAGAGCCAGTAACTCGGCAAAAAGGCGAACTGCGCGAATTGCGTCTTCACCAGCAACCGGTCCACCACCGCCACCATGCGCGTCTCGGTCAGGTCGTCGCTTACCGGCTGCGGCTTCAACCAAAGCGCCGCCGCCGCGAACATCAAGAGCACCGTTGTCACCAGCGCGGCCTGGAAGACGCGCCGGTCCAGGAACCGGGCCAGGTGGATCGCCAGCCAGGCGCCGAGCACGCCCGGCAACACCACAAACAACCCGATCATCAGCGGCGTCACGACATAAAAATGCCAGTCCGCCCGCTGCGTCAATCCGTAGGCCAGCAGCAGCGGCGAAATCAAAAAAACGAACGCCCACGACGCCAGCAAGGTGGTCTCGACGAATTTCCAGCGAAAGATGCTCTCCGCCGCGACGGGCAGCGTCCACAGGAAGGCCGTCTCGCGGTTGCGGAACAAATTGGTGTAGCCGATGACCAGGTTGCTCAACAGCAGCATCGCGAACAGGAACGCAAAGAGCAGGTACAACAGCCGCTCGACGAGCAGCTCGCCCAGCCCGGGAAACGTGCCGAGGAAACGCAGGCCCATATAAAACAAACCGAACGCCAGGACAAAATAACCGGCCACGAACAACGCGATGACCGACGTGAGCAGGCCCGATTGCCGGCGCAGCGACTTGAGCCGCCGCCAGGTTTGCAGCGCGTTGACGCGGAGCAGGAGCAGCAGGGGCGACGAGACAGTGGCCGACCGTGGCAAAGAATTTGTCATGACCGAACGGTCCCTGACTGTGCCAGTCCGGTCCGGATATTGTCCATGCGAAAGGCTTGCCTTCGCGGCTCCTTGGCTTCGTCGGAGCTTGACTTCCGGTGACTGTGGTTCTTCTTTGTCCTTTATGCCGCTGGCGGACCATACGCTCCTGGATCACTGCCCGCTCTGTCACAGTCAAAAGCACGGACTCTGGCATCGCAAGAATGACTACGACGTCGTCCGGTGCCTGGAGTGCGGGTTCATCTTCACCCGGGACTACCCCAGCGCTGAATTTCTTCGTCGGAAGTACGAACCGGCTTACATCGAATCCGGCAAACCCTTCACGCCGACCGGCGGGGTGGGGCGGCGGCTCAAGTATCGCCTGTTCGCCGGCTGGATCAGCCGGTTCTATCCCAAGGGCCAGGTGATCCGCACCCTGGAGATTGGCTGCGGACAGGGCGACCTGCTGCGAGCCGTCCAGCACGACCCCCGTTTCGAGGCCCGCGGCCTGGACTACGCCGCGGCGCCGCTGGCCTACGCGCGCGGCAAGGGTTTGCGCGTGGACAGAGGTGACATTCAGTCCATGCAGTTTGCCGACGCTTCGTTTGATCTGGTTGTCGCGCTGCACGTGCTTGAGCATGTCCACGACCTGGACGCGACGCTGGGCGAAATACACCGGGTGTTGGGACCGCGCGGGTTGCTGTTCGCGGTATGCCCGTGCGTGACGCACATCAAAGCGCGGTGGGCCGGCGAGCGCTGGAAGTATCTCGGACCGCCCGGACACCTGTGGTATTTTTCTCCAGCCACGTTGTCACGATTCGTGGAAAGAGCCGGCTTCAGCATCCTGCGCGCGTCGTGTTTTTACCATCGGGCGCATGTGAGAGTGTTGGGGAGAAAGCTGCCGTGAATGAAACCAAAAGACCTGACGAGGTCGGCATTCCACGTTGGCTGGTTCTCGTCCTGGGTCTCTTTATATGGCTGGTGGTGATCCCGTTCATCCACGGAGTGGTTCCGTGGGCGATCTCGTTGCTCACAACCCGTTGCGGCTGGACGGAGGGCCGACCGGGAACGTGGAATCTGCTTGGGCGGTTGCCGGTCGCGCTGGCGATCGCCTGCTTCATCGGGATCATGGTCATGGGCTTTGCCCGTGTCCCTGAGCTGCCGGAGAGGGTGAAGCTGGAAATGACTCCGCAATTCCTGGTGACACGCGGCCCCTACGCCTTTTCGCGCAATCCGATGTATGTCGCGGTCCTGGCGCTTTGGCTCGGCTGGGTGCTCTTTTACGGCAGTGTCGCGGTCTTGATTGGCGTGCCGGTCCTGTGGGCGCTGGTGACTTTTATTCTTGTGCCGCACGAGGAGCGCGCACTGGAGGCGCGCTTCGGCGAAGCGTATCGCCAATATAAAAGCGAGGTGCCCCGCTGGCTCGGCAAGACCCACCGCTGAACCAGCCACGCAGACGACTCATGCCAACTCTGATTGAAGTTCGGTAAAATTTTTGACACGGCGCACAATCACCCTCACCCGGCCATCCCGAGGGGAGAGATTCTACGGCCCGCACAAAGCTGCGACTTGCGCCCCGGAACCGGCGAAAACCGAGCTTGGTCGCGTCAGCGTCTTGGACTGCGCCAGTCCTCTGGCGCTTTGGAAGGTGTGGGTTGTCGAAAGCGCCAGAGGACTGGCGCACTCCAAGACCTTGCGGTGGTACGAACGGTTCATGGGTAGGGTCGGGGTGAGGGCAAATTTACAGGAAGTAACAGGCACCCGGTTTCACTTCACCGCGGCGCGTTGTTCCTGGAAGTTGGCCTCCTGCGCGGTGAGCGCGAGGAAGGATTGCTCCAGCGCGCCGGCGGCGCCGCTTTGCCGGCGCAGTTCCTCGCGCGTGCCCACGGCGACGAGCCGGCCCTGGTGAATGATGCCGATGCGGTCGGCCATTTCCTCCGCCAGACTCAGTTGATGAGTGGAAACAAACACGGTCATGCCGCGCTGCGAGCGTTCCTTGAGGATGTCCTTCACCACGCGCGCATGGTGCGGGTCCAGGCCCACCATCGGCTCGTCAATCACGAACACCTCCGGGTCGTGCAACAGCGCGGAGCCGATGGCCACGCGCTGGCGCGTGCCGTGCGACAATCCTTCGATCGGCTTGGCCAGGTATTCCTCGAGGTTGAACCGCGCCACCAGTTCGCGGCCCGACCTGGCGATGCGCTCGTCATCCATTTGAAAGAGCTTGCCGGTAAAGCGGAAGAATTCCCACGGCGTCAGTTTTTCGTAGAGGAAGGGAAAGTCGGGCACGTAGGCCATGCGGCGCCGGGCCTCCAGCGGGTGGGTTTGCACGTCGAAGCCGGCCACGCGTGCGGCGCCGGCGGTCGGTTTGAGGAGGCCGGTGAGGATTTTGATGGTGGTGGTTTTGCCGGCGGCGTTGGGGCCGAGCACGACGAAAAATTCGCCGCGAGGCACGACCAGGCTCACATCGTTGACCGCCACGAGGTCGCCGAACCGTTTGGTGAGATGGACCAGTTCAATCATGCGCGCGCTCTACCATCCCGTCATGGCATCGTTGACCAGCAGCAGATCGTCCGGCAACTGCACCCGCAGGATTTCGCCGACGCGGCTGACGATGACGACGGCTTGGAGCCGGTCCAGCAGCCGCGCTTGCAAGCGATAGACCCGCACGCGGGCAGCACCCAGTTGCAGCCAGTCGGTGTGCGCCTCCCAGGCGACGCCCAGCGAAAGGTTGGTGAGATTTTGGCCACCGAGACCGCCGCCGAGCATGCCCAGGAGCCACGGCGCGCCGAATTCGTTGAGCAACTTGTCCGGGTGGCGCAGTTCGTCGAAGGTGAAGGCGCGTTCCCATTCACCCTCGCCGTCTTCGATGCGCAGGTTGAGTGTCTGCGCGGCGGCCTCGGACTTGAGTTCCCAGACGCGGGGCCGTTGCGAGGCGTGAAAATACAAATCCTGCCAGTCGTGGTTGGTGGTGCAACTGAGATTGAAATCGAATCGCATCAACCGGTGTTGTTCGCCGAAGGCGAGGTTGCCTTCCACGCCAATGGCGTACTGGGTAGCCTGCCGGACGCGGCCCTGGAGTTCAGATTCGGCCGTGGCGGTGGAGTTGGTGGTTTCCTCCTGGCCGATGATGGCCAACCAGCGGCAGGAGCCGATTTTCTTGCCGTGCTGTCGGATTTCCAGCGAGGAGCTGTCCGGCGCGGTGAGGATTTTTTGCCAGACCACTGCCACGGGCACGCGGCCGCGCTCGCCCTGGCCGCCGAATTCCGTGCGCCAGAGCAGGACATTCATCGTGATCCAGAAGGCCACGAGGAGAAAAAGTATAATCCGGTTGAACATCAAGAGTGGGTCAATGTGGCGGGATGGTCAAGGTCTGCCCGATCTTGAGCCGCTTCGCGTCCACGCCGGGATTGGCGGCCAGGAGCGCGTCCAATTTCACGCCGTATTTTTGCGCGATGGCATGAAGCGTGTCGGCGGATTTGATCACATGGGTCCGGGTCGTGGCGGCGGGGGAAGAATTGGAACCCGCGGTCGGAGGCCGTGTCAGCCGGTTGTTCTGGGCCGGTGGACTGGCCGCCACGTTGGTCACTGGGCTGGATGGAATGGCAGCCAGATTGGTCACCATTGCCGCGCGGCGGTCCAGCATGGCCTGGAACTGTTCGACCTGCTGGTGGAGCTGGAGGTTTTCCGCCGTCAAACGCTCGAAGTCGCGCTGGAGGGATTGGGTGACCGGCGCGAGGGAAACCGAGCGGGCCAGTTCCTGTTTGCAGCCGGTGACGTGTTGGCGCACGGTTTCGGCGTAGGCCGAGTCGGGCCGCAGCCGCAAAAAGCGGTCATAATGGTAGATGGCCGCCGCGTAATCGTTGGCGCGCTGTTCATTGAGCACGCCCAGTTCGAAGTGGGCCGAGGCCGAACGCGGGTTGAGTTCGAGCGCCTTTTCGAACGATTCGATGGCCCCCTGGTAATCGAGCGCCTGGGCGCGGTTTTTGCCTGTCAAAAAATGCGGGTCCTTTTGCTCATCCTGGCCGCTGTCGGAAATCGGATCACAACCGCTCATCCCTAGTCCGCAGAGCAGCGCGAAAATCAGGCGGCCCGGAATGGAAAGACGGCTCATGGCGCGACACTAAACGAACCGGCGTTTCCGCGCAATGGTCTGTTGACCAGCGCGCCGTTTTTTTTGCCGGCCAAAAAACCGCCGGAATTTCAGACGTTTTCCTTTGGCGGCGCGTCCGTGCTTGCGGAGGTGGAAGACGCGGCGAAGGGATTACCTGAACGGGCGGCGGCGCCGACGCGGGGCAGGCGCATCCCGGCGAACACCAGGTAAAACCATCCCAGCAGCAGATGCGCCGGCGCGGCGGCCAGCAGTCCCGCCAGATTGAGTTGCTGCAGCCGGTATAAAACAATCGCCGCGGCCATGAACAAAGCCCCCGGCAGCAGCGCCGCCAGGCAAAACCGCCAGCAACCCGGCCAGCTCACCTCCCGGTCGGCGTAAAAGGCGAACAGCCGCACCGGCGTGGCCAGAACGGTGGCAAAGAAAATCCAGCTCGCCAGCACCGCCACCGCCACCAGCGCGCCCGCGCCGGCCAGCAGGTGCGGTTTCCAGGCACCCCAGGCCGGTTGCAACTCAGGCCGGTTGAAGGCCACGATCCATCCCGGCCGGTAGGGCACCGGCCAGTAACCGAACCACGAACGGATTTTCAGTTCCTCCTTGCAAAACTTCAATTGCAAGTCGGCCATCGGCCCGGTTCCTTCGCCGTCCTCCATATCCACCGCGATGCTCAGAAAGGAGCCTTCCGACAAAACCGTTTGGGGCGCGCCCAGCCATTCCAACTGACCGCGCCGGATCTGTCCCTGTTCCGGCAACTGACCGATTGCCTGCTCCAGCGCCGGGCACCAAGCCATCGCCAGAAACCAAACCACGCTGCCTGCCACGATGAGTGCGAAGACCAGCGCCACCATCAGAATTCGCAGCGGGGTGCCGTGCGCAAACGCGGCCACGCCGCCGAAGGTCAGCGGCTGCCAGGGCGAGGTGGGCTTTGGCAACTGTTCATTCATCGGACCAGCCCGATCAGAGTGCCACCGCCAACCGTGGTTTGCGACCATAACTCGCGCGCGATTTATTCGCTTGCCGGGCCGCGCGCCGGTGTTGCATTCAGTTTTTGGGATTACGCCCGCTTCGGCATCCCGGTGACGATTCTCACGACGGCCGCCGGGATGGTCCTCCTGCTTCTCCTGGGTTGAAATCGCTTGTTCAACTGCCAGGCGCTTTTCTTCGGCCGCGTCGGCTGTGTTCCCGAATTGAGCCTGTTGCCGGGCGACGGTCAGATCAGAATTTTTATCGCCAGTGACCCGGCGCCTTGTGCCAACCATGAGACCCGTGTGCCCACACGCCACCCACCCACAACGCGTGGGGAAAGGGTGGCAGAATCCAGTGTCCGCCCACCCATACCCACCGGGAGCGCCATTCCCATTCGCCGGCAATCCACACGTACCCCGGGGCGGGGGCGACAATGACGGTTTCCAGCAGCGGAGGCGGAGGTGCTTCGGTGACAACCACTGTCGTGGGTGGCGGCGCCGGGGCCGCATTGGCGCCCGGCGTGTTGATCATGAACTCGATCACCTTCTGGCTCACGCCGGAGTCATGCAGATCAATGATGTCTCCCGCGCCTAAACGGTAGGCCGTGTGCGTCGCGCGGATCTGGCTGATGATGACGTCGTCGCTCAGTCCGGCCCTGGCCATGGCCTTGATGTCCGCCAGCCCCAGTGGCTGTCCCTGATCAATTCGGACATAAGTTTGCGGCGCCTGCGCGCGCAGTCGCGCCTGTTCCTCCTGGTCCATGGAATGCCCAATCAACCCCCCGGTGATCGCCCCGATGGCGGCGCCAATCAAAGCGCCCTCTCCGCCGTGTCCGCTCGCACCCCCGATCAACGCGCCGGAAGCAGCGCCCACGGCCCCGCCCACCAACGCTCCCGATCCCGTCCGGTCGGGAGTGCCTTGCGGTGTTTCACAGCCGGTCAACACGATTCCGAGAACGGCAACCGCGAAACTCAGTGCATGGGATTTCATAATTTAAGCCTTGATTGATTTGACGAATGAAACTGTTCGCGGGTTCAAAAAAATGTCAACCCCGAACCGGTCTGGCCCCCGGCGAGGGACGCATCTCAGTTTCTGAGCAAGCCGACCAGGGTTGTAGCGGCGAGCGTCCCGCTTGCCGTAGAGCCGGGGCGTCTCGCCCGGCGAAACAAGGCAGCGACTTTACCCGACGTTCTCTTTTTCCAACGCGAATCCGGACGGCAGGATGCCGCCCTCTACGGCAGGCGGGACGCCCGCCGCTACAGCCGGACGCCCAAAAAGTGAGATGCGCCCCCCGGCGAGATTGCCTTGACCTTGTCGGGCGTGTAGAAGTGTCCGCATGAAATTGCGACCGTTCACAATCCTCACCCTGTTGCTCACTTTTTCTCCGCCCGCCGCGCGCGTTGCGGATCTGGCCGCCGCCGATTCGGCCGCGCGAAAAAAACCTGTCCTCCTCTACAGCCGCTACTTCAACGCGCAAGGCGAAACACGCTACCTGCCCGATGGCACCTACAAGGACGTGCTGACGCGGCTGCGCGGCGGGTTCGAGGTGCGCGTCCACAACGAGCCGCTCACGGCGCAGACGCTCGCGGATGTCAACGTGCTGCTCCTCGCGAATCCCAGCGACAAAGCCGTCGGCAACAATCCCCCGCCGCCGCACGTCTCGCCGGAGGACATCGCGATGCTGGGCCGGTTCGTCGAAAGCGGCGGCGGCCTCATCGTCATGGGCAACCAGGAAAATCACAATCTCGAAACCGACGACCTGAACAAGCTGCTCGCGCGGTTCGGCCTGCAATTCACCAATCTTTACACCGACGTGAAGCAGATCGTGCTGCCCCGGGATACGCCCATCATCGGCGGATTGCGCTGGGCCTACTATACGGGCAATCTCGTGCTCGTCACCCCGAATCATCCCGCCAGGCCGCGCGCACTGGTCAACAACGATGTCACGCAAAAACCGCTCAACGGTCCGCGCAACCAGGCCGGCCCGTTGCTCGCCGTGTCGGAGCCAGGTCGCGGGCGCGTTGCGGTGGTCACCGACGCCGGTTGGGTCAGCGACGACGCGCTCAGCGGCAAGGGCATCGGCGGCGTGGCAATCAAGGAGCAGGACAACTGGGAAATCTTCCGCCGGCTGGCGCTTTGGGCGGCGGGAACCGCGAGCGCGGGCAAGTGAGCCGATTCACTGACGAACGCAAAAACCGGACTCCCAATCCGCGGCCCGTCTAGAATCAAGGCCCGGTCTTGCGCCCGACGCCGAACTGGTCGCCCGCGCGCACAGGCCGGTCGCCCGCGAAATCAATCTCCAGCAGCTTCTCGCTCTGCACCGCGGCCCCGGTTTCGTCCTTCAGACCGGTGAGGATTTTGCGCGACTTCACTTCAATCACATCGCCGGTGGACGGGTAGGCGAGCCGGCCATCCAGGCTGAACGTGACCCAGCCCGGTTCGTCGCGCAGTTCGATGCTCGTGAGTTGCTTGGGCGGCATCACCGTGGCGTCGAAGAGGTGCACGCGCTTGTTGTGCGCGTCCACGACCCAGATTTCCTTTTCGTCGGGCGTCAGCCCGATGCCGTGGCTGGGGCAGCCGTGCCGTTTCGTCGGGCCTTTTTCAAACCCTTTCACTCCGACGCGATGGAGCATTTTCCCGGTTGCCAGGTCGCCGACCTCGAAGCCGAGCAACTCATTCACGTTCACGAAGCAGAGTGTCTGGCCTCCGTTGACGGTGAACGGCCGGATGAAGTGGCTGAAGGGGCCGACGGTTTTGAGCGCCGTGTGGGTCGCGGTGTCCGCCACGGTGAGCAACGGCGAGTGCAGGCCGGCGAGATAAGCGCGCCGGCCGTCCGGCCCGTAAACCGTGTTGTGCGCGCCGGAGTTGGGCGTGATTTTCGCAATCACCCCGCCGCTGAGCGCGTCCAGGACATGCCAGTGCGGGCCTTCAAACGACGGTTGGTAAATCACCTTGCCGTCCGGGGAAATGGACATGCGGTCGCAACCGCCGGGGTAAGGTTTTTCCCAGAAAATCTTCCCGGTGACGAGATCCATACAGGTCACGGTCCGGGTGGTGCTGATGTAGAGGCGTCCGGTCGCCGCACTCGCACAAACGCCTTTGACGTTGAGGGGCTGGCCGTCTTCGTTCAGTCCCGCGGTTTTGATGCGTTTCACGAACTGGTGTCCGTGATCCATGTCGAACACGAGGAGGCCGTGGCCGCCGTATTGAAGTTCATTGCGGATGCCGGGAACGGCGACGTAGAGGAGCCTGCGTTCCGGCGCCGGTTCGCCCGCGGCGGCGCGGCTTTGAGTCGGGCCGGGGCCGGGCAAGGTGAACAGGCCAAGGGAAAGAACAGCCAGAACCGCCGTTCGACGCGGGAGAGTTTTGCAGGTCATGCGTTCATTCTGACGGAAAGGGTTTTTGAATTCAAGGCCGGCGGCGCGCGGGACGCGGGCGCTACCCTACCACCTTGGGTTCACGACGAACACTTGCGCGCGGGCAGGGCGATTGATTAAAGTCTGCGACCAAAATAAAACGATTTCCCATGGCACGACTTTTTCCCGCGATCGTAGTGGGCCTCGCGCTGCTGGCAGGCGGCGCTGCGCGGGGCGAGGATTGGCCCGAATTCCGCGGGCCGACTGGCCAGGGACTTTCCTCTGCGCACAACGTGCCCGTGGAATGGTCCGACACCAAAAATGTCGCGTGGAAACAGACCATTCCGGGCAACGGGTGGTCGTCGCCAGTCGTATCCGGCGGACGCATTTACCTCACGACGGCCGTGGCCGGCGAACGCGGCGCCGGGCAATCACTGCGGGCGCTCTGCCTGGACGCCGCCGCCGGCAGCTTTCTGTGGAACGTCCAGGTCTTCGCCACGCAGGTTTCCAAGGGCCACCAGAAAAACAGCCAGGCCAGTCCGACCCCGGTGGTGGAAAGCGGCCGGCTATACGTTCATTTCGGCCATCAAGGCACCGCGTGCCTCGACCTGACCGGCAAGGTGCTGTGGCGCAACACGGGCCTCGCCTATGAGCCTGTGCATGGCAACGGCGGCTCGCCGGCGCTTGTGGACAACGCGCTCATCTTCAGTTGCGACGGCGCGGCCAACCCGTTCGTCGTCGCGTTGGACAAAAACACTGGTCGCGTGCAGTGGAAAGTCAACCGCGTGACCGGCGCGAAGAAAAAATTTTCCTTCAGCACGCCGCTGGTGATCACCACTAACGCCGACGCGCGCGCCGGGGCCGACAGCCGGAAACAGGTCATCAGTGCGGGCAGTGGCGCGGTCTGCGCTTACGATCCGAAGAACGGCCGGGAACTCTGGCGCGTCCGTTATGACGAAGGTTACTCGGTCATCCCGCGGCCGGTTTACGGCAACGGCCTGCTTTACGTCGCCACCGGTTTTGAACATCCCATGGTGATGGCCATCCGGCCCGATGGCCACGGGGACGTGACCGAAACGCACGTCGTGTGGACGCTCGCACGCGGCGCGCCGCACACGCCGTCCCTGCTGTTGGTGGGCGAGAATCTGTACCTGGTTTCGGATGGCGGCATCGCCAGTTGCGTGGACGCCCAAACCGGTGCCGTGCGCTGGTCGGAGCGGATTGGCGGCAACTACTCGGCTTCGCCGCTCTTTGCCGGTGGGCGGATTTATTTCCAGAGCGAAGAAGGCGTGGGCACGGTCCTCCAGGCGGGCGAGACCTTTGAGCCGCTGGCGAGCAACGCGCTCCACGAGCGCACGCTGGCTTCCTGCGCGGTCGCCGACAACGCGCTGTTCATCCGCGCCGAGCAGCACCTCTACCGGATTCAACCGTGACGGTGCAGTTGCCGATTCGGTGAGAGCCGCATTGAATTAAAGCGCGCGGGTGTTAAGTTCTCCCACCATGAAAGCGCTTTATTGTTTGCTGGGCTTGTCAGCGGGGTTGGTGGCGTGCGGCCGGACTCACGCGCCCGGCCAATCCTCTTCGCTCACACCAACTCCCACTGCGGATACCATTATGACGAACAAGATCATCAAGTCCGACGCCGAATGGCAGAAGCAACTCACGCCGGAACAGTTCCGGGTGACGCGCAAAAAGGGGACCGAACGCGCCTTCACCGGCGAATACTGGAACAACCACGAACCGGGCGTTTACAAATGCGTCTGCTGCGGGCTGGAGTTGTTCGGCTCGGACACCAAGTTCGAGTCCGGCACCGGCTGGCCCAGTTATTGGACGCCCATCGCCGCAGCCAACGTGAAGAGCGAGGCGGACAACAGCCTGTTCATGCGGCGCACCGAAGCGTTGTGCGCCCGTTGCGACGCGCACCTTGGCCACGTGTTCGACGACGGCCCCAAACCCACCGGCCTGCGCTACTGCATCAACTCGGCGGCGTTGAAATTTGAGAAAAAATGATCCGGGCCGCCCGGGCGCCACGCGCGGTGCCGCGCGCGGTGGGTTGACGCGGCGAATCGCGGCGGCTACCCTTGAGCAGCTTTAATAATTATGATTGCCACTTCCGCCAAAACCGCCGCCGCCCCACCCGGCTTTCGCGTGGGCGACGAGCGCCTGGTCCGGCTCACTCCCGGCGCGGCCAGGAAAGTCGGCGCGCTGCTCGCCAAACAGGGCCGGCCCAATGGCGTGTTGCGCGTGGCGGTCATGGGCGGCGGCTGCTCCGGACTGCAATATAAAATGGACTTGCAGGACGGCCCGGCCAATCGCGACATTCTCGTCGAGACCGGCGGGGTCAAGGTGGTGGTGGACCCCAAGAGCGCGCTCTACGTGACGGGCAGCGAGCTGGATTACGTGGATGCGCTGCAAGACGGCGGGTTCAAGGTGAAAAATCCCAACGCCGCCACCAGTTGCTCGTGCGGCGAAAGCTTCAGCGCTTAGAGGGAAGCGAACCTTGAACCTTGAACCTCGAACCTTGAACCAGCGCAGCCGGGATGACGGCTTTGTTCCAGGTTCCGATTTCGAAGTTCAAGGTTCAAGGTTCAATGTTCAAGGTTTCTGCCAGGCGATGTTCCATGACCGATCACTTCGCGCTGCTGGGTGAACCGCGCCGTCCCTGGCTCGACACGGACCCGCTGAAGGCGAAGTTTCTCGCCCTGTCTGCCGAAGCGCATCCCGACCGGGTGCATCGCGCCGGGGACGACACGAAGCTGGCGGCCACGGAGCGCAGCGCCGGGTTGAACGCGGCCTACCAGTGCCTGCGCGCCCCCAAAGAGCGGCTGTTCCACTTGCTCTGCCTGGAACTTGGCCAGCCGCCGGCGAAGGTGGAGGCGGTTCCTTCCGGCCTGGCGGAGTTGTTCATGCAGGCCAATCGCCTGTGCGCAGAGACGGACGCTGTTCTGGCGGAGAACGCAGGTGTGACGTAGCCGGGGTTGAAAGTCGAGCGGTTCGAAAAAGCGATGGCCTGGTCCGACCAGCTCAATGCCTTTCAGCAACAGCTCGACGCGCAGCGCGGTCAACTGGACGAGGAGTTGAAAAAAATCGATTCTGCCTGGTCCGCCGCCCAGGAGGCGGGCAGTGAAGCGGAACGCACCCGGACGTTGCGCCGGCTTGCGGAGATGCACCGGGCTTACAGCTACCTGGCACGCTTCACCGATCAAATCCGTGAACGTCTGGTCCGGCTTTCCTTTTGATTTATCGGAGGGACGAGTTACACGAGTCCCAAACTGGACGGCATTTCCTCAGAGGTCAGGGACTCGTGTAACTCGCCCCTCCGGCGTCTCGCGGCTGCCTACTTACAGGACAGCCATCACCAAAAGCGTGTCATCGGCGACGGCACCAAGGTTTCCCCGGTCGCTTCAAAACTCGTGGAAAAGCGCAAGGCAATTGCCGCACTTCAATTGCGTTCAGTTCTTCGGAGGCAAATATGACCGCTGGTATGGCGGCTGCTGAATTCCCGTCATGCATTCAATACAGAACTTTCCTCACGGAAACGATGTGTTGCATACCGCTTTCGCCATCACGGTGAAAGCAGCAGCTCCTACCGTAAATCTGCCGGATGATGCTGAACTCCTGTTCAGTGTCCTGCTTGATTGAGTTGTGGCGCTGGCGGTCTGGTAAAACAGGCCGTCAGCCCTTCTTTTACTACTTTTGGTCCAGCACCCACCGGGCGAGTTGTTCCACGTCGCCGGGGGCCATTTGCACAAACGGCGGCATCGGAATCGGGCCCCATTTGCCGCTGCCACCGTGGGTGATTTGCTGAGAAACTTTGGCGAGCGCTTCCACGTCGGTGCGGTATTTGTCGGCAATCTGCTTGAGCGCGGGGCCGACCAGTTTGAAGGAGGGATTGTGGCAACTGATGCAGCCGTATTTCGCCGCGAGCTTCACGCCGTCGCCCGCCGCCGAAGCCACGGGCGGGGCCTTCGTCACCGGCGCGCCGGATTCGACCGGCGAAGGCTGTCCGTAATTTTGCGTCAGGTATTCCACCACCGGCGCGACCTGGTCCTCCGGGATCGGCGCGCCATACTTCTGCTGCATCTTCTGGACGTTGCCCAGCCAGAACGCCCGCGGCAGGCGCGGCTGAATGAGGACGTAGTCGGCCGAGTGGCAAATCAGGCACTGCGCGTTGACGATCTCGACGCCCTGGCCCGGTTTGAACGCGGCGGTCTCCTGCGGGAGATCAATTTTCAAACCGGCAGCGGTCGCGCTCGCGGCCCACGCGGCAAGGCCCAGCGCGCCGAGGGTCGCGGAAAACAATCTGGCGGTGCTCATAATATCAAGCAATCCGTACCCATGAACTTCCAGATTGCCGAGTTGTGCTTTCGGTGGCGCGAAGCGTTTGGAGTGCGCCGGCCCGAGCCGGCGCTGTCACTGGGCATAAAAGCGCCGACTCGCGTCGGCGCACTCCAAACGCTGACGCGACGACCATCGCCCGTGGGTTCAGGGACACGATTCGTGAACTGTGGTTCATGGATTCTCTTCCTCAAACCACTTCCACGCGGACGGATTCGACGACGTTGCGCATGTAGCCGGAGGGATTCCAGAGCGGCTCCAGCGGCTGGGACTGGCCGAGGCGATTGGTCGCTTTGACTTTCAATTCCAACGGGCCTTTGCGCGCGGGCGTGAAGGCCAGGCGCCATTCGCGGAAGGAATATTTGCCCAGGTCCTGGCCCAGTTCCGTCGCCTGCCAGGATTTTCCACCGTCGGCGGAGACTAAAACTTCCTTGATGCCGTGGCCGCCGTCGAAAGCGATGCCTTTGAGGGCGACGCTTTGGCCGGCCGTCAACTTGCCGCCCGACGCCAGGCTGGTGATGAAGGAGCGGACGTTGCAGCGGTTGATCGGCACGGTGGACTTGGGCGTTGTGCCCGGCTCGACGCACGCG
The DNA here is from genome assembly GCA_964539075.1 of uncultured Verrucomicrobiota bacterium. Taxonomy (GTDB): domain Bacteria; phylum Verrucomicrobiota; class Verrucomicrobiia; order Limisphaerales; family CAZIFU01; genus CAZIFU01. Next base: position 11,029 of record CAZIFU010000149.1, on the reverse strand, counting down.
CCGGCGGTGTCGGGAATGCGATAGGCCGTGGCCATCCAAAAGTTGGCGGCCACTTCATCAATGACGGTGATTCCGTGCAGGTGCTTGATCCAATACGTGCCGTAATAACCGGGCACGACAAGCCGCAGCGGATAGCCGTTGAGCATCGGCAGGTCGGCGCCGTTCATCGCCCAGGCCAGCATCACCTCGCCATCGAGCGCGTGGTCCACGTCCAGCGCCTTGACGTAGTCGGGCGTCTTTTCGATGACCGGCCAGTCCAGACCGTCGAAAAGCACCTGCCGCGCGCCGGCGGCCACGCCCGCTTTGGCCAACACGTCCTTGAGACGGATGCCTTTCCAGCGCGCGTTGCCCATCGCGCCATTCCCCATCTGACCGCCCGCCACGCGCGGCTGAAAAAATCCGCGCCCGTTGCCGGAGCATTGGTTCACGGCCACCAGTTCCACCGGGTCGAATTGCGCCTTCAAGTCGGCGAGCGACAAACTCAGCGGCGTGTTCACCTTCCCTTTGATGGCGACGCGGAAGGCGTCCGGATCAATTTCCACCGGCGGCGACTCGGAGAGGTGATAGCGCACGAAAAACGCGTCGTTCGGTGTGAGGACGCCTTCGTTGAAGACCGCGAAGGGCGTCTCCAGTTGGGGCGGCCGCGTGGTGATGCGGAGGAGCGGACGCTTCTGCGGATATTTCACCAGCGAACGCGCGCCGTTTTCGAAGGGCAGCGTGACGGTCTCGTCCGCCATGGTTTTCCAAACCTGCGGCGCGGTCAAACCAGCCAGACCGGCCACGCTCGCGGCGCGAACAAATTGTCGCCGGCTGTAATGCCGCTGTTTCTTGTCACTGGACATGGCCACATCCTAAAACCGTAACCATCCAATGCAACCACGAATGGACACGAATGGACACGAATAAAGACGGTCCTGCCCAGACTTTTTGCCAGAGTTGGTTAGACTCTCCAATCGGGGAGTAGTGCGAAGAAAGACCAAACTGTCCATCAGCCATCCGCATTCGTGTCTATTCGTGTCCATTCGTGGTTTTCAACTGCATCGACACGGCTAAAATCTGCCCCGACGAAATCAACGCATCTTTTCTTTGGACCGCCGCGCGCCGCGCCGGCGACCGTTCACTGCCCGACGCCGAGGTAGTGGATCAACGCCAGGATCACCACCGTGATGCACAGCGCGGCGAGCGCGCCGGCCGCCAGCGGCTTGAGGCCCGTCTGGCGCAACGCGGCAAATTTGGTCTCCAACCCCACCCCCGCCATGCTCGCCACGATGCACCATTCCGAGACGCGCTGCGCCCCGGCGGCGACGCTCAAATCGAAGTTCACCGGACCGCCCACCGCGGCGTGCGGCATTTGCACCGTCAGCTCCGGCAAAAAGCCGAGCGTCCGCAGCAGCGCCATGCCCAGGAAACCGACCACGAACAGCGGAAACATTTTCCGGTAGCGAACTCGGCCGGTGGTGCTCGACGAAGCGGATTGCGCGCGTCGGCGGGCGTACCAGACGCCGATCAAGAAAACAACGGGAGCGAGCAAACAGACGCGGGCGAGCTTGATGATGGTCGCGGTCTCGCCCGCCTCGGGGCTGAAGGCGAAACCCGCGGCGACGACTTGCGGCGTCTGATGAATCGCCAGTCCGGCCCAGACGCCGAACGCCTTTGAAGGCAGGCTCAACATCTGCCCGAGGATGGGCAACAGGAACATGGACACCAATCCGAGCAGCGTCACCGTGGCCACGCTGAACACCACGTCTTTTTCCTCCGCCTCGATGACCGGCGCCGTGGCGACGATTGCCGTGCCGCCGCAGATCGCCGTGCCCACGCCAAGCAACAGGCCGAGTTTTTCCGGCAGGCGCAACCGCCACGTCAAAAACCAGAGCAGTCCCAGCGCGAGGATGATTTCCAGAACACTCAACGCCAGGCCCTTCAGGCCGATTTGCAGCACCGCCAAGAAATTCAGCCGCGCACCCAGCAGGACGATGCCGAGGGGCAAAAGTTTTTTCACCGCGAACTTGATGCCGGGTTGGGAAACTTTGGACAGCGGCCGGACATTGCACCATACCATGCCCAAAACAATGGCGAGCATCACCGGTTCGAGGGGATGCCGTCCGCTGGCCAGCGTGAAGGGCCACAGCGGCGCGCGGCTCAACAGCAGGGCGGCGACGGTCAGCGCCACGCACGCGGCCAGCCCCCAGCCGAGGGTCTCCGGCACAGATGGCGCCGGCTTTTTGGGCGCGATTTCGAGCAGGTCGGACCCGCCCTCCATGTAGTGCAGGTACTCCGCCCACGAATAATCCACCGCGGCGGCGCTGTCAGTGTTCGGTCCGTTGCTCATCGGCTGGCCAGCCGACGATAGGGGCGGCCGCGGGCGCCTGGCAAGCGCAACTTGCGCGGAAACCGTGTTCAGCCCCGGTCAGGCTTGTCAGCGGGAACCTGGCAGGTGGGAAAGTGAGTGAGTGAGATAGTGGGAACTGTCGTCCTGGGACAGTCATAGACCTCCGCAAAGAAAAGTCTGGCCACGTCAGCCGAGAGCACCCGCGCGTAGTTCTTGGCAACAATACTGTGGTCGAAGCTGCCTTCGTTGAACTCGCGGTCAAGGAACCAAAGCCAGAGCAGATTGCAGGCGAGTTGTTCACAGAAGAGCCGATCGCTGCGCACGCTGTAGAGGGCGGTCAACACGCGGGCCTTGAGCAGTTGCTCGGGCGGGATGCTCGCACGCCCCTCCTCGGCATCCAGTTCGCCGAAGAGCGGTCAGAGCTTCTGAAGCACCGTATCCATGCGCGCTTGATCGCGCGCAACGGATGATCGACGGGCACGCAGCCGTTGAGGTTGATCACGGCAAGAAAACCCGGCTGGGCTTGAGGTTTTCCGCGCATCCTTCTCTGACGCTTACGCTGCGTTGCCGTTCAATCGCTTTTCAACAACCTGTTAAGAGTTGTTTCATAAGGGGGCTCTCAATAATTTGACTCCAGGTTTCCGATTCGCGCGATTTTAATCATCCGGTTGTTTTTCCCGCAGCGGGTTATTACTCTTTCGTCATGGATTCATTGAAGGCACGGGCCGGCAAAATCAACACCGTCGCCATCCTCGGCGCCGGTCCGGCGGCCAGCACGCTGGCCACATTGCTCGCGCGCGCGGGCGTGAAGGTGGCGATGTGGCATCGTCCGCGCACCGCGCCGTTGATCGTCGGCGAATCGCTTGTGCCCGCCGTCATCGCGATGTTGCGGAGGCTCGGCGTGGAAGAGGAGGTGCGCAGCTTCAGCACGTTAAAGCCGGGGGCAACGTTCAACCTGAGCGACGACGTCAACTTCTCCTTCTTCTTCAAACAACTGACCGGGACGACCGCGACCTACGCTTACAATGTCCCGCGCGACCGTTTCGACGACGCGTTGCTCGAAACGGCGCGCCAGGCCGGGGTGAAAACATTTGCGGCAACGGCGAAGGTGGAACGCATCGCCGGCACGGACCGGGTGCAACTCACCCGTGAAACCCTCGACGCGACGGGCGGATTCTTTTCGCCGGCGCCGGACTTGCTGGTGGACGCCACGGGCCGCCTGCGGCTGTTGCCGAACTTGCTGGGAATTCCCAGCCGCGAAGGTGCGCGCAAGGACACGGCGTTGTTCGCGCACGTGGACCACACGCACCTCGAATACGCGGGCCACGTGCATACGACGAGGCTGGATCACGGCTGGAGCTGGCGGATTCCGCTGCCGGGGCGCGTATCGCTGGGGATGGTCATCGGCGCGGAGCACTTGCCAAAGTTCGGCGCGACGAAGGAGGAGCGTTACGACAATTTATTGAAACAGGATTCCGTGTTGCGCGTCGTGGCGCGCAACGCCCGGCGCATCACGCCCGTGTTGGAATACACCAATTACCAGCTCGTCTCCGAACGCATGGCCGGCGACGGCTGGGCGCTGGTGGGCGACACGGCGGGGTTCATTGATCCGGTATTTTCAAGCGGACTGTTTCTCGGCATGCAAGGCGCGTCTTTGCTGGCCGACGCGATTCGCGATGGCTCGCCCGCCGCGTTCCAGCATTACCAACGCGAAGTGATTCATCACCTCGAAACCTGGCACGAGATCACGGGTTACTATTACAGCGGGCAGCTGTTCACCTGTTTCAAAGTCGGGCAGATGCTCCGCGACACGCTGCTGGTGAAGCTGACCTTCTCGCACATCAACAAGCATCTGGGGCGCATTTTCAGCGGCGCGGCTTCAACCTCGCCCTACAGTGTGAGCTTGCTGCGGTTCGCCATGAAGCATGGAATGAAGGACGAGGACCCGGATGACTTGCGAATCCGCTGAGATGGAGAGCGCTCGTTCGGTCAACTTTTGAAAATGAACTCATGAAGCGATTGCTGACCATCGTTCTGCTGCGCATGGTCTTGTCCGGCGTCGGCCTTCAGGCGCGCGCCGAGGATCAGACGCGACCGACCATTGATACGATGATCGGCGGTTTTTTGTTCAGCTCCGATCACAGTTACGTGGCCGAATCCCGTGTGCATTTGCCGATCTTGCGCGTTGAACCGCTGGCCCTTTCCTATCGCCACTATCAGATCACCCCCGTGCTGAAGGAAGGGCCGCAGACACAGTTGCTCTACTCGCGCAATGAACTGGAGGCGGATTGGACGCTGGGTGACCACCTGCGCTTGATTACCATCGGTGGCTACCGCAACACCTCCTATGAAGACCGCGCCGGCTCGCTCGGCGCGTATGCGCTCGGAGGCGGTCTCGGTTCACCACTCCGCCCGGAGCTTCCGCGGTTGGAATGGTCGGTTGTGGCTGGCGGTTATCTGGCGCGTGAGCGGCTCGATGCCAATTGGTGGGCGGATCTGCATGTGGCGTGGCGCGTGTATGAGTTTGCCGAAGGCCAGATGCTGGAAACGGCGTTTCGACCGTCGCTGAAGCTGGCGGCGGACATCGAATCGTCCAACGACGGCGGTCGTTTTCGCGCGCTCTACAAGATCGGCCCGGTTCTTGAAGTGCTTTCCGCCAACGGCAACCGCGTGCGCTTTTCAGCCCGGTGGTACGCCAACGACGGCAATCCATTCCTGGAAACCCGGGAATCGGCCTTGCTGGTGGGCGCGGAGGTCAGTTCGTCGCTGGACAAGAAAGCCCTGTTTGACGCGCGTGACTACCGGCCGGTTGGCTGGCTGCCGCTGGTCTGGGGCCAATACGATGTGGGTTACGGTGGCGACCGCTCCATTCAGCGGACGGAGTTGAACGCGGAAGTTCACGATTTGATGCTGGCGGCTCATCCGATCACCGCCGTGCTCTGGTACGAATCGCGCCAGGAAATGCGAACGGGCGATTTCGACAACATTTCCTATTCGGTCAGTTTTGGCGCGCAGACACGGATCGGTTTGGTGTCGCCGCTGTCGCAAGGCCAGCCGTTGGTGCTGGGCACGGAGTATTTGCACCGCAGCGCCCATGCGTTGTCGCCCGATGCCAGCCGGGTGCCGCCGCCCGCCGTGCTGCCGCACGACAGCATCAATCTCCTGCGCCTCCGTTTGCAAACGCTGGGCTGGGACCTGCCCTACCGCGACCCGGCCATCTATGAGGCGAAGACCGAATGGCTGAACAATTTTGATTGGCGCGTCACCGTCGGTTACGATTTTCATCATTCACGGGAGCGGGCCAACCCCGCCGCGCAATTCGGTCTGAACTGGGACGCGGCCACGGTCCAAGGGTGTGTGATTTATGTTCGCGGTTTGGGTTCCATTGGTAATGAAACTCCCGACTGGCTCGGCGAAGTCGGCGTGCGCCAGCGGGCGTGGAAATTATTTTTCCGTTGCGAAAGCTACGGACTCGAAAGCGATCTGGCGCGCGGCCGCACGGCGGTGGTCGGGATCGGTTTTCATCTTTAACGCGAAGAGTTGAACCGCAGATTACGCAGATGGACGCAGAATTCCTCTCCGCCTCGAACGGGGAGAGGAATTAAAGGTGAGGTGTTGAAATTCAAGTTCCAACAAGCGATTTGATTCTCGCCACAAGTTTTCTGATTTCAAAATCACGGTCGAGCCACCAGTTGGTTGACCAGATTCGATGGATTTTCCAGCCGCGTTTTTCAAGGATTTGTTGACGCCAAACGTCGCGGGCACGGGCAGACCATTCTGAGTGATAAGCCTTGCCGTCGCACTCGATACCAAGGATGTAACCGAGTTCGGGATTGGAATTCACGACGGCTAAATCAATCCGAAAGCCGCTTTCGCCGACTTGTGCGACCGTGGTGTAACCGAGCGCGGTGAGCGCATCGCGGACTTCAGCCTCAAACAAAGATTCTTCTTTGCCAGCAGTCGGGAAAGTTCCCGCTGTTGCTGCGAGACGACCCGCAACATCGAGTGTTTGCCGTTGGGCATCGGTATCTTGATTGGAAACTGCTTTCACATATTGCATGTATGCGTGCAGGTAGTCGCGACCACTGACGCTTGCGCCAACGGGTGCGCCGCCACCAGCCAGAACATCAGAGATTTCGTGCAGGGGCATCGAAGTCACGACATAGTTTCGTTTCTTGGCGCGCGTCACTGCCACATTCAACCGTCGCTCACCACCTTGCTGGTTGATCGGGCCGAAGAAGCGACGGAATTGTCCTTGAGGGTCGCGACCAAAAGTTGTTGAGAAAATCATCACGTCGCGCTCGTCACCTTGGACGGATTCCAAATTCTTCACGAAGAAGCCGACGTCCTGCTCATGCTCGACGCGATTGCGCTCGGCGACATAGCGGACTTGAAATTGTGTGTCTCTTGCGGCCTCGTCCAAAAGCATGTCTTCAATCAAGTCGCGTTGAACTTCATTGAACGTGACAACCCCAATCGTTGGCGGCACGCCTTCGGTCAGCCAGATTTTACGAAGCAACTCAATGACCTTTTGGGCTTCCACCACATTCTTCTTTTTGTCGTAAATGCCGTTTGCCTCGATCAAAATCAACGGGGCTTCGACAGGCCGCGCTTGCATCGAAGGGGGCATCTGGAGTTGCCCGGAATAAAACGCGTGATTGGAAAACGAAATCAAAGCCGGATGTTCCGAACGGTAGTGAACATTTAGTAAGGATTGTCGAAGTAGAGGTTTGGATGCTTCAAGCAAATCGGTCACAGCCAAAGCCTGATCCAGACTCGCCTTGGTTAATTCCTTTTGAACGTCAGTTTCAACTGCTGCTTCTTCATCGGGTTCGTCTGCCGTTTCATCGCCGAAGCTGAAACTCGATTGAAAAAATGCCGTTGGCGGCAGTTGTTTTTCGTCGCCAGCGACAACCAGACGCTTGGCGCGATAAATTGCTGGCACGGCTTGTTCTATCGGACATTGCGACGCCTCATCGAAAATCACCAAGTCGAAAAATTGTTCGGTCAGTGGGAAAATTTGACTGGCGGTGTTTGGATTCGTCAGCCAGCAAGGTCGGAAGTCAAACAGGCCGACAGCATGACCTAACTCCACAACTTGACGGAGCCGTTTGCTGTTTGGCCCGCGCGTGACAAGGATTCCATTGAAGTCACCCTTGCGGCGGCTGGTTTGACGTTCACGCCACAACTCGCGGATGAATTCCACTTCAAGCTCGCGTTTTTCTTCGAGTGCTTTGCCGAGTCGTTGTCGGCTCTGCTCGAATTGCGCGACATTCATCCGACGCAAGACAGGCCGCTTCGTTTCGCAAACTTCCTTCCAACTCATAAACGCGGAAGTTTGGACAATTTTCCACCAACGCGCGTCCGTATCAGTGCCGGGGGAATCGTCCGGCTCAGCTTCTTCCAACACCGCCAACAGATCGCGAACGAGTGCTTCGCGATAAGGCCGATTGAGGTCGAGCATTTGAAGCGATTCCAACCCACCAAACCCCTCGTGAATGTTTGTCAATTGCTGTGAGACTAATTCAGCGGCACAAACCATTGATTCCAACTTCGCAATAAAATCATCCTTGAATCTATTTTTCAACCGAGCGAGTGCGCTTATGACGTTCGCGGCAAGTGGGGCACGTTCAACCGTGAGTGCGAGTTGTTGCGCGTCAGTTGCCAATGCAGAAGCGTCTGCCCGCGCGAAATGTGTTACGACCTTTTTGAACCACGGATTGTTTTCAGCTTCGGATAACAATTCCGACGCAAAGCACAAAGCCCAATGCTGGCAATCGAGCCATACCAACCAGAACTCGCGAAGTCGTTTCAATTCTTCCGGCGCGACTTTGCTTGTCCGGCCAAGCGAAAGTTTTAATTGCTTGTGCAGGCTGTGAAATCTTGGACTGAAATATCGCCACCACTTTGTTTCAAACTCAATAAGCGCAGCGGTAAGTTCAAGTCGCTCCCTTGCTTGGGTCACATCCATCAAACGAAACTCTTGCGCGTAGGAGTCCTCATAACGCTCGCGTGAAACTGAGGAGAAGCGACCGAGCAGCGGTTGGATTTCGGAAATTATTTTGTCAATTCTAGCGCGACCATGTTGTGAAGCTTTGTTTAGCCACAAACAACACGGTTCAAAGAAAATCGGTTCTAAAGCTGATTTGATTTGCGCTAGCCACTGTGCGCCGGCTTTTTGAAAATCAGTCGGGTCGCCAATAATTGTAAATCCCATGCCGCGCAGGGCCACGAATTGCGAGTGTGCGTTGTCAGCAGTGGCAATCGTTTCTAAATTGCCAGCGAGCGCATCCTTGGCAACCGGATCAATTGCAATATCACTTCGGCGGAATCGCCACGGATTGGTTTTTGGACGCGCTTGCGCCCAGAGTTCGCCGGTGGATTTGATCTCACCTTCAATCTGAAACAAATCGTCGAGAGCTTTTTCTACAAACAATGACTTTAACTGTTCGTTGGGCTGGACTCGCCCGCCTTCGGTATAAAGTTTTGCCGCCTTTGCCAGAAGGTCGCGATATGGCAGGCCAAAACTACCAACCCCGCAAATCGCTTCACTGAATTCACCCAACTGCGTTTCAAGCTTTTCAATTTCAGCCGCTAATCGCGCACGCTTGGTGGTAACAGAATTCCCGAAGTCCCTGACGCCCGGTGCAGAAATTTGATTTTTGATTCCCAGTATCGTTTGTGTCCGATCAGATTCGCTGTCGTGAACAACGCAAAACAAATCACCAAGCCTTTGTGCTTTGAGTCGAGCAGCCACTACATCAATCGCGGCGCGCTTTTGACAGACCACCATCACGCGCTGCCCGTGTGCGAGCGCATCAGCAACCATGTTGACGATGGTCTGTGATTTCCCAGTTCCCGGCGGCCCATGAACCACCAACCCCGCCCCGCTGCGCGCCATCCAGACGGCGCGCTCTTGCGACGGGTCGGCGTCCGTTACATGAAAGCGATCGTGTTCCGGCGGAATCGTGATGCTGTTGTTTGTCTCGCGCCCTTTGCCAGAAAGATAATCATCCAAAAGTTCCGTGGACCTGCCGTTTTTCAACAGATTTTCCAAATCATGCGTCAGGGCTTGGTTCTCCCACTGAATCAATCCAATCACACCGGAGTTGAGGACGCACGGCGTCGGAAGTTGCCCAAGAGATTGTTTGTCAGGGATTGGTTGCGGCGGACCAATGAGAGACACACTCGGAGCGGGCTTCAATCCAGCGTAAAGCTGTCTCACAACTTCTTCCAATTGAGAACGGGAAATCTCATCAAAAACTTCGCGGCTCAGATCGTCTGGATTGAAATTGAGGTTTTCAGTAATCCAAACGTCAAGTGCCTTGTTGTATTTTGGCCCGCCTGATTCTTCGTCGCACGAAATGATAATTCGTCCCTGCGTTTGCAACGGCGATTCAATCTTGATTGGCCAAAGAAAAACGGGAGAGAGGATGCTCTTCGCATCACCTGTGTTATCGGTGATGCGAGCGTAAAACAAAGGATAGGCCAGCCACAAACTACGAACGCCGGTTTCGCGCTTGAACGCCTCCGCCGTTCTCGCCAGCCCGCTGGTCAAAGCGTAGTAAAGCGCCTCCTCTGGACTTTCCTTTTCGTCTTCGTCGGCTAAATCCCGTTCGGACAAATCGAGTTCAAACTGAATCTTGCCGCCGTCGCTCTTGATGAGCTTGGTAAGCAAGTCATCCGGCAAATTAGAACCTGCCGCTCGAAGCCGCATCAAATCGAGACGCTTGACCGACTTTGTGGGATAGGCATTCAACAACCCGCTCCGTCGAACCGAACGAAGCAACCGTTCCAGATACCTCTGAATGACGATGTTGTTTTGTCCGGCCATGATTCAAGTTTTTGAAATGCGCTTTCAAAAGATACTCGGAAATTGAACTCAACGACAAGCAAGTCATTTTCGATTGAGTTATTCGACACCTCACCCCGGCCCTCTCCCCGTTCGAAGCGGAGAGGGAGAAGCGTTCGCGTGTTTGGCGTGGTTCGCGGTGGCTGCATCCGTGTTCATCCGTGTCCATCCGTGGTTAAACTCCCTTGCGTTGGAAAAAATTAGCGGTTGAATCTTCACGCCTTCCGGCATTTCAACAGAGTGTGGTAAAGGCCCACTTGGTCACGGTCTTCAACCACCTTGAGGCCGCTTTCGGCCAGACAGCGCAGCAAATCGGATGAGTGATACATCTGGCTGTTGCCATTGGCGATGCAGGCGAAGTAAAGCGAGGTCTGTTGCAGGCAGAACGCGGCGGCTTCGTTCGGCTGGCGATCCCAAAACAGTTCGAGGATGTAGAGCGTGCTGTCGGCGCTCAGGGCTTGCGCCGCGCGCCGCAGGACGGAGACGATTTCCTTTTCCGAAAAACAATCGAGAAACTGGCTCATCCAAATCGCGTCGTAGCCGGCGGGCAAGGGGGTCGATTCATCCAGCAGATTGGTCGCAAAGAAATCAATCCGGCTTTCGAGATTATTTTTACGAACAGTTTCGCGCGCGAATTCCAGTTGCTGCGGCAGGTCGGCAATCGTGATTTTCACGTCGGCATCAAACTTGGCGCACGCGACTGCCCATTTGCCGGTGTTGCCGCCGACATCGAGCAGGCGTTTAGGTTTGTCCGCAAACACCAATGGCAGAGCGGCGGGAAACGCCGCGTCGGAATAATAATGGTCAAACGCCAGCCAGCTATCGCGCGCCTTCGGCGGCAACGAGGA
>CAZIFU010000148.1:0-2773 GCA_964539075.1 uncultured Verrucomicrobiota bacterium | reverse complement strand
CAGCGCGCGCAACGCGTATTCGATGCCCTTGTTTGGCGACAGCAGACCGAACGTGAGCAACACCTGCTTGCCCGCCACGGCGAACTCGTCCTTAAAATAATTTGGGTCGGCGAACGGCATCTCCGGGATACCGTGGGGGATGAGGTCAATCTTGGCCTCCGGCACCTGATAGATTTCGCGTAGGAAATCCCGGCCGCGTTCGCTCATCACCACCAGCCGCGTCGAGAGCCGGGTCAAGTCGCGCATCACGCGCCGTTGTTCGGTGTTCGGCTCGCGCAGCACCGTGTGCAGCGTGGTGACGATGGGCGTTCGCAGTTCGCGCAGCAGCGCCAGCACATGACTGCCCGCCGGTCCGCCGAAAATCCCGAACTCATGCTCTACGCAGACCACGTCCACGTCGGTGATATTGAGAAAATCCGCCGCGTGCAAATAGGACGGCAGGTCCTGCTCTGCGATCTCGAAGCGCACCTCCGCCGGATAATCGTAGCCGTCCGCGCGGTCGTTCACGGGCACCACGAGGCATTGAATCGCCGGATGCTCCTTCGCCACTGAGCAGCGCAGGTCCGTCGTGAACGTGGCGATGCCACACTTCCTCGGCAAATAATCGCCGAGAAAGGCGACCTTTCGGATGGCGGACGATTCTCTCATCGTAAACAATGGTTTCAGGTCGAGATGTCGCCAAACACATCCAACCTCAAAAGCCACTTGAGCCCCAGACCCATCCTGAACTCTTGAATACCGTCCTGCAACTCCTTACCGAACAATCTTCGCCAATTCTTCGGCGGATGTCTTCGCTCATTTGGTTTAACGGCGGCCACGGTCTTTTGAAGCCTTCACCCGCGAGCTTGCGCGCGGTATCGATTCCCAGCTTTGTTCAGATCGCCATTCCAGAAGTTGCATGGCCCAGAACATCGGCTGGCCCTTTTGTGGAAATTGAATCTCGCTGAGGGTCTGTGTTCGCACACAGGTGGAACGCGGGGTCGAGGATGCGCCCGTGGTAGGGCTCGATGACTTCGGTGAGGAGGCGGACGATGCTGCTGGGGGTGTAAAATTGATTCGCGCTGTCGGACGCGCTCACCCTTCGGGCAACCGTCCCGGTTGTCGAGCTCGCTCCGCTCGGTTCACCGCCGCCCTGGCCTTCGCTCATCGCGAACTCGCCGAGGAAGTATTCGTAGATGCGCCCGAAGGCGTCGTAGTCCAGCGAGGCGGGAATCTCGGAGACTTTTTTGAGCAGTTCCTTGAGGAGGGTGCTGGTGAAGAGGTTGTAGGTCTTGGGCAGGACGCCGGCGGTCTTTGGAAATCGACACCTCACCCCGGCCCTCTCCCCGGTCGAGGCGGAGAGGGAGAAAACGCGCATGGCGGCATTGACCTTCGCGCCGATGTTCTCGGCTTCGGGGAGGTTGAGCAGGTAATCGAACCGCGCCTCGGCGGGAAGATACAAGATGCCTTCGGCGTGGTATGCGGCGGGTTCGTCCACGCGGCTGCCACGGCGGGACACGCGGGGCGTGGGCACTTCAGCCCCGACAGCCGGGGCGCTCCCTCTCATCCCATCCTTCTCCCCCAATGGGGGAGAAGGTGCCCGTAGGGCGGTTGAGCGGGATTCCAGTCTCGCGCGCTGGGTTGCGAAGCGGACTTCGGCGAAGCGCAGGAAGATGAGGCCGAGGAGTCCTTGCGGACGGCCACCATTGAAATCCGTTTCGGCAAAGTGGGGTGCAGGCACTGCCTGCTCGGCGGTGTCCCCGAGACGCTTTTCGAGCGCGGCGTTGTCGGTGTCCTTTTCGGATGGGGCGATCCAGTGCATGACGCTGATGGGAGTCGATTTGAAACGGTTGCCGTGGCGAACAGAAAAGACGTTTCCGACCGGGGACGAGCCGGATCAACTCCCCGTTTGCCGCGAGATTTGGGGGATCAGGCCGCTGAAGATGAGGCTGTGAACCGGATGATGGTATCGGCGGGCATTTCAATCCTGCATCATGACGCGCGCCTGGCTGGTGATCAGCGCCACGGCGGGATGCGCGATGCGTCGCTCGGCGGTGATGGCGTGGAACTGCACACGGCATTTCTCAGTCTGGCCGATGGCTTGGAAACCGTAGTGGCCCACGGCGTCCTTCACCGCCACGCTCGGCAAGGCGATGAACCCGCGACCCTCGGCGGCCATCACTTTCATGAGCGCGAGGTCTTCAAACTCGGCCACGATTCGCGGCTGGAGGTGTTGCTCGCGAAACCACGTTTCCAACGCGCGGCGCAGGCTCGTGTTCTCCGTCGGCAACAGTGCGGGCGCGTCGTTAAGCGACTGGGGAAAATTACGCTTCAGTTTCGCGGCGAGCTTTTTCTCCGCGCAGAACGTCGTGCCGGTTTCGCCGAGTGAATGATTGTAGGTCTTGAAGTTGGTGCTGCTGGACGCGGGTTCGTCGGCGAGGACAATATCCAGCCGGTGCGCGGCGAGTTGCGCGAGCAGGTCCTCCATCTTGCCCTCGCGGCAGATGACGTGCGCGGTCTGCGGCATGGCAAAGACGGGTTTCAGGATCTCATTCGTCACGAGCTTGGGGAAGGAGTCCGTCACGCCCACGTAGAGTCGCAACGCCTTCGCGCCGGGGCGCTGCTTGACGGCGTTCATCAACTCGCGGCCGAGCGCGAAGATTTCCTCGGCATAGCCAAAGACGACGCGTCCGGTGGCGGTGAGTTTGTTGTTGCGGCCCTCGCGCTGGAAAAGTTTTTCGCCGAACGCGGATTCCAGTTCGCGGATCTGCTCCGAGATCGAGGGCTGGGAGAC
>CAZIFU010000147.1:0-17527 GCA_964539075.1 uncultured Verrucomicrobiota bacterium | reverse complement strand
AGCATAGCTGCTGTTCCCCATCGTCCCATATTGCGAGCCACTCTGCTCCCATGCGCCCCGGCTCAAATACTCCGTGGCTGACAACACGCCGAGTCGGTTACGCTCGAAAAGTTTGGAATATTCCTGTTGCGAGAGAGTGGGCGAGAGGGTGCCGGCCCCGACCGGCGCCAGCAGATTTGCGATCAAGTACTCGCTCTCCGCAGGCGTCTCATACCGAAGATTGATGCGATTCGGGTCGCGAAGCTGGTCGTAGCTGTTCGCCAAAAACAAGTGCGCGGAGTAATTCGCGTAATCGTAACTCACCGCCCGCGAGGCTTCGCGCACGCTCACCTCCGTCATGCCCGCCTCCTCATAAACGTTCGCCAGGCTGGCGCTGCGAACGGCCCGGTCCTGGTCCAGCAGCAGACGCGAACGATACACCCGCCGGTTGTCATTCAACTCTTGCGATCGCTCAAGATCTTCGACTGCGTCGTTGAAACGAAACAACTGCTGGTTCAGCAACGCGGAATACAGCCAGGCCGTCGGGTCGTTCGGATCGAATTTTTCGGCCAGTGCCAGTTCGCCCGCGGCCCGCTGGTTGTCTCCGACGTGACTGAACGCCTTGCCCAGATAACTGCGCAGCACGGCGCGTTGCGGCTCGGCGGCCGCGGCAACCTCCAGGTCGCGCAAGCCCGCCGCCGGCTCGCCGTTTCGAATCCGGCACAGGCCGCGGCCCAACCACGCGTTGCCCAGCGCGCCATCAATCGCGATGGCCTGATCGAACAAGCCGATGGCCTCCCGGGTCCGGTTGCGCGCCGCCAGCAAAAAGCCCTTCACGGTCAGCGCCTGCGCGTTGCGCGGGCTTAATCGAAGGCTTTTCTCCAGCGCCGCCAGCGCCTCATCGTTTCGGCCAAAGGAAAACTCCAGTTCGGCCACGCGCGCCCAGCCGAAGCCGAATTGCGGCGAGCGCTCGACCGCCTGGCGCGCCGCCCGCAGCGCCTCAGTCAGACGCGCGCGGGACTGTTGGTAATACGATTCCGCCAGCCATTCGCTCGCCAGTTCCAGTTCGCCGCGTCCCGGGTGGTCCACCAGTTTGACCGCGGCGATGAGCCGTCGAAGCGCCTCGGCCAGGCGCGCGAGGTGGCGCCCGGATTCTCCGGCGGAATTCGCGGCCACAGAATTGAGAAACTCGTTCGCGGGTTCGACTTGCCCGACCGCCAGAAGCAACGCGGCGAGGTAAAGTTTCTCGGCTGAGGTGGCAGGCTGCCGACCTTCGGGATACGCGGCCAGCGCGGCCAGGAGATCGCCGCGGCGATAGGCACTGAGCGTGTCGTCGAGCACCTGAGCCACATCCGCGCTCAGACCGAGTTCATCGGCCTGGAGCACGCCGGGGTAATAGAGGCACCACTGGATGACGTTGATGGTTTCCAACGCGGCCGTCCGCACCGGGGGCCGGCCGGGTTCGGCGACGCCGCTGTCGCCGCTCTTCAATTGCACCTGCCCCTGCTCATTGCTCAACTCCACTTCGCCGTCAATGAGCGTCAGCCGCGTCGTTCCGTCCGGCGCCGCTTCCAGGTTGAACTCCGTGCCGCGCACGGCGGCGGTGGCCGTGCGTGTTTGAATCCGCACTGTAGCCGGCTTGTCGCGATGGAAGAAGTAGATGATTCCCTGAAGCAGCCGGTAAACGGGAGGTTCCCGACCTGCCGTGAGCGGCGCGATTTCAAAGTCCCCCAACTCGCCGACGGGCAGAATGCTCAGGTCGGCGAGGCGCAACATCACGCGACTCCGCTCCCGGGTGCGCACCCGGTCACCGGGCTGGAGCGCCTGATTGTTGTAGGCCGGGTCCCAAGCCGTCGCTCCGGCGCGCAAGACCAGCACTTGACCTTCGATGGCGAGGACGACGGCGTTCGTCGGCGAGGGCGCTGGGGCGGCGGGCTGGGCGTGCAGCCGGGATGTGCCCGCCGCCAGCAGCGTGCAACTCAAGAGCAGATCAAGCCAATTTCGCGTTCGATGGATGTTCGCCATACGACGGAGGAGAAACGGTGCCTGTGTTTGGGAGGCTTGGATAACACCAGAACCTCCGGGGAGCAAGTAAACAGTTCCCAGCCTGCGCCTGGCACTTGCGCTGGCAGAACTGGCGCGAGGCCTGCCCCACACTCCGGCCTTCCAGAGATTTTTCAGAACCTTCGGCACGGTTTGCTTCAGTAAGAGGTAGAGCGGCGGACAGCAGAGAGGAATTTCCTCCGAATCCGCCAGCAAACAAAAAACGAAAGCCAAATTATGAAAACGACCAGATTGAATCTCCTGACGCCAGCCCCGACGCAGCGCGTCAATTCACGTTGGTTCACCCTCTTCGCGCATCGGCTAAACCGGTTTGCCTGCCGGGCGCGCCCGGTGGCCATGCTGGTCAGTCTGCTACTGCCGCTGCACTCGCTTCTTGGCGCCGAGGAACCCAGCCTCGACGCGCTGAAAGCCCGGGCGGAAAAGGGCGATCCCGTGGCCCAGCACCAGATGGGCCGGCTCCATGTCCGCGGCGAAGGCGTCTGTCAGGATTATGAGGCCGCGGCCCGGTGGTTTCGCCGCGCCGCCCGCCGCGAGCACGCCCCGGCCCAATACGAGTTGGGCCGGCTCTACGCCCTTGGCTACGGTGTGCCGCAAAACGACCGCGAAGCCGTGAAATGGTTTCACTGCGCCGCGCTGCAAAATCACGCCCCGGCCCAAACCGGCCTGGGCCGGATGTATGCCAACGGTTGCGGGGTCCGGCGCAATTACAGCGAAGGCCTCAAATGGTATCACCTCGCGGCGGCCCAAGGCGACGCGCTGGCGCAGAACCTGATCGGCCGGATGTACCAACTCGGTACCGGCGTACCGAAGGACGAGGTGGAAGCCTATCGTTGGTTCAACCTTGCCGCGCAGCAAAACAGCGCGGTGTATGCCGCGGCCAACCGCGACGTGCTCCGCCAGCAACTGACTCCGGCCCAGCTTGCCACAGCCGAACAGGAACCGGCTCCCTTCGCTGTGCTCAGTCCTGCAAACCCATTGGTGCGGCAATAAAATCGCCTGGCCGCAGGCCAACTCGTGATGATTTTCGGATGATGCGGCGAACGGCTTACGCAAGCCGGGAGGTGGGGAACCGGCCTCTGCCGTGAAAATGTCCCTCACCCGCCCTGCGGCCACCCTCTCCCCATCCGATGGGGAGAGCTTCCATGAACCGCCGAGGCTCACGAATTGGGCCCCTGAACCGGGCCGCGTCGTTTGGTGTCCACGCTTCAGCGTGTCCCCGGTCGCAGAGCACCCTAAAGGGTGGACACCGAACGCCCGGTTCATGGGTAGGGATGAGTGAGGGGGGGCGCTTCGGCCTTTTCATTCCCGCTGGAGAACCCAAGTTCGTGGAGACTCCCCTCGCGACGCGAAGGGAGAGGCCCCACGGCCGGCTGGCGGCGAATCGTGCCTGTGAACCCGGAGGAAACTGCCAATCCACCCCGGAGTCATCGCGGCGCGGAGAAAACGCAAAACAAACAACGGTGTCCGGAACCAGGTCATTTGCTCTGGGCTCTGCGTCGCGGCAACTCCGGGGCGGGCGGTGCATGGCCGCCATCGTGTAGGCGCGGATCAAACGTGAAAATTTTTCAGAACCTTTCGCCCGTTTTGCTCCAGTAAATGGCAGAGACAATTAACGCGATTGAACCATGAAAACGACGACGCAAAATCAAACCCAGGCGATAACAGCAGGTTCGCAGTGCTTGGCGAGCCTGCTTAGTCTTTGGCGTCCGGGACGGATACGGGCAGCCTGCGGGTCAAGTCAGCTACGGTGCCTTGCCCAGCGGCTACACAAAGCTGGTGCTCTCCTTCACCGGAAGACCGGGCGATCCTCTCAGCGGCGGCGATCCGATGATGAAGCTGTATGTCGGCTTCGCGGCCCCGGGGACATGCTCGTGGATGCGAGTCAACTACGTCAGTGTGAAGCAGCTCTAAAGACCATAACGACCTTCCCCTGATGAGCAAGTCGTAGAAATACGCGCCCCGCATCCGAAGCCCGGATGCGGGGCTTCTAAGGCAGCCCAAACGAAGAAGACAAGCTTAACAGATAGAAAGGCATTATGAGAGAACACTCAAAAATTCCCGGCCCAAAAACAAAGCCGGCGCTCCTGAATCGCCCGCTGACAAAAGCCATCCTTTCTCTCAGCTTTGCCCTGCTGGCCGTCATCGGGAGAGACGCGGCGCTTAAAGGCGGCCCCAACGCTGAATCACTGCTGGAACAGGCCGGCGCTTCCGAACCGGCGCCTGTCTCCCCGGCGCCGGCGACACGACAGCAAAGCGAGCTACCACTGCAAGGCGAACCGGAGTCAGATCCGGCCGCAGCACAGTCATCGCCGCCCAGATCCTTCCATCGGAAAACCGCATCATCCGAGGAAACTGAAAGCGTGCCGCCCCAAGAGTCCTTTCCTCAGCCTGAGTCGCCAATTGCTGTTGCGATGCCTGCCTACGATCCCAGTTCGCACGCGGAGCCGGAAACGCAGTTCGGTGAAGCAGCACCCAGCCTGGCCTTCGACCCAGCCTTGCTGCCATCGTTGTCGAATCTCCATCCACAGGAGACTTATCTCGCGCCGCCCGCATCTGGAGCCACACCATCCCTGGAATCCCCCGCGCTTCAAACTTCAAGTCCCGACCCTGGCAGCCAACCCATCGGTCACGCCGACACCGTCTGGCGTCTGCTCACCCAGTTAGCCGTGCACGATACCAACGCCGCCACGCTGTTGATTGACCGGGCGCGGCAAGACAAGATTCCAAAGCACGCCTGGCCGGGGATCGCCGTCACGCTCCTGAGCGAGTCGCCGCAGGATGGACTGCTCGTTCCTATCACCGCATCCGCTTTGTCAAATGGGTCTGAGGAAGAGCTGAACCGGCGCCTCGATTTGCTGGAGGCATTACTCGCGATCACGCCCGATCCTGTGGCCCGGCAAGTTCTGCGTAGCGCTGCCGCGTGGTTCTTGGAGCAGTTATCCCAATAACACCTTCAACCTGGAGTTTTTCTCGTTGGATTCCCGCCACGGCTGTGCGGCTTTGAGTTGAGCCACGATCACGCGGCCGCAGGCCACAATCTCCAACCCAAGCCAGGGTTCTGCCAGATGGCCAACACGGTCGCGTCTTTCCTCTGCAGCACGGCGCGCCAACCGTCCGGGCAAAAACCGACACCTAAAGAAGAAAGCCTTCTGAAAAGGCCAAACCAAGCCGCTGAAAATTTTTCAGAACCTTTTCACCGCTTTGCTTCAGTAATACATCGAACCGATCACGCGATGATCGGCTGAACGAAAAACAAACAACGACCGTTTAATACCAATCTCAAAGAAGAAGGAAAACGTCATGAAAAGCCAAATCATCCGGCCTGGACGACCGGGACCGGGCAAAAGCAAGGAGAGCGACATGAGCATGATACCGGATGCACTGCGGATGATTCGGAGACTGATCCTGCTGGTTCCGTTTCTCTTCGCCCACGCCGCCAGTGTTTCGGTTCACGCCGCCCCGGACGCCGCGCCTTCCCGCACACCCTCGAAGGTGGAGATGACCGACCAGGGACGCGCCAACCATCAACCGCAGGGTGAAGGAAGGGCCTTCTTCGCCTTGGGCCGCAATTTGTTCATGAACGAAACCTTCGGCGGCAACGGCCGCAGCTGCCTCACTTGTCACAGTCCCACGACAGGAACCCTGTCGCCCGAGGAGGCCCAGGCGCGCTTGATCGAGGCGGCTTTTCCCCCGCGCGGGTTGGCGCCGGGCTTGCGGAGAGCCTATCGCTTCCCCCGCGCGCAGGGAGACGCACTGTTTCGTGCCATTGACAGCGATGACGGTCTGGGTGAGCTGTACAACCGACTGCTCGAACATGCGACCATCCGCGTGCATCTGAACCTGCCGGCGAACGTGAGCCTCGAATCCGACCCCTCCGCCCGCAGCGTGGTCGTGCATCGGGGAATCCCTTCGACAATCGACAGCGGCCTCGCCACGGTGTTGATGCAAGACGGCCGCGCGCCGAATCTGGAGACGCAGGCCCTCGGAGCCGTGCTGGGTCACTTCGAGCCGACGCGCCTGCCTTCGGCCAGGCAATTGCACCAGATCGCAGAATTCGAGCGGACGCAATTCTCGCGCCCGGAACTGGCTCGGTTCTTCCAGGGCGGCCCGCCCCCGCCACTTCCGGAGGGGACGACACCCGAAGAAGTCCGGGGCCGCAGGCACTTCCAACCGGGCGGCCTTTGCAACCTCTGCCACGCGGGGCCTATGCTCAACGAGACCTCCGCATTGCATCCCACCGGCGCTGGCCAGCGGTTCGAGAACATCCGCGTCTCCGAGAGAAACGTCATCGGCAACCCGGTCTACACGTTCCTCATCCAGAATGCCAACGGAACGACGAGCCGGGTCAGAACGCCCGATCCCGGCCTGGCACTCGTGCGGAGCGACACGCGGAAAGGGCTGTTCGCCACCGGTCCCGTGAACTTCTTCAAGATCCCCAGTCTCTGGAACGTCAGGCAGACGGCGCCCTACTTCCACGATAACTCGGCCAAGACGCTGGAGGAGGTGCTCGGGCACTATCGGCTCTACCTGCCCCTCTCGGATCAAGACGCGAAAGACATCATCGCTTTTCTGAAGCTGCTCTGATCCACGGGGCAGAGGTCGTCGCGCTTGAGACCGAATCAGAGCTTGCCCCAGCGCCAGGTTGTCGGTTGAACCAACACCACAAACAACAACCAACAAAAACAGGGGGCATTCTGAAAAAGCAAAACATCCTTCGCGCCCGGCAAGACGCCAACCCGAGGCGAAATCCGCTCCAATGGCAGGTCTTTGCCAGATTTAACTGAAAACGGGGAAAATGGCCAGCCTTTTTTCCAGCCTTTTTTCCAGCCTTTTTCCAGAAATCCAGTTGGAAGTGGCTCCATAAGGTGGGGCGAGACTCCGTCGAGCCAAGTCGGAGGGATGAACACGGCTCGACGGAGTCTCGCCCCACCGGGGTTGGCCTTATCAAACCGCTTCTAAGCAGATCCGTTCCGTCGGCGAGGCGCCAACGGGGACAACCGGGGCGGCTGTGCTTCCGCTCACTTTCGTTGAAAGCTCAACTCGCTGTTCCGGGCAGTGACCTTGATGCGGTCGCCGGGCTTGAATTCCCCGTCGAGCAGTTTGATCGCGAGCGGATCGAGCAGACGCTCCTGAATGGCGCGCTTGAGGGGGCGCGCGCCGAACTGCGGGTCGTAGCCTTCCTTCACCAGAAACGCCCTGGCTGACTTGTCCACGTCGAGCGTGAGCTGCTGCGCGGCCAGCCGCTGGTCCAGCCGCTTGAGTTGGATGTCCACGATGGCGGCCAATTGTTCCTCGCTCAGGCTTTCGAAGATGATGATGTCGTCAATGCGGTTGAGAAATTCGGGCCGGAAATGTTTGCGCAACTCGCCCTTCACCTTGTCTTCCATTTCCTGGTGGTTGCGACTCGTCAGAGCGCGGCTGACTTCCTTCCCATCCTTGCGGTTTGAGTCAGCCACGCTCTCACGAGCGTAGCCACGTTCAAAATATTCCTGGATGATCGGCGAGCCAATGTTGCTGGTCATGATCACGATGGTGTTTTTGAAATCCACCGTGCGCCCCTGGCCGTCCGTCAGCCGGCCGTCATCGAGCACTTGCAGCAGCACGTTGAACACGTCGTGGTGCGCCTTCTCGATCTCGTCGAAGAGCACGACGGAGTAAGGCCGGCGGCGCACGGCTTCGCTCAACTGGCCGCCTTCCTCGTAGCCGACGTAACCGGGGGGCGCGCCGATGAGCCGCGACACGGTGTGTTTCTCCATATATTCGCTCATGTCTATGCGCACCATCGCCTGATCGTCGTCGAACAAAAATTCCGCCAAGGCGCGGGCCAGTTCGGTTTTGCCGACGCCGGTGGGCCCCATGAAAATGAACGAGCCGATGGGGCGGTTGGGTTCCTGCAAGCCGCTGCGGGCGCGGCGCACGGCGTTGGCCACGGCGTGGAGGGCTTCCTTCTGGCCGACGACGCGCTGGCTGAGCCGTTCCTCCATCTTCACGAGCTTTTGCCGCTCGCCCTCCAACATGCGGGTCACGGGGATGCCCGTCCAGGACGCAACGACCTGGGCGATGTCCTCTTCGGTCACTTCCTCATTGAGCAGGCGCTGGCCTTGCGGCAGGTCGCGGAAGGCTTTTTCGGCGGCGGCCAGTTTTCGCTGCAATTCGGGGATCGTGCCGTGCTTGATTTTGGCGGCCTGGTTCAGGTCGCCGATGCGCCCGGCTTTTTCCAATTCGGTTTTGGCCTGTTCCAACTGGCTGTTGACGACGCTGGCGGCGTTGATGGCGGCCTTCTCATTTTGCCATTGGGCCTTGAGCTGGGTGGCTTGCTCTTTCAAATCGGCGAGGTCCCTTTCCAGTTTCTTGAGCCGCTCGCGCGAGGCCTCGTCTTTTTCTTTCTTGAGCGCGGTCTGCTCGATTTCCAACTGCATGATCTGGCGGTCCAACTGGTCTATCTCGGTCGGCATCGAATCCAGTTCCATGCGCAGGCGCGAGGCGGCCTCGTCCATGAGGTCCACCGCCTTGTCCGGCAGGAAACGGTCGGCGATGTAACGGTGCGACAGCGTGGCGGCGGCGACGAGCGCGGCGTCCTGGATGCGGATGCCGTGATGGACCTCGTAGCGTTCCTTCAATCCGCGCAGGATGGCGATGGTGGCTTCGACGCCCGGCTCCTCGACGTGCACGGGCTGGAACCGCCGCTCCAGTGCGGCGTCTTTTTCGATGTGCTTGCGGTATTCGTCGAGCGTGGTGGCGCCAATGCAGCGGAGTTCGCCGCGGGCCAGTTGCGGTTTGAGCATGTTGGCGGCATCGGCGGCGCCCTCCGCCGCGCCGGCCCCGACCAGCGTGTGCAATTCATCAATGAACAAAACGACCCGGCCCTGGCTGGCGGTGATTTCCTTGAGGAAGGCCTTCAAGCGGTCCTCAAATTCGCCGCGGTATTTGGCGCCGGCAATCATCGCGCCCAGGTCCATCGCCACGAGTTTTTTGTCCCGCAGCGATTCAGGCACGTCGCCGCTGACGATGCGGCGGGCGAGGCCCTCGGCAATGGCGGTCTTGCCGACGCCCGGTTCGCCGATGAGCACGGGGTTGTTCTTGGTGCGCCGCGTGAGCACTTGCATGACCCGGCGGATTTCCTCGTCGCGTCCGATGACCGGATCAATCTTGCCGGCGCGGGCCAGCGCGGTGAGGTCGCGGCCGTATTTTTCGAGCGCCTGAAATTTGTCCTCCGGGTTCGGGTCGCTGACGCGCTGGTGGCCGCGCAGTTCGGCGAGGGCCTTGAGCACCGCGTCGCGTTTGAGGCCGTGCGCCGCGAAAATCTTTTTCAACGCCGGGCCGCCCTGGTCCAGCAAGCCGAGGAGCAGATGCTCGGTGCTGGTGTAATCGTCCTTGAGCTTGCCGGCCTCGGCTTGCGCCGCGTCGAGCGACTTCTTCAGCGCGCCGCTCAGAAAGAGGTCCATCGAGCTGGTCCCTTGCACCCGGGCGCGGCGCTCGAGTTCCTGCGTGACGTCGGCGGTGAGTCTGGCGACCGGCGCGCCGAGCTTCTGCAGGAGCGGCAGGATCAGGCCGCCCTCCTGGGCGAGCAGGGCGAGCAACAGATGTTCGCCGTCCACCTCCTGGTGCGAATGCTCGTGGGCGATTTGTTGCGCGGCTGGCAGCGCTTCCTGGGCTTTGGTCGTGAAACGGTCGAGTTGCATACCTGACTGATAGAAGCAGACCACCCGATGTCAAGACGGGCTACGCAGGATTTGGCGGGAACTTTGCGGGAATTGCGGCCAGGAGCCCGTTGAAAAACCCCATCTTGTGTAGCAGCCGAGGTAACGAGGCTCAAATCTCCCCGGAAACAGAGGGGCGTCAGAGCCTCGTTACCTCGGCTGCTACTTTTTCAACGAACTGCCAGGCGGCCTCCCATGGAATTTGCGGGCTGATCCCAACCGGAGTCACGTCGCAGATCGCACCCGGCAAGAATGATACCCAAAACAAAAGGCGGGATGTCCGAAGCTCTCATTCGGAGGGACGAGCTACGCGAGTCCCAATTGCTTCGGCAAGATGGAAGAAATTGGGGACTCGCGCAGCTCGTCCCTCCGAACAACAGGTTGGGCAAAACACCTTGAAGCGGTGGGGAATGGCCCGGCGGCAATGATCTTTGCCCGGACACGATGCCTCAGGCCCTGACCGGTTCAGCCGCGAAAGTGCTGATAGGAACTTACTGATAGGAAATTGCTTTTTGGACGCTGTGCGGTTCAGTTGATCCTGAGATTACTTTAGCCCCTCCGCATGGAGAGATGGCGCTCGGGAGATCAGCATGGGTCAGAGTTTCGCAGTTCAGATTCCAGCCGGTCCTTGAAGCCCGGGGCCGGATTTGCTCCATAATCAGCTTCCGGGTGTTCGGCAAGGCGACCCCGGCACGGTTGTGGTAATGGTTGTAGCCCACCTCCCACGTGTCGTATCGGTCGGCGGTCGAGATGTCGTTGCCGCACACGCCTTGCATCGAGCCGGTGAGAAGCTGAGTGGCCAGGAGCTCCATTGCCGCCGTGTATCGCTCTTGGTTTTCTGAATACACGTCCACACCTTGATGCCAGGCAATTTCGGCCGCGTGCAGGGCCGATCCCAGCGCAAACTGGGAATGGTGACCGTTGTCGCGACAGGTTTCCTGGGTCAGGCCGTCAATCCACCTGGCGGGATGGGACCAAAACTTGTTCAGATTACCGCCGTCGCCCGCGATCGGCTTGGGCTTGGATCCGTCAGAGGTCAGATAGAAATAGGCGGGGCTCCGGATTTTCAAACGCGCGAGACCTTGGTTGAACTCCGACTCGTCTTGGTTGAAAACGGAAATCGCCATCATCGCGTCGATTTGGGTCAAATCAACGTTTCCATTCCATAAACTCGCCTTGTTCAACTGGGGATAAAAAGTCCGTTTGAACATGGCTTGAAGCCTCCCGATCTCGCCTGAGGTCCATCCGGAATAAAGGCGCATGATTTCAGCCGCCGGAGCAAAGACCGCGCCGATCCAGCCGGCCTGCAACCGATCCTGTTCGGAGCCGGCGGTGAAGGCTTGCAGATTCGTCCACGAGTTGAGAATCGCGATTGATCTCCTGGCATAGGTCTCGTCGTCCGTGAAATACCACAAGAGCGCTTGGGTGTAGGCGGCAGTGGCGTCGTCTCGCGAGACTTCAGCGTCGCTGTTTTTGGAATTGATGTTGGTCAGCCCATGCGGACCTCGTGTGGCATAGCTCGAACTCTTGATCTGATCGAACTCGCCTTTCCACGGCTGGTTACCCGCTTGGATTTTTGCTTTCACGAAGTCTAGTTCGGCCTTGGAGTTGAGCGCACCGGGGTGGACAAAGGTCGAGGCGGAAGCGGAGGCTGCCCAGATGCAGCAGGCTACAAACAGAGCTGATAAGGTCTTCATGCCGTTCCCAGCCATGTTCAACAGGTAAACGCTGCCAGTCGTATCATCCGCTTGAGGTGCAGTGAGAGCATCGCGTCCCAGGTAGGGCGCGACCTCCATTGCGCTCCGGGCCAACCAGCCGGACAGTCGTCGTCCGCCCCTTCCCCCGGTTCCATCCACCGGCTTGAACTGATAGGAATTTGATTTTGACGCCCCGCGGTTCAGGGAGAATTGCTTTTCGTCAGGATTCACTTTGGTACATTGCGCCTGGCCGTTTTCGCTGTCCACCACACTTTATCGCGTTATTTGCTGAGCAGGCGGCTCTGGCCAGCGACCCGGCGGTTGGGCGCGGGTTTTCCGGCCCCAAACCGGCGTGAAGGTGAAGGGATCCTGGTTTCAACAACTTCAGGCGCAGCGATTGGCCTGTCGCTGTTCAGAAAGTTCAGAACGGCATCCAGCTTTTCCTTACTTCTTCTTCTCGTCTTTTTTCTCGTCTTTGACGTCGTCGGGTTTGGGGGCGGTGACGGGCGCGTTGGCGTTGAGTTGGGCGATCACTTCGTCGGAAATGTCCGCCTCGCCGGCAGTGAAGAGGATGATCGGGGTCTGGTTGACGCTGTCGGCGGCCGTGTCCACGACGAGCGTATAACCTTTGGTTTTGGCCTTGGCGTTGATGATGTCGCGGATTTCGCGCAGGATGTTGTCGCGCATCCGCCGCTGTTGTTCGGCCAGTTGGCTGCGGGAATTGCGATCGAACTGGGTGATGCTGTTTTCAATTTCCTTGATTTCGAGAAGTTTGGCTTCGGCGGTTTTTTTGCGCTTGTCGCGTTCGGTGGCGGCGACGGCCTGGTCGCTGGCGCCGTCGAGCAGTTTTTTGTAGTCGTCGTTGGCCTTCTGATAGTCCTCAATCATCCCTTTGCGGGCCTTGTCGAGATCGGCGGCGCGGTCTTTGAGAGTGGTGTCGGCCTGCTTGGTTTTCCAGTAGGCCTCGAAAGTTTTCTTGAGGTCAATGGTGGCGATTTTAGGCTGGGCTGTCAGCGGGCCGGCGGCAAACAGCAGGGAGGCCAACAGGAGGGTGAGTTTGAGTGAGGTCATTTTCATCATTTTCATTAATGGGAGTGAATCAGAGTTCGCGGGTGTAGCCGACGCCAAATTGGAACTTGCCGCCACCCTTGTTCTGCGGGTCGGTGGTGATGGGGATGCCATAATCCAGCCGCAGCGGGCCGATGGGGAGGTTGAGGCGCAGGCCGAAGCCGAAATTGTCATTGTAAGCACCCGTGTTGAAGCCCTTTTGATTAAAACTGTAGGCGTCCTGGTAAACCATGCCGATATCATAGAACACGGCGAAGCGCAAACGTTCAAAAATCGGCACGCTGTATTCTGCCGAGCCAAACCAATAGGTGTTGCCGCCGATTGGCTCGCCGGTGATGTCCTTCGGCCCGACCTTGCGGTAATCAAAACCGCGCAGGGTGTAAAGGCCGCCGAGGAACCACCGGTCGTACAGGGGCACACTCGTGGTGTCGCTGTAAGTGTCCGTCACGCCGGCGCGGCCCGTCAATTCCAAAACGTGACCGGGGAAGAACCCCTTGAAATACCAGGCGGAGCGCAATTCAAGTTTGTACGTGTCTGTGTCGCCGCCCAGCAGACCGCCGGCGATTTCGGTGTAAAGCTCGGTGCGCTGGCCGTGGTTGGGGAGTTGCGGGCTGTTGCGGGTGTCATAGGCGAGCGACATGCCGACTTTGGAGACCAGCCGGGTGCCCGCTTCGTTAAGAATGTTGGTGGAGATACTCGGGTTGAACGGGTCCACTTCGATGCCAACACTCTCGATGGTGTAACTGATGCTGCCGATGAGGAAATCACTCCCCAAGGCGCGCGTGAGGCTGACGCGCGCGCCGGTGCGCGTTTCGTCATAAAGGTCGCTTTGATATTGCAGGTCGCGGTGATAGAAGTCAACGCCCAGGGCCAGTTTGCGGCCCAGGAACCAGGGTTCGACGAAAGAAATCTGGTAGTCTTTCTGTTGGGTGCCGAGCTGGAGGCGCAGCCGGAATTTCTGTCCACCGCCGGTGAAGAGGGGCGGGTTGACCAGATCGAAGTTGCCCTGGCTGAGTTCCACAAACCCCACCAGGTTTTCCACCGAGCTGAACCCGGCGCCCACCGTGAAATTGCCCGTGCTTTTTTCCTCGACGCCGACCACCAGGTTCTTGCGATTGGGCACGTCGGTCGGCTCCGGCTGGGCCTCGACCTTTTCAAAGTAGTTCAGGCCGGCCAGCCGATTGGTGCTGAGTTTGACGCGGACCATGTCAAAGACTTCACCGGGCGAGACCGCCAGTTCCCTGCGGATGACCTGGTCCCTGGTTTTCACATTGCCTTTGATCTCGATTTTTTCGATGAACGACTGCTGCTTTTCCTCGATGTTAAAGACGATGTCGATGGTCCCCTTTTCTGTATTCGCATTTTTGGCGGCGATGACCTGCGCATCAATGTAGCCGACGCGTCCGTAACGGTCTTCGATCAGGTCGAGGTCCCTGGCGAGCCCCTTGGGGGTGAAAATCTTTCCCGCGGTCAGGGGCAACCCGAGGAGCAGCGCTTCGGTCTTGAACAGTTGGTTGCCTTTGAACTCAACGGACCCGACCTTGTATTGGATGCCTTCGTAAAGGGTGAAGCGGACGATGAGCCGCGACGGGGTGACGTAATCGAACTGGACTTCCTTGAGCTCAAAATCAATGTAGCCTTTTTCCCGATAAAAGGCGGCGAGCTTCTCCTTGTCCTCCTCGAAGACATCCTCCTTCAACTTGCCGCTGCCGGTGAGCCAGGAAAACATCCAGTGGCGGCGGGTTTTGATTTCCTGGCGGAGCTTTTTCTCCGGGAAGACCTGGGCGCCGATGAATTCGACGCGCTCGATTTTGATTTTGGGGCTTTCCTTGATTTCGAACGTGACCGAGCCGCGTCCGGCGGCCTCGTCAATGTTGGGGGGCAGGTAGCGGACGGTGGTGCGCTGGTATCCGGCCTTCTGGTAGAGCTTCTGGATCTCCTGCGCGTCCACGAAGAATTTGTGCTCGTTGAGCGGCTCGCCGATTTTGGACGTCACCTTTGTGAGCAACTTGGTGCGGCTGTATTTGGTGTTGCCCTGAAATTTAATTTCCGTGAGGGTCGGCTTGCCCTGGACGACATAGCTCAGAATGATCCCTTTGCTGCCCTGCTCTTCGCCCACGCGGATGTTGTAGAAAAAACCGGTGGCGTAGAGATTGCGCACGTCGTCATCCACGCCCGTGCGCAGGTAGGGATCGCCGGGCTTGAGGCGGATGTTGGCCTTGATGAGTTCATCGCTGACGGCGGGCGGGCCGACATGTTTGATGTCAATCCGCTCGATGACGGGAGGCGTTTGCGCGCGCAACGCCGGCAGGCAGAGCAGGAGCGCCAGCGCCCCCAGCCCAGCGCGGCCGGTCAACCATTTCATGCGTTCAGATTTCGGTGGGCACATCGTCGGCGCTGACTTTGGCCGCGCTTTCAAACCGCGTATAACTTTTGAGGAAAGTCAATTTCACATCGCCCGTCGGGCCATTGCGTTGTTTGGCGATCAACAAATTGATCGGCAACGCGTCCGGTTCTTCGCCGCTGGCGTCCTCGTCCTCTCCGCTGCTGGGTCTGTAAAGCAACCCCACCAGGTCGGCGTCCTGCTCGATGGCGCCCGACTCGCGCAAATCGGACAGGCGCGGCTCGGCGCCCCGTTCGCGTTTCTCCGGTTCTCGATTCAACTGGCTCAACACGATGACCGGAACGTCCAGTTCCTTGGCCAGCGCCTTGATGCCGCTGGAAATGTCGGCGATTTCCTGCTGCCGGTTTTCGACGGCACGGCGCGCAGTAGAATGGAGCAGTTGCAAGTAGTCAACGACAAAGAGCTTCACGCCGTGTTGCTGGGCCAGGCGGCGGGCCTTGGCGCGCAGTTGCAGGATGGACAGGCCGGCGGAATCATCTATGAACAACGGCGCCGCCGCCAGCCGTCCGGCGGCGTTGGTGATCCTGGGGAAATCGCGGTCGGCCAGAAACCCCTCGCGCATGTTCCGCAAATTCACACGCGCGCGCGAGCAGATCATCCGCAACACGAGCGCCGGGGCGGACATTTCCAGACTGAACACGCCCACGGGCAGCTTCAACTCCACCGCCACGTGCTCGGCGATGTTCATCGCCAGCGACGTCTTGCCCATCGAGGGGCGCGCGGCAATGACGATCATTTCACCGCCATGCAGTCCGGCTGTCATTTTGTCCAGATCGGAAAAGCCGGTCGCCAGGCCGGTCAACATGCCCTTGTTCAGGTGATACTGCTCGATCTGGTTGATGGCCGCGTGGACGAGGTCTTTGATTTTGAGCGCCCGGACCTTGTCCGACTCCCGCTCTTCGCTGATGCGCAGGATGTCCGTTTCGACTTCATCCACGAGCTGGTCAATTTCCCCTTCGTAGTCAAAGACGCGGCCCATCACTTCGTGGCAGGTCCGGATGATTTTCCGCAGAATGTATTTTTCCCAGACAATGTCCAGGTAGTAGCTCAGATTGGCCGGCGAGGGCACCGCGTCGGGCAGCGCTGAGAGATAGGCGATCCCGCCCGCGCCCTCGAGCTGGTTCTTGTCCTTCAACTGCTGCTGCAAGGTGATCGGGTCAATGGCCTCCTTGCGGTCGTACATCCCGACCAGTTGCTCGAAGATGGCCCGGTGGCGCAAATCGTAAAAATACTCGCTGCCGCTCCGGAATTTCTGGATGCACTCGCCCATGCAGTCGTTGGGAGAAAGCAGCACACAACCCAGCACGCCCTGCTCGGCCTCCAGCGAATGCGGCGGCAGACGGTCGATCTTCGAAGGATCGAACACGGCGGTTTTCTGGCGGCGGGATTTTTTCAAGTCTGCCGGCGCGCCGCCACCGGTGGGATCAACGGAATCAATCATGCGGGCAGCAGGCAGGAAATAAGGACGACCCACAACATTTTTTTTATTCTTTCGACTCGCAAGTTATTGCGGAGCTGTGGACAGGTTGTTCACTCAGGGTTTGGACTTGTTGACCGGTTGTTCCCCAAAATCGAAGAAAAGGCAGACCGTGTGGTCTGCCTGGCCGGTGAGAGGGGTTGCCGGGCTACTCCGCCTTCGGCGACTTAAGCGCGCGGGGTTTGCTCTCCGGTTTCCCGGCGCTCTCCGTCTGTTCGGCGCGTTCGGGCTTCCCGGCGCGCTCGGCCCTATACGCGCGCTCCGGCCGGGCTTCATGCCTGCCTCGGCCGGTTTCCCTGGCCGGCGCGGGCGGCGCGGCGGGCGGTGCGGCCGGCGTCGTGCTTTCGACGCGGACTTTCAGAGTTGTCGCCACGTCGGCATGCAATCGCAGTTGGACTTCGTGTTCGCCCAGCGTGCGCAGCGGATGTTCGATGTGGATTTTTTTCTTTTCCAGCGCGACCTCGAACTGCCGCTTGAGTTCGTCAGCGATGAGGCCGGGCGTGACCGAGCCAAAAAGTTTTCCGTCCTCGCCCGTTTTCACGGCGATGACGACGGTCAGTTTG
Source organism: uncultured Verrucomicrobiota bacterium (assembly GCA_964539075.1). GTDB lineage: Bacteria > Verrucomicrobiota > Verrucomicrobiia > Limisphaerales > CAZIFU01 > CAZIFU01. The sequence continues at coordinate 575 of CAZIFU010000147.1, read as the reverse complement.
GAAAGGCTCTGGGAGAGTTCGGTCATGGTCTGGAGTTCGTGCGTCTCGCGCCCGGCGCGGCGCTGGCGGAGCACTTCCAGGCGCCGCCGGTTGGCGGCGGTGACGGGAATGGCCAGGCCCTGGGGATACAAAAAATTGCGGGCATAGCCGGCGGCGACCTTGACCTGGTCGGACTCGCCACCGAGACCGACGATGTTGTGGGTGAGAATGACTTCGGTTTTCATGGAGGCGTTAAATTGTTAAATCATTGAAGCGTTGAAGCGTGAGGCGTGAAAGGGATTCGACGATTGGACGCGGAACTCTGATCAAAACGGAACGTCGTCGCCTTCGTGCGGTGGCGCGTCGCCTTCGGCCGGCTCGGGCGCAGCGGACGCAGGCGCGGCGGTGGCGGCGGCGGCCGGACGACTGCGGGGCGCTTCACCGGGCGCACCGCTGTCACCCGGCTTGGAATCAATAAACGAAAAGGATTCCAGCACGACCTTCAGTTTACTTTGCTTTTGGTGCGTGTTCTTGTCTTCCCACTGATCGAGCCTCAACCGGCCTGCGACCAGGAAGGGCCGTCCCTTCTTCATGTA
>CAZIFU010000146.1:0-72054 GCA_964539075.1 uncultured Verrucomicrobiota bacterium | reverse complement strand
CAAAGCGGTAAACCAGCCCGTGCGGTTCCAGGAGGAGGTTTTCAAAGTAATAGCCGAAGCTCGGCTCCAGGTAATACACGTCGTTGCTTCGCGCCAGATGGTTCATCAATTGCACAAGCGTGAACACATCAATCGGGTCGGTAAGCTTGAACTGGTTCGTCAGGCCGCCCCACTGCGGCGGATACTGCCGGGCCAGCGCGCGATGATATACATTGAACGGGAGGAAGCGTGTGTTCAAAAAGACGAACGCCCCGGCGTTCCCCTCGCGGCGCAGGGCCGCCTCCACGAGGCCCAGATTAAAGGCGTCATCGCTGACCAACACCGCGCCGCCGGCGGGCAGCGGGGCGGTCTGGGCGGCGGCGAGTTCTTTCAACGCCGGCCCGTTGTTCGCGCGGATCGCCGCCAGGTTTCGGTAAATCAATCCCGCCGGCACGATGACCAGAGCCAGCCAGACGGTGGCCGCCAGCGCCTGATTGAGGAACTCTCGGAAAACCGAACGACGGATCCACGGGCGCTCCTCCTTCTTGCCGAATACCAGCAGGAAATAACCGCTGTAATAGCCCACGCTGAGCGCGCCCAGATAGTAGAACGTCAGGAACGGCAGCCCTCCGCCAATCCGGCGCGGGCTGAATTTAAGGTCGAAGGCCGTCAGCACGCACGCCACGAAAAACAGGGCGTGCAACACGCGAAACATCAGATCGGTCAGCGCCACTCCCGCGCTGCTGGTGTCCCCGACCGACGACGGCCAGCGGATGCCCATGACCAGCACCGGCAACAGCGAGGTCAGCCCGCAGAGCGCCACGGTGGATTTGGGAAAGGAGAGCAGAATGTTTTTCTGGTTCCCCAGATTGGTCCGCAACAATTGCCAGAACGTGTAAGGCGAATCGTCGGCCAGCCAGCCGGTCAACGGCAGCAACAGATACAGCAACAGTCCCGCGCCGCCCAGAGCGGCCATGCGCAAGATAAAACGGCCGTTGAAAAAATCGCGGCCCATGATCCAGACCAACGCGGCCAGAAAGCCGGGAAAGAACCCGATCATCGCCCAGTTGTTCGCCACGCCCAGCCCATACACGAGGGCCAGGCGCGCCAGCCAGCGTTCCCGGCCGTCCAGACGGTACTCCAGCAGGCTGCGGATGACGTAAGCGAAGACCAGCAGGTCCAGCGTCTCTCCCGTGAGCGCTGTGGCATGTTCCCACAGCGTGTACTGCAAACCGCAAACCAGCACCGCCAGCACCGGCGGCGCCCACGCGCCCGGAACCGACAACAGCGAAAATTCGCTCGTCTCCAGCCGCCGCTGGTTGCGCGTCCGGTCTTGCGGCAGCAAAATGACCGAGCGGGCCAGCAGCCCCAGCGTGAGCGCCGCGCATGCGGCGGAAAAAAAGTTCAGCGCCGCCGGCTGCCACGCCGCCGGCAGCAGCCGGAAAGGCAGCGTCAGCACGTGCAGCAACGGCGCCTGCACCGGCGGCGTCCAATCCCAGCCGCCGGCGTTCGCCACGACCGCCAGGCTGGTTACCGAGACCCAGTGGTTGAGCGTCAGCGCGTAAACCAGGAGCGTGCCGCCAGCGGCCCAGATCGGCAGGAGGGAGTGGTTTAAACCCGTGGAACGTTGTTCCGGCGTGTGCATGGCGTCTCGCGTGGCGCCAGTTGAAACAATTCGCTGCGCAGTGACAAGTGATAAGTGGCGGGTGGCCGTGGCGGCTGCGGCGGAACGGCCACGATCCTGAACCAGACTCACGCGTCGCGCCGCACTCGAAGGTCCGCCACGCACTCAACGTGCCGGGTTTGCGGGAACATGTCCAGCGGCACGACGCGGATCGGCTCATAAGCCCCTTCCGCGCACAAAATCTTCAGGTCGCGCGCCAGCGTGGCGGGATGACAGGAGACGTAAATGATCTGCGCCGGCAGGCTCGCGCGCAGTTGCGCCAGGCATTCGGGCGGACAACCGGTGCGCGGCGGATCGAGCACCACCGCCGTCGTTCCGGCGGAAAATTTCGCCAGCAACGCGGGCAGGCATTCTTCCGTTTGTCCGCGCAAAAATTCGCCGTGGGTGATCTGCCGCGTGGCGGCGTTCAGGCGTGCCGCCTGGATCGCCAGCGCGTCCAGTTCGACGCCCGCGAATGACTCCACCAGGCCGGCCAGTTCGATGCCGAAGAACCCGACGCCGCAATACGCATCCACCACGTGCCGCGCGCCGCTGGTTCGCACGCAGTCCCGGACCGTTTCCACCAGTCTGGGCAGCAGGTGAAAATTGTTCTGAAAAAAAGAATCGCGCGGCACCTCCCAACCCGGCGGCGTCAGGCGCAGCACCACTTTGAGGCCGCCCTTGGGCGGCGGGTTGGCCCGCACACGCCGGATGCCCTCGTTCAACTCAGGTTCGGCGATCTGGCATTCCTCGAGGTCCACCACCAGCCGGCTGTCGGCGCGCAGGAAGCCGATGTTCAGCCCTTGTTTGAATTTGTCCCACTGGCTGCGGATCATGATGCGGTTGCGGTAGCCGTACGGCTGCGGGCAGGGGATCACCGGCTCGATCACCGCGCCGGGAAAGCCGCCGATGCGCTGGAACACATCGGTGATCTGTTTGTGTTTGAGCCGCAGTTGCGCCTCGTAGGCGAGGTGCTGATACTGGCAGCCGCCGCACTCGCCGAAATAACGGCACTGGGGTTGCGCGCGCTCGGGCGAAGGCTTGAGAACTCGAATCAATTTCGCCCGCGCAAATTTTTTCTTCACCTCGGTGAATTCCGCCTCCACTTCCTCGCCCACGATCACAAAGGGCACGAACACGACGAACTCGTCCACGCGCGCCACGCCCTCGCCGCCGAAGGCGATGTCGTGGATCGTCACCACCAGACGCTGGCCGACCGTGATCTGTACCGGGCTGTTCACCCCGCGAGGTAATGGCAGAGGGCGGGCTGGCGATCAAGGTTGGAAATGTTTCTGGCGCAGCAGACGCGCGGCAGCCTGGAATGTTGCTTGCCGATTGCGGCGCGACTGTTTAATTTGCGGCGCATGAGCTTTACGAGAAAAAAAATCCTCAGGTTCGCGACGATTTTAGGGCTGGCGATTTTTGCCGGACCGGCCCTGACCGCGCGCGCCGCCGATCCCGACCAAATCAAACAGTTGATGGCGGCGGCGGAAAAGGGCGACGCCGAGGCGCAAAACAAACTCGGTCGCGCCTATTTCTTCGGCGAGAGCGTGCTCCAAGACCCGGCCCAGGCCCTTCATTGGTTCCGCAAAGCCGCCGACCAGGGCGTGGCCGAGGCGCAAAACGGGATGGGTTACATGTATCACGATGGCGCAGGCGGCGCGCCCAAAGACCTCGCCGAATCCGTCCGCTGGTATCGCAAGGCCGCCGACCAGGGGTTTGCCAAGGCGCAGAACAATCTCGGCCTGATGTATCTGAACGGCGAAGGCGTGCCCAAGGACCCGGCGGAAGCCGCCAACTGGTTTCGCCTCTCCGCCGGGCAAGGCTTCGCCAACGCGCAATTTAACCTGGGCGTCGTTTGCGCCGAAGGCAACGGCGTGAAAAAGGACCCGGTCGAGGGTTGCAAGTGGCTGCGCCTGTCCGCCGCGCAGGATTATCCTGACGCGGCCAAAGCCTGCGCCCAGCTTGAATCCTCCATGGCCCCGGAGCAACTCGTCAAAGCGAAGCGGTTGACGGCGGAATTTGTTCCCCGCAAATCGGGCGTGCGCCCGGAGAACAAAGCCCAGTGAGGGCGTTTCCGGGTGATCTGCCCGGAATCAAACCTTCAGGCTGCTGGCAGGCAAAGGCAGGCTGAAGCCTGAACTCCAAACCGCCCGGGCTGAAGTCCCAACGTCACACGTCATTTCCCATGCGGCACCTGCTCGTAATGTTTCCGCAATAAATCCTCGCCGAAGTCCCCGTTGAAATCACGCCACACGGCGTGGATGTGGTTGTTGTCGTTCTGGGTGTTGTCGTATTCCATCAGAAACGTCGGTCCCTGGATGCAGTAGTAATGCCCTTCGCCGGGCTCGACGCCACCCGCCCATGCAAAACGGATGGTGTCGAGGCTGGCCTTCTGGATTCTCTCCAGGTCCTTGTCGGCCACATCCGGACGGTGGCGTTGGACGTATTCCTTGACCAGCTTCAACAAGAGCTCGCGCTGTTCCGGGTTCATCTTTGAGACGGCCAGCCCGGCGGTGGCCAGCGGCTGCACTTTCCGCCCGGCGGCGGTGATGATTTCCTTGGGCGCGACAGTGGCATAGATCGCCGTTTTCTTCTGATCGGCATTGAAGGACTTGACCAGTTGCCGGGCGAGGTCTTCTTCGCTGGCCAGCACGCGCAGGCCTTGGCGCGGGCCGTCCAGCACGCGCGCCGGGTTCGCGCCGAAAAAGGAAGGCGTGGCGGAAATTTCCTGGCCGTTGACGAGGGTGAAATTCAGCGAAACATGATGTCCTTCGACGCTCCAGCCCCAGGTCTCCTTAGCTCCCGGCTGGCCAAAGATGGAAACGTAATATCGCTCCGGATCCCGGAGTGCGCCGGGCGGCTTTTTGTTTTTCTCCAATTCGCGAAGGACTTCATCGAGACTCATGATGGTGACGGCTTTCGCGTAACCGCGCTGGCTCAGGCCCGAACTGATGAGCGCGTGGGCCAGGTTGCGCTGGGCCGGGGTCATGTCTTTGATCTGAAGCCCCTTGCGGTCGTTCTTGGGGATGTAGTGCCAGTTCTGGCGCGCGTCGCTTTTGAAATCAATCACGGCCGTGGCCCTTTGTTCGGGGGTGAGCGCGGCAAGAAGGTTGTTCGCCGCCGCCGCCATCTCGTCGGCGGCCGGGTGGGCGCGCGCGGCGAGTAGCGAAAATTGAGCAATGGCGACGATGACCAAAAAGGTCCGGCGAAATCGGGAAGTGTTCATGGCATAAACTCAAGGCAAATCGCCGGGAAAGGCAAACTGTTTTTTGAATGACGAATGGCCAAAACCGAATGACGAATGAATGCCGGATGACGAAGCTTAAATGAAACGCCAGTCGCTGCGCCGCGGCAGTTTGGAGTTCAGGCTTCAGCCTGCTTTGACCCGGCCACAACCTGAAGGCTGGACTCCAAACTGGTTCGGACGAATCCACCCGCCTTTTCCTTGCCAGCGCCCCGCCCGCGTTTACTGTTCTGCCTGGTGAAAATTCTCTTCATTGGCGACATCGTGGGCGAACCGGGCCGGCGCGCCGTGCAGCAGCTCGTGCCGAAACTGCGCCAGCAACACCAGGTGGACCTCGTCATCGCCAACGGTGAAAATGCCGCCGGCGGCTCCGGCATCACGGTCAACACCGCCGCGGAAATCTTCGCCGGCGGCGTGGACATCATCACCACGGGCGACCATCTCTGGGACCAGAAGGAAGTCACCGAACTGCTGGAGCGCGAACCGCGTTTTTTGCGTCCGCTCAATTATCCGCCCGGCACCATCGGGCAGGGGAGCACGTTCTTTCAGGCCGACGGCCGGCCGCCCGTGGCGGTCGTCAACGCGCAGGGGCGCGTCTTCATGGCCGACCTGGAAAATCCCTTTCTTCGCGTCAAATCCGAAGTCCAGCGGCTGCGCGAAACGACGCCGCTCATCGTCGTGGACATGCACGCGGAGGCGACCTCGGAAAAAATCGCACTCGCCCGCATGCTGGACGGCGAGGTGAGCGCCGTCATCGGCACGCACACGCACGTGCAGACCGCCGACGAGCAGATTTTCCCGGGCGGCACGGCGTTTCTTTGTGATGCCGGTTTCACCGGACCGCACGAGAGCGTGCTGGGGCGCGACATCGAACCGGTAATCAAACGGTTCACGACCAATCAACCGCAGCGTTTCCCGGTCGCGCGCGAGCGGATTCTGTTGCAAGGCGCGCTGCTCGAAATTGACGACCGCACGGGCCGCGCGCTGAACATCCGGCGCGTCTGTGAACCGCTGGGTTGACGATGGCAGACATTTTTCAACGCAAAGGCGCAACGACATGGCGCGGCACAGCCGCAACCAAAGCACCCGTGGATATTTTAACGCAGAGGCTGCAAAGGTTTTCGCAGAGGAACGCGGAGAAACCAGTCTCTCTGCGTGCCTCCGCGCCATCCTCCGCGTCCTTTGCGTTAAAAAATCTTCGCAGATTGAAACGATGTTGGGAGATAGCACTGCAAAGGTGCCGAAATAGATTGAGAGCCATGCGCCTTGGCGCCTTGCCGCCCCGGCTTTAAGACATCATGCCCAAACCGGCTAAATCCCAGTGGGACTTCGGCGAACTCTTTCCCGCCGAATCGCGGCGCAAGGTTCTGACCGTTTCCGAGTTGACGCAGCAGGTCAAGCGGTTGCTGGAAAAACAGGTCGGCCAGGTCTGGGTCACGGGCGAGATCACCAATTTCCGCAGCCAGGCTTCCGGCCACATTTACTTCACGCTCAAGGACGCCGGCGCCCAGCTTCAGTGCGTTTTGTTTCGCGGCGAGGCAGTGGCCAATCGTCAGTTGTTGCAAGACGGCCAGAAGGTCAACCTGCGCGGCGAAATCACCGTCTATGAAGCGCGCGGCCAGTATCAACTGCGCGTCACGGAAGTCGAATTGCAGGGCGTCGGCGCATTGCAGGCAGCCTTCGAGCGGCTCAAGCAGAAACTCAGCGCCGAAGGCCTCTTCGCCCCGGAACGCAAGCGCCCCCTGCCGCGCTTCCCGGAACGCATCGGCCTGGTGACCTCGCCCACCGGCGCGGCGCTGCGCGACGTGCTCCACGTCATCGCGCGCCGTCATCCGGGCCTGGAAATCATCCTCGCGCCGTGCCGCGTGCAAGGCGAAGGTGCGGCGGTGGAGGTGGCGGGAGCAATTCGATTATTGAACGCTTGGGCGGCGGGCGGAGTGGAAAGTGGGCAGGTGGGAAAGTGGGAAAGTGAAAAAGCAGCGTCAATGGGGCGGGCCTCCCACTTTCCCACTCTCCCACTTTCCCGCCTGCGGCTCGATTTGATTTTGGTCACGCGCGGAGGCGGCAGCCTGGAAGATTTGTGGTCGTTCAACGAGGAAGTCGTCGCGCGCGCGATTTTCGAGTCGGCGTTGCCGGTGGTTTCAGCAGTGGGCCATGAAATTGATTTCACGATCAGCGATTTTGTGGCCGATGTCCGTGCCGCCACGCCGAGCGCCGCCGCGGAGATCATCACCGAAGGATTTTTTGCCAGCCGCCAGTTCATCGCCGACACCGGTGGCCGTCTCCGGCAACTTCTCCAACAAAGGTTGGCCCGCGAGCAGGAAGGTTTGGAGCAACTTGTCGAGCGCTTGGCTCGCGCCCACCCGCGCCCGCGGCTCCACGAGCAGTTGCAGCGGCTGGACGATTTGCAAACGGCGCTCGTCCGGGGCGTGAAGAATGGCTCGCGCGCCCATCGCCGCGCCTGGCAGGTCCTGCGCGAGCGCCTGTTCCGGCTGCACCCGGCCCGGCAATTGATGCGGCGGCGCGAGGCGCTGGCCCAGGCCGACCGGCGTTTGCGCGATCTGGCCCGCCAGCGATGGCAGACGTGGCAAAGCGGCTGGGCGGCGGCCGAAACCCGCTTGCGCCTGCTCTCCCCGGAGCAGGTCCTGGCGCGCGGCTATTCGATCACCACGGACGCAGCCACGGGCCGGGTGCTCCGCGCGGCGCAGGAAACGCGCGCCGGCCAAAAGTTGAAGACCCGGCTCAATTCGGGCGAAATCCGCAGTATAATTGAAGGCTGACCGGGCTGATTTTTGCGGCCGGAAAAGCGCGTTAAAAGTTCTGGTGTTTTCGCCGGGGGCCATGCTAGGATAATGGCAGTCATCAGGCTTGTTCGTATGAACGTCATCGGCACAGTCGGCGCGATTCTGCAGCACAAGGGCGCGCAAATCTGGATCATCGCCCCGGAGGCGACGGTCTTTGAGGCCATCCAGCAAATGGCGGACAAAAACATCGGGGCGCTGCTGGTCATGAGCGGCGGCCAGCTCCAGGGCCTCATTTCGGAGCGCGATTACACGCGCAAAGTTGCGCTCAAAGGAAAATCTTCCAAACAAACACCCGTGCATGAAATCATGACGCCGGCCCATTTGTTTGCCACCGTGGACCACACCGTGGAGGATTGTATGCGGCTCATGACCGAGAACCGCATCCGCCATTTGCCGGTTCTGGCCAGCGGCGCAGTGCTCGGCGTGGTGTCCATCGGCGACCTGGTGAACTGGACCATCTCCGCGCAGAGTTCGACCATCAGCCAGTTGGAAAGCTACATCACCGGCTCGTATCCGGGATGAGCGAAACACCAAGCTCCAACCTCCAAGCACCAGAGAAGCTACAAATCTCAAACGCCAAACAACGCTTCGGGCGTCCTTTGAGACCTGGTGTTTGATGTTTCTCTGGAGGTTGGAGCTTGGAATTTGGAGCTTTTCGGCCCCTGGGTCGAACTTCCGAAAAAACTGAGGTTCACACTCCGCACTCCTCCGCCTGACTCTGGGCTGACTCTGGACTGGACGAAAGGGCGAGCTTGTCCTACCTTGCCCCTCATGTCGAAAACAGCCAAAGGCGCGCCCACCGCCGGCGACGGCGGCCGGGAGTTGCCGTTCGAGGAGGCGTTGAAAAAACTCGAGACGATCGTGCAGGCGATGGAGGCCGATGATCTGCCGCTGGAAACCTTGCTGGCGCGCTTCGAGGAAGGAACGCGCCTGGCCAAATTGTGCCAGGTCAAACTCATGGACGCCGAGTTGAAGGTCCAGCAGTTGGAAAAAAACGCGGCGGGCGAGTTGACGACCCAGCCGGTGGCATTGCCGGAGATCGAGGAATGACGAAATCCGATCTGCCCCAGGAGCGCGGCTTTCCGAACCCGCGAGTTGTCCGCCCGGAACCCGCCACCGCGGCCGGAATTCGGGAGAGGGTTTTGTCATTTAATCTTTGTTTGGCGGCGGGTTTGTGGTTAGAAGAAGGTGGCGCACGATGAATCACCGGGAACCTTGAAACTATGACCCGATACCTGGACATGGTGGACCACCCGGCCCACGTCAAGAAACTGACTTTGAAACAATTGGAGTCGTTGGCCGAGGAAATCCGTTACGAACTGATTTCCAAGCTCGCCAAAAACGGCGGCCACCTCGGCCCCAACCTCGGCGTGGTGGAATTGACTCTCGCGTTGCACCGCGTCTTCAGCACGCCCAAGGACAAGTTCGTCTGGGACGTGAGCCACCAGAGCTACGTCCACAAACTGCTCACCGGCCGCAAGGACCGCTTCCACACCATCCGCACCACCGGCGGCCTCAACGGCTTCTCGCTCCGCACCGAAAGCGAACACGATTGCTACGGCGCCGGCCACGCGGGCACTGCGCTCTCAGCCGCCCTCGGCATGGCCGCCGCGCGCGACCAGCGCGGCGGCGACGAAAACGTCGTCTGCATCTTCGGCGATGCGGCCCTGACCAACGGCATCTCCTTCGAGGCGCTCAACAACATCGCCCACACGACCAGGAAATTCATCGCCATCCTCAACGACAACGAGTGGAGCATCGCCAAAAACGTCGGCGCCATCGCCGCCTACCTCAACAAGCTCATCACCAACCCGTCCTACAACCGCCTGCAACGGGACTTTGAAAAATGGGTCCGCCGCATCCCCAAAGGCGATCTGGCCCTCATGCTCGGCCACAAGGCCGAGGAGGCCATCAAAAGCATCATCGCCGGCGTCTCGCTCAAACACAGCGACCAGCAGATGGACGCCGATGGCCGCGGCGGCTATGGCAGCAGTTTGATTTTCGAGGAAATGGGCCTGCGTTACTTTGGCCCGATTGACGGCCACAACCTGCCGCTGCTCATCAGCACCCTCGAATACGCCCGGAGCTGCGACCGGCCGGTCGTCCTCCACGTGCTCACCCAGAAGGGCAAGGGCTACGACGTCGCCATTCAGCAACCGGAAAAATTCCACGGCACCGGCCCCTACGACATGGCCACCGGCGTCGGCCCCGCTCCCAAACCCGGCGCGCCGCCCAATTATCAGGACGTTTTCGGCCAGGCGATGGTCAAACTCTGCCAGCGCGACACCGCGATCGTCGGCATCACCGCCGCGATGCCCAGCGGCACCGGCCTCAAAGTGCTGGAGAAGGCAATGCCCCAGCGTTATTACGACGTCGGCATCGCCGAGGAGCACGCCGTGCTTTTCGCCGCCGGCATGGCGACGATGGGCTTCCACCCGGTGTGCGCCATTTACTCGACGTTCCTCCAGCGCGCGTACGACTGCATCATTCACGATGTGGCGTTGCAGGATTTGCCGGTGATCTTCTGCATGGACCGCGCCGGCCTTTCAGCCAACGACGGCCCCACGCACCACGGCCTGTTCGACATTGCCTACCTGCGCTGCGTGCCGAACATCATCGCCATGGCACCAAAGGACGAGGACGAATTGGTGGACATGATGTTCACCGCCACGCGCCAGAAGCATCCGGTTTTCATCCGTTACCCGCGCGGCGCGGCTGAAGGCATACCCGTCAAGGATGAGCCGAAGCTGCTGGAAATCGGCAAGGCGGAAGTCGTGCAGAATTTTTCCGGCAACGGCGGTGGCAAGGTCGCCCTTTTCGCGCTCGGCAACATGATGAAGCTCGGCCGCAAGGCGGCGGAGGAGTTGACGGCCGCCGGGTTCAACGTGGCGCTCATCAATCCGCGCTTCACCAAACCGCTGGACGCGGGTGCGACCGGATTTTTCGGCCAGTCCGCCGACCTGGTGGTGACACTGGAGGACCACGTGTTGAACGGCGGCTACGGCAGCGCGGTGCTCGAACTGTTCAACGAAAAGCAGATCACCACTCCCGTGGCGCGCATCGGCTGGCCCGACCAATACATCGAGCACGCTTCCAGCGTGGATTACCTCCGGGAGAAGTACGGCCTCACCGTCGTCAACACGGTGGCCAGGGTCAAAGCGCACTTCACCGGGATGCCCTCGGTCAGGCAGCCGTTGGTCTCCGGTTTGGCCTGAGCCGCAGCCGGAATTTCCAAGTTAATAATCCCAACTCGCAACCCGCTCATGGCCTATCGCGACATCACTCCGCCCGCCGGCGAAAAAATTTCCATCCTGAACGGCAAACTCACCGTCCCCGATCAGCCCATCCTCCCGTTCATTCGCGGTGATGGCACGGGGCCGGATATCTGGGCCGCCAGCGAACGCGTGTTCGACGCCGCCGTCCAGAAGGCTTACGGCGGCAAACGCAAGGTCGCGTGGTTCGAGGTCTTCGCCGGCGAAACTGCGTTCAAAAAGTTCAACAACTGGCTGCCCGACGACACCGTCGAAGCGTTCAGAGAATTTCTCGTCGGCATCAAAGGCCCGCTCACCACGCCCGTCGGCGGCGGCATCCGATCGCTCAACGTCGCGTTGCGCCAGATGCTCGACCTCTACGTCTGCCTGCGGCCCGTGCAGTATTTCAAAGGCGTTCCTTCGCCCGTGAAACATCCGGAGAAGGTGGACATGGTCATCTTCCGCGAGAACACCGAGGACATTTACGCCGGCATCGAATACGCCGCCGGTTCGCCTGAAGCGCAGAAGGTGCTCGATTTCCTCGCGAAGGAATTCCCGAAGGATTTCAACAAGGTTCGCTTCGGCACGCCGCAGAAGGCCGAGGAATTCTGGAAAAGCGTCGGCGCGCCGGGCATTGACAACAGCGTGCGCGTCGGTATCGGCCTCAAGCCGGTGAGTTGGTCGGGCAGCATCCGGCTCATCCACAGCGCCATCAGCTACGCGCTCAAGTTCAAACGCCGCAACGTCACGCTCGTCCACAAGGGCAACATCATGAAGTTCACCGAGGGCGCCTTCCGCGACTGGGGCTACGAGGCCGCCAGCGAGTATTTCGGCGACAAGGTCTATACCTGGGCGCAATGGGAAAAGACCAAAAAGGAAAAGGGCGAACCGGCCGCCAACGCCGGGCAAAAGGACGCGCTCGCCAAAGGCGCCCTGCTCGTCAAGGACGCCATCGCCGACATCGTGCTCCAGCAGGTGCTCACCCGCCCGGAGGACTTCGACGTCATCGCCACGCTGAATTTGAACGGGGATTACCTCAGCGACGCGCTCGCTGCGCAGGTGGGCGGCATCGGCATTGCGCCCGGCGGCAACATCAACTACATCACCGGCCACGCCATCTTCGAGGCCACGCACGGCACCGCGCCGAAGTACGCGAACCAGAACCGCGTCAACCCCGGCTCGGTCGTGTTGAGCGGCGAGATGATGTTCCGCTACCTGGGCTGGACCGAAGTGGCCGACCTCATCCTCAAAGGATTAAACGGCGCGATCGCCAGCAAGCGCGTCACCTATGACTTCGCGCGCCAGATGGAGGGCGCGACGGAAATCAAGTGCTCGCAGTTCGGCGACAACATCATCAGCCACATGTAAGGTTGTTCGTAGGAGCCGACGTAAGGAGGCTCATTTTTTCTCGCACCCGGAGAGTCAGAGCCTCCTCACGTCGGCTGCTACGAGGTTCAGGATTTGTTGAACCTGAAATTCACCGCGTCATAATCCTGCATGACATAGGTCTTGAGTTCGAGCCGCTGTTTGCCGGCGCGTTTCGCCTGTGTCTCGCCGCCCGCCGCGACGAAGTCCGCGAAACTGATGATCTCGGCCCGGATGAAGCCCTTCTGGATGTCGGTGTGGATCGTCCCGCCGGCTTCCCACGCCGTCAGGCCGGCGCGGATGGGCCACGCGCGGTTTTCCTTGCCGCCGACGGTCAGAAAGCTGATGTAGCCGCTCTCGGCAAACGCACGCACGAGCAGCGCCGCGCAGTCCGCCAACTCGGCTTCCCCGGCCACGACCACGGGCTTGTTCGAGTAGAAATTGTGCGCGGAAATCACCGTCAGCTCCTCTGCCGTGAGGCCGGCCGCGGCGACGGGCTTTTCGCTGATCAACGCTTCGGCGAGCTTGTTCAGCACAGCCTTCTCTGCCTCGCCCGCGTCGCGGCCGAGCCGGGTCTCGATGAATTCGAGGTCCTTCATCAACAGGTCGCTCAAGGCGGCGCGGCTGGTGAGAATCGCATCGGCGGTGAGCAACTCCTTTTCCTCCACCACGTCCACCTGGGCATACGTCTTTTTCTGCGCCTCGACCAGCTTGTCGGCCTGGTCCAGACGCGGGTCTTTGAGGTTGTGCTTGCCCGGCGCGAGGCCGGAAATGCCAAACAGGCAAAATTTCATCCGCCCTGCTTAGGCGCGCGCGGGCGTGGGGTCAAGGTTGGAGTGCTGGACCGAAAAAGCCGTGAAAACTTTTAACCACGGATAGCGACTGATGCAGTCAGATTCTTTTGGCCGCAAAAGAACGCAAAATTCGCAATCCCGAAAGCTTTCGAGACTCCTTCTCCGCCTCGAACGAGCGCCGGGCTTGGGAGTCAACACAAACCGCAAACTACGCCCGGAACGGCCTTGCTACCGCGCGTGATCAACGATAGATTGCGAGCATGAAGAACGGCAAAAACCGGACGACAACGAGAGTTGAATTAGGCCGCTACATCGTGGCTGACCCGGACATTTGCCACGGCAAGCCCACCTTCAAAGGCACGCGCATCATGGTCTGGCAGGTGTTGGACGACGTCGCCGACGGACGTTCGTGGGATTTCATTTGCCATGTGCGCTGGGGCGGCCGCATCCCACTGGCGGCGGTGGCCGAGGCCGTGAAACTGGCCGAGGAAGCGTGGCTGGGTGAACCCGGGCGCTCGGTTCGCCGGCCGGCGCGGAAAAGCTCCGAGCTTGCCGCTGCTTGAACCTATTCGACGAAAACTTTCCTGAAGATCAGTTGCCGCTGCTCAAGGCGTGGCGAATTCCCTTCCGACGAATCGGGCGCGAAGTGGCTCGCCGTGGAGTCAAAGACCCGGACATCATCCCCCTGCTGCACCGGCTTCAGGGGGTCACATTCTTCACACAGGACGCAGGATTCTTCCGCAGGGATTTGTGCCATGCCGCTTATTGTCTGGTGTGGCTGGATATTCGCGCTGATGATGCGGCGCTTTACGTCCGGCGATTCCTCAACCATCCGCACTTCAGAACCCAGGCCAAACGAATGGGCACGGTGGTTCGCACGCATCACGACGGCGTACTTCTCTGGCAACGCAATCGTGCCGCATTCCAACGGATGAAATGGCCAGGGTGAAGTATCGAATCATCCTCTTCCTAATCGTCCTCTTAATCTTGATCTCTCTTTTCTGTGCGTTCTGTCGTGACAATCGGAAATCCGTGTCCATCCGTGGTTCAAAGAGGTTTTCGCGCGCCCTTTTTTCTGGCGCGCCGGGCGCCGGCGGAGCAGAATTTCCTCATGAGTCACAAAGCCGCGTTGCTCACCTGCCTGGCCATGGTCACCGGATTTGCCCCCGCCGCCTTCGCCCAAACCGACTTTGAACGAAATTGTGACAAGCTTGCCGCGGACAACCGCGGCGATGCGGTGCGGTTGCATGAGCTGTTCAAGCTGCACTGGGATTATTCGATGGTGGAGAATCCCGAGATGGCCACCGAGGTCGGTTACCCCGGCCAGAACCATCGCTGGGGCGATCTCTCGCTGGCCGCCATCGAGCGCCGCAAACGCGAGTTGCAAGCGCCGCTCAAAGTGGTCCAATCCATCGCCCGCGCCAGACTGGCCGCCCCCGACCAGTTGAGCTACGACCTCTTCAAGCGCAACCTCGAGGAAGCCGTCGAGGGGTCGCGGTTCCCCGAAGAGTGGGTCCCGCTCACGCAGCTCAACGGCGTCCAGCAGGACGCGGCCAGACTGGTCGTGTTGATGCCGCGCTACACCGTGAAGGACCACGAAGACATCGTCGCCCGCCTGAACTCGCTCGACACGGTGGTGGACCAGGTCATCGTGCTGTTGCAGGGCGGCCTGGCCCGGGGCATCACGCCGCCGCGCATCACGCTGCGCGACGTGGGCCAGCAGGTGAAAAACCAGCTGGTCGCGCGCGTCGCGGACAGTCCGTTCCTGCAACCCTTCGCGGAAATGCCGGCGACGTTTTCCGACGCCGACCAGCAACGCCTGCGCCGCGCGGCCGGCGCGGCCATCGAGCAGAAGATTTGGCCGGCGTTCACCCGGCTGCACGAGTTTTTGGTCAGGACCTACATTCCCGGAGCGCGCGAGACGATTGCGATGAGCGATCTGCCCGCAGGCCGCGAGTGGTATGCGTTCCGCGCTCGCGCGAGCACCACCACGCGCCTGACGCCGCAGGAAATCCACGACCTGGGCCAGCGCGAGGTGAAACGCATCCGCGCGGAGATGGACAAGGTCATCCAGCAGGTCGGCTACAAACGGGGCTTTGACGGCTTCCTGGAATTTCTGCGCAAGGACAAGCGGTTTTATTATCGCACCGCCGGGGAATTGCTCACGGGCTACCGCGACATCTGCAAGCGCGCCGATCCGGAGTTGATCAAACTTTTCGGCAAACTGCCGCGCCAGCCGTACGGCGTGTTGCCGGTGCCGGCTTACGCGGAGAAATCCCAGACGACCGCATATTATCAGCCGGGATCCACGCGCGCCGGCCGGGCGGGGACGTTTTTTGCGAACACGTATGCGTTGAACACGCGGCCCAAGTGGGAGATGGAAGCGCTCACGTTGCACGAGTCCGTGCCGGGCCACCATCTCCAGATCGCCCTCGCCGATGAACTGGAAGACGTGCCCGACTTCCGCAAATACGGCGGTTACACGGCGTTCGTCGAAGGCTGGGGACTTTACTCCGAGGGCTTGGGCACGGAGTTGGGCTTTTACAAAGACCCGTACATGAAGTTCGGCCAGCTTACCTACGAAATGTGGCGCGCCATCCGGCTCGTGGTGGATACGGGGATGCACTCGCTGGGCTGGACGCGCCAGCAGGCGATTGATTTCTTCCTCGCCAACGCCAGCAAGAACGAGCACGACATCACGGTCGAGGTGGACCGTTACATCGTCTGGCCCGGCCAGGCGCTGGCCTACAAGATTGGCGAACTCAAAATCAAAGAACTGCGCGCCTACGCGAAGAAGGAACTGGGCGCGAAGTTCGACGTGCGCGCGGTCCACGATGAAATCCTCGGCCACGGCGCGCTGCCGCTGGACGTGCTGGAAGCCCACTTCAAACAGTGGGTGGCGGAGAAGAAGCGGGCGGGTTAAGCTGCTGGATGTTGGCCCGTGATTGCCGCCGGACCTGGCAGAAGGTTGTCTTTGCGGTTGCCGCAGCGCTGCTGCCGTTCGGCGCTTTGGCCCAGCCGTTTGACGCACTTTACGCTTTTGGCGACAGCCTCACGGACACCGGGCGCGAGCCAGCCGAACCGTTGCTGCATTACGACGGGCGGTGGTCAAACGGCCCGCTGTGGGTCGAATATCTTTCGTCGCGCCTGGGCCTGATTTACAGCGCCTCGAACAACCACGCCCACAGCGGCGCTCAGGCGGACGACACCTACGGGCAGATCGTCAATGATTTCTTCCCCACCAACAGCATCTCCAACTCGTTGTGCGTGGTGTGGGCCGGCGGCAACGATTTCATCCAGACCTGGGACGACAACCTGTTCGACGATTCCAAGTGGGACGCGATGATCACGCACGGCGTCACCAACCTGTCCAACGCCGTCGTGACGCTCTACGTCAAGGGTGCGCGCACGATTCTCGTGCCGAACACGGTGGACGTCTCGCGCATCCCCATCGTGCAGAACACAACGTTCCGGTTCGCCCGCGATTACCTGCGGAGCAAAGTTCTTCAATGGAACGCCACGCTGGCGTCGGCGCTCGACGGCCTGGAAACCAACCACCCCTCGCTCAATCTTCGCCGGGCCGATGCGTACGCCTTCATGTATGCGGTGGTTTTCACCAACTCCGCCTACGGTTTCACCGTGACTGATGTCGGCGCGATTGATGACCTCACGTTGTTCGACAAAAGCTTCAACGGTCCCGGGCGTAACTACGTTTTCTGGGACGTGATACATCCCACGACCAAGGTGCACGCGATGATCGCGGACCGTTTCCTTGCCGCCGTGGCGCCGCTGGTGCCGCGCGCGGAGATCACGGGCGCGGGCGCGCTGCAGACCTTGTCCGTGACCAACCTGCACGTGGGCCAAACCTACACCTTTCAACAGTCGGCCGACCTCGCGAGCTGGACCAACATGGCGGCGGTGGTGAACTACACTTCCGCCTTGCAGACGGTGATGGTGACGAACACGCTGCCTGCGGCATTTTACCGGGCGTGGTTTCAGCCGTAGGCGGGGCGCGGAGTTTCGCAACGAACATCCAACGTCCAACATCCAACATTCAACATTCAGCATCGAATGCTGAAACCTGAGGGCTTTCGGCGGTCAGGGACTCGCGTAGCTCGTCCCTCCGACGACGCGCCAGTCGCGCCGGAGTTCTTCGGGCGGCTTCCCTTGCTGCCGCAGGGCGCGCAGGCTCAGTGCGTCATGCCTTTTGGCCAGGCGCGCGCCGTGTTCATCCGTGACGAGCGGGCAGTGAAAGAAACTGGGTGGTGTCAGACCCAGCGCACGATAGAGCAAAAGTTGGCGCGCGGTGGAGAGCAGCAGATCAGCGCCGCGCACGACTTCGGTGATTTGCATCGCGGCATCATCCACAACGCAGGCCAGTTGATACGCCGGCCCCGCGGCCGCCGGATCGTGCCGCCACACGACGAAGTCGCCGAAGTCTTTTCCCGCCACGAACCGCTGCGGGCCTAAATGCCCGTCCACGAACGAAATCGTTTCTCCCTCGGTGACGCGGAAACGCCAATTGACGGGACGTGACACGTGACGAGTGACAGGTGACACGATGCCTGCGGCGTGTGTTTCCGTGTCACTTGTCACCTGCCCTTTGTCACTCAGCCCTGGCCGGCAGGTGCCGGGATAAATCGGCTCATCGTCGGCCGCGTGCGGCGCGGAGAGGGCGTGGCGGATGTCCTTGCGCGAGCAGGTGCAGGCGAACAGGTGGCCGCCCTCGCGCAACTTCTCCAGGGCGGCGCGGTAAAGGTGCAGTCGTTCGCTTTGGTTGTATGGCGCGAAGGGTCCGCCGACATCGGGCCCTTCCTGCCATTGAAAACCAAACCAACGCAGGTCCTCAAACATTGCCGCGACGAACTCCGGTTTGCAGCGGGGGACATCAAGGTCTTCGTTGCGCAGGGCGAGCGTGCCGCCGGCCGCTTGCGCGCGCTGCTGCGCGACCCAAAACGTGCGGGCATGGCCGGGGTGCAGGCAGCCGGTGGGCGAAGGGGCCAGCCGGCCGCGATAGCACCTGGCGGCGGCATTGCCACTCATGACAGTTTCATCGCGAAGTGATGGCTCGTGATGTCCATGCCGCTGGCCAGGTAAAAGCGGTGTGCGCCGAAGCGTTGGACGCCGGAATCGAGATGGAACTGGTCGCATCCTTGCGCGCGCGCCTGTGCGACCAGCCAGTCGAACAACCGCCGGCCGTGCCCTTGGGAGCGAAACTGTCCGGCCGTCACCAGATCATCCAGGTAGAGATATTTTCCCCAGGCCAGACATTCGTTGAAGCGATAACCCGCCACGCATTTGATCTCGCTGCCCTCTTCGAAGAACGCGAGGAGATAGCCGGCCTGTTGCTGCCGGCAAATCCGCTCCACGAATGCTGCTTCGATCAGATGTGGCCGCAATTCGGCCATGACCGGAAAGCATCGTTGGATTTCGGCATCGGTCCGGGCGATGGCAATGACAGGCATGGAGTTTGAAAATCAAGTCGCGAACGGGACGCCGATGGTTTGATTTTGAAAAATTCGTGGAGTGTCGGTGAAACTCAATCAATCAAACGCTTGGTCAATCCGCCGTAGGCGTCAATCCGCCGGTCGCGCAGGAACGGCCAGTGCATGCGCGTGACTTCCACGTTGCCGAGGTCCACGGGCACGATGAGAACTTCTTCCGCGTCCGCGCTCGCCTTGGCAATCATTTGTCCGGAAGTGCCGGCGACAAAACTCTGGCCCCAGAACTCGATGCCGTCGCCGCCGGCCGGTTTTTCCAGGCCGACGCGGTTGGCGACGGCGACGTAACAGCCGTTGGCCACCGCGTGGCTGCGTTGGATGAGTTCCCACGCGCCGTGCTGTTGGGCGCCGTATTTCTTTTTCTCCTTAGGATGCCAGCCAATTGCGGTCGGATAAAAGAGAATTTCCGCCCCTTGCAACGCCGTCAGGCGCGCGGCTTCGGGATACCACTGGTCCCAGCAGATGCAGACGCCGATTTTGCCGTAACGGGTCGGCCACGCCCGGAAGCCCAGGTCGCCCGGTGTGAAATAAAATTTTTCGTAATAGAGAGGGTCGTCCGGGATGTGCATCTTGCGATAGAGGCCCAGCAGCGCGCCGTCGGCGTCAATCACCGCGGCGGTGTTGTGATAAAGGCCGGCGGCGCGCCTCTCGAAGAGCGAGACGATGAGGACGACCTTGTGCCGGCGCGCTAGTTTTTGGAACGAGCGAGTGCTGGGGCCGGGGACCGGTTCGGCCAGTGCGAAATATTTGTGATCTTCGCTCTGGCAGAAATATTGCGAATGGAAGAGTTCCTGGGTGCAGATGATTTGCGCGCCCTGCCGGGCGGCGCGTGCCACGGCGGCGAGGGTTTTTTTCAGGTTGGCCGCCGGGCTGGCGGAACAGCGCGCCTGCACCAGTCCGAGCTTGACCGTGGCGGCGCGCGGTGGCGGGCGCTTCATGGGGCGGCGGGTTTGCCGGCGGGTTGGGTGGCCGTGCGGCCGAGGTGCAGCGTGCCGCCTTTGGCGTCGTGGTGCGGCCGGGCATCGCCCTGGCCGAACAATTCGCGGATGTATTTGCCGAGCGTTTCGTTGGTGGGGCCGTAGCCGGAATGATAAATGTAATGCTCCAGATCGTAGAGCACCAGGCCCGCCGTGGCGTAGCGTCCGTTGAGGTCGCGCGCCAGCGTGTGCTGGAGGATTTCGTTGAGCCGCTCGTCAATCCGTTTGTCCAGCTCGCAAAAATTGGGGATCGGCATGTGCAGGATGCGCTGGCGGGAATCCTCCGGCGTCTCGTCCTTGAAGGGGTTGTGGCCCAGCAGCAGGTTGGCGAGCACGACGCCCACCGAGAAAATGTCCGAACGCTTGTCGGTGATCTGAAAGTCCGCCTGTTCGGGACTCATGAAATCGGCCTTGCCGGCGATGACCTCGCCTTCCTGGTCAGTGAGAAAACCGCGCGCCTTGGCGATGCCGAAGTCCGTCAGCTTCACGTCGCCTTCAAAGGCGATCATGATATTTTTGAAACTGACGTCGCGGTGGACGATGCCCAGCGGCATGCCGTCCTTGTCGGTTTTGTCGTGGGCGTAGGCCAGGCCGCGCGCCACGCGGCTGGCGATGAAGACCGCCAGCTCGACCGGCAGCGTGCGCCCCTTGTCCTTCAACTGCTGGGTGAACTGCTCCAGGTTGACGCCGCGGATCAATTCCATGGCGATGAAATAGATGCCCTTCGCTTCGCCCAGATGATAGGTCTGGACGATGTTGGTGTGGATCAAATCGGCCACCAGCTTGGCTTCGCCGATGAAATTCTCGATGAAGCTTTGCTGGTTGGAAAAGCTCTGACGGACCACTTTGATGGCGATGCGCTTTACGAAATCGCGCGCGCCGTGCTGCTCGGCCTCGTACACCACGCCCATGCCGCCTTCGAAGATTTTGCGAACCGCGTCGTAGCGATAATCGGACTGGATGGTGAAGAGCGCTGCCATGGAAATATGTTGTGACATCGGGAAAGCAAGTCAAGCCTCCGCTGGGCGGCGGGAAGCGGCCCTGATTTCGACCCGATAAATATTGATTTTTCTGCTTGCGCGCCGCTGGCGAATCGCTTAATACGCCCCAGTCGTACGACGGTACCAAATCAAAATCAAAAAAAACATTATGTCAAAAGCACTCTCCAAATCGCAGATTGCAGCCGCCATTGCTGACAAGAATGGCCTTACCAAAAAGCAGGCCGGTGAAATTCTGGAAAACATCGCGGATCTGGCTTACAAAAACGCGAAGAACACTTTCACGCTGCCGGGGTTGGGCAAACTCGTGCTGGTGAACCGCAAGGCCCGCATCGGCCGCAATCCGGCCACCGGCGAACAGATCCAGATCCCGGCCAAGCGCGTCGTGAAGTTCCGCGTCGCCAAGGCTGCCAAGGACGCCATCCTCGGCGCCAGGTAGTCACGCTTTTTTCAACCCGGCACTCTGATTGGCTCAGGGTGCCTTTTTGTTGAGATCATGGAGTGGTGGAGCATCGGGGGTGTTGCGCCTCCGCTTGCTACTTCCCGTTGCCCCAGCACGCCCATGCTCCAACACTGCGCTTCGCCGTGAAAATCGCCGTCGCCGGTTGCGGCGCCCTCGGCGGTTTCTACGGCGCGAAGCTCTGTCGGGACGCTCAGGAAGTCCACTTCCTCCTGCGCTCCGATTTTGACGTGGTGCGCCGGCGCGGCGTGAAAATCCTCAGCCCCGAAGGTGATTTTCAGGCCCACCCCAAATGCGCGCGCCATCCCGATCAGATCGGCGTGTGCGATCTGGTGCTGATCAGCCTGAAGACCACGGCGAACGACCAGTTCGCCCGTCTGCTGCCGCCGCTTGTCGGTCCGGCCACGGCGGTCCTCACCTTGCAAAACGGTCTGGGCAACGAGGCGCAACTGGCCGCGTTGTTCGGGCCGGAAAAAATCCTGGGCGGACTCTGCATCGTGTGTTTGAACCGGACTGAGCCGGGCGTCATTCAACACACGGCGCTCGGCCGGATCGTGCTGGGCGAATACCGGCGCTGGCCGGAACCGCGCACGCACGACATCGCCTCGTTGTTCTGCCACGCCGGCGTGCCGTGCCAGGTGACCGACAACCTCGAACGCGTCCATTGGGAGAAACTCGTCTGGAACATTCCCTTCAACGGACTCGGCGTCGCTGGCGCCGCCGGTTACGAAGCGTTGGTCTCTCAACGCTCAACGCTCAACCTTCAACCTGTCCTTGCCCCCTGCCTCACGACCGACAAACTTTTGTCCGACCCGCGCTGGGAAACCTTGGTGCGCGAACTGATGTTGGAAGTCATCGCCGCTGCCAATGTCCTGGGAATGAAAATTTCCGAAAGCGTCGCGGAACAACAAATCGCCAACACGCGTGCCCTGGGCGCATTCAAGGCCTCCACGCTGGTGGACTTCGAGCGGCGCCAGCCGCTGGAACTGGAAAGCCTGTTTCTGGAGCCGCTGCGCCAGGCGCAAAAAGCCGGCGTGCCCACGCCGCGACTGGCTGCGTTGTGTACAGTATTGCAGCAGTTGGATCAAACGCGGTGATCGTGCGATGCGGTTCGCGCACCTCGGTCGCGTTCAGTTCGGACGCGACTCGATGGCTGCGGTGAGCTTCCAGTCCAACCAGCGGTTGAGGGGCTTGTCAAAGCGCGGGTACCAGCCGGCTACGACGCCACGGAGCGTCACGGCGCCGGCGTCATACGTCAACACGGCGTCGAATGTTCCTTCGAAGGGCCGGGCAGCCTGCTCCGACATCGCCAGCCGGATCTTCCCGGAGAGGACCGCTTTTTTCTCGCCCGCGGGCTTGAGCGTGAGCGTGCCCTTTACGACTTTGAACGGCTCGAGCTGCGCATTGACGCCCGGTGGGTAGCAAAGCCGCAGCCAGCGCGAAAGTTTTTGCGCATCAATCTCGCGGGCGGTCTTCGGATACGCCAGCGTCGTCCATTCGTCTTCGTTCTCCACGACTTCGACGACCGGCGAGCCGTAGGAGCCGCGATGATCGGGCAGGCGGATGAAAAGGCGCACACCGTTTTTGACGTCGGGGAGTTGCAATACCGCTTCACGCCGGTCGAGCTTGAGCTTCGCCGCCCCGTGGGCGATTTCGCCCGCGAAATAAGCCGCATACTCGTCCTGCGAGTAGCGCATGGAGTTCTGGGCGTTGTCGGGAAAGCCGTTAAACCAGTGAAGCAGCCGCCCGTCGGAATCCAGCACGAAGCACCGGACGTTCGAGCCGCTGCGAGGCCCCGAGGCTTCGTAGAGGGGTTTGACGTCGGCGGGGGTCGGCTCGTTGTCTGCCTGTCCCCAAAAGGAAACGATGAAAGGACAGAGCGCCTCGATGACCTTCGGGTGGGAGAGGGAACTCCCTCTCACTTGCATCGAATTGGCTCAACAATGACCGTCGCGGAGATTTCCCGCGTCCTTGAGTTGCGTGGTGCCGACGAAAAAGATCGGGCGCTTTTCTTTGGCGGCGCGAGCCTTGGCATCCTTGAGGCAATCCGCCCAGTCGAGCTTGAAGACGCCAAGGTCCGTGTCCGACGGGCGCGCGGCGTTGAACGCCTCCATGATGCCCTGTGCGGCGGCGTCCTGCAGCAGGGGAAGCGCAAGACAGAGCGCGAGGGAAAAACGGGGCAGGTTCATGTGCGCATCTAGCGGGCGGTGTGCGGTTCATGTCAAGGCCCTATTTGGCGAAGTCTTGAAGCAACTGAACGAAGTCCTGGCTTAAGCTGCTTTTCCTTGGTCGCCCGTTGCGTTTTCCGTTGCTTGCGGCAAATGCGGCGATAACATCCAAGCCATTTCTATGAAAGAAATGCTGACGCAGATTCCGGCCACCCACGGTTCCCACTCGCGCTGCAAAACCTCCTCGCAAGACTTGCGAGAGGCGCCCGATCGCCGGCGGAACTTGACTGACCCTCTAGTGCCATCTCCCAACATCGTCGTGCCCTGCGAAGATTTTGGAGCGCGGAATTTATTCCGCTTCAACGTCCGACGGTTCGAGCACGCAACGAGCTTTTCAAGCGCTTCAGCGGGGCGGGAGGCGAAGCGGAATGAATTCCGCGCTCCGCTTCGATGGCGGCTTGGCCGCGCTAAGCCCGGGTCGCGCCGGCTTCTGCCATCGTGCTGTTTCCTTCTGCCTCTGCTCTCACTCGTTCTGTCGCTCGCCGTCTTCGCCCCTGCCCGTGCCGCCGAATCGCTGCCACGCCGCGAATGGACGGTGGAGGGTGTCGCGCGCGAAGCGCTGGTTTACGCCCCGGCGAAGGCGAAAACGGCAGCGACACCGCTCGTGTTTGCGTTTCACGGGCATGGCGGAAATATGAACCAGGCCTCCCGCACCTTTCATTATCACACGAGCTGGCCGGAGGCGCTGGTCGTTTACATGCAGGGACTCGACACGCCGGGGCTGTTGACCGATCCCGAAGGCAAGAAGCCCGGCTGGCAGAGCGCCGTCGGCAACCAGGGCGACCGCGACCTGAAGTTCTTCGACGCTGTGCTGGCGAGCCTCCAGCAGGATTACAAAGTGGACGCGAAGCGCCTTTACGCCACGGGCCACTCGAACGGCGGCGGTTTCACGTATCTGCTCTGGGCGGCGCGCGGCGACCGCTTCGCGGCCGTGGCGCCGTGCGCGGCGGCGGCGCCCAAACTGCTCGGCCAGCTCAAGCCCAAACCCGTGCTGCACCTCGCCGGCGAGCAGGACCCGCTCGTGAAGTTCGAGTGGCAGCAGCAGACGATGGACGCGCTGCGCAAGCTCAACGACTGCGGCGAAGCCAAACCGTGGGAGAAAGGGTGCACGATTTATGCGTCCAAACTCGGCGCGCCCGTGGTGACCTTCATCCATCCGGGCAAGCACGAATTCCCGCGCGACGCTCCGGCCATCATCGTGAAGTTTTTCAAGGAACACGCGAAACCATGAGCCGGGCTCCTGAAGAATCTTCTCTGCAACCGTCGTTGGGCCGCCCGGGGTTGATCCCGGCGCGAGGCGGATTTTCCGGCGGCTCACGGCGCTGACGGATCTCAATAACCGAGCGGCTTGAATCTGGACAGCGCCAGAGATAGTTTTACGCCATGATCGCCACCATCACGAAGATCGGAAATTCACCAGGCATTGTCTTTGACAAAGCCTCAGTCGAACGGATGCGCCTTAAAGCTGGAGATATGGTGAACTTGGAGTTGCATGACGGCGGAGTCATCACGCTCACCCCGTTATATCGGAAAGCTGCTCAGAAGAAAGTGTCCGCTGCCATCAAGGCGACGATAAAGAACCACGCCCGGACGATGAAGGAGCTCGCGTAAGCACGCCCAGCGTTTGCTCAAGAAGCTGGCAGCCATCGAGCGGAGATGGAGGAAATGAAAACTCTTCCCATCCCTGTCATCAATGCTTCTCTGCTTTCTGTTTTTTCTTCTTGTTGCTGCCTCGCGGGACCTGCACGCCCTCGCTGGTGAAGGGCCGGGCCTTGATGTCGTCCGCCAGCAATTCCGCCACCAGCTTGTCGTTGTGCTCGGTCGCGAATTGGCGGAGCAGGTCGCGATGCTGGAGGAGGATGTTGCGGCTGGCCGGGTCGGTCGCCAGGTCCGTGGTTTCGCCCGGGTCCTGCTGCATGTCCACAAGCGACTCGCGGTGGTTGCCGAAAAGGAACACGCAGTATTTGTAACGTTCGGTCCGGACCATGCGTCCCTCGGTGGCAGGTTTGAGCATTCCCACGGGGCCGCCTTGCACCATGTTGTTGCCGACGACGACATAGTCGCGCCAATGGTTCACCGGCTGTCCGGTGGCGAGCGGGCGCAGGCTCAGACCGGGCAGCTTCTCCGGCTGTTCGAGGCCGGCAAAGTCGAGCATCGTCGGAATGATGTCTATGCCGGTGTTCACGAATTTGTCGGAGGTCCCCTTTTTGGTCGTGCCTTTGAGGCTGACGATGAGCGGCACGCGCGAGGACTCCTCGTAAAAGACGGTCTTCTGATTGAAGCCGTGGGCGCCGGCGCATTCGCCATGGTCCGCGGTGAAGATGATCACGGTGTTTTCTTCGAGACCGGCCACGCGCAGCGCTGCCAATACCTTGCCGATCTCGGCGTCCACCTTTTCAATGAGCCGGTAGTAAGCCCAGCGCAGTTCGCGCCACTTCTCCGGCGTGAAATTGCCGACCGGAAAGGTATCCGTGGCATGGTAGGACTTGCGCATGATCGTCATGGTGTCCGGCTCGTTCTTCGGCGGGAGCAGGTTCGCGGGCGCGGGCGGGAGCTGGTCCAGCGGCGGCGGTGTTCCTACGGGGCCGTTGGACAGCGGCTCGCCGCGGGCAACTTCACAGATGTTGTGGGGGTTGACGAAGCTCGCCACGAGGAGGAACGGCTTGTCGTGTTTCTGCCGGATGAACTGCACCGCATTCGCGGCGATCTCCGCATCGAGTCCCTTGCCCTTGAGCGTTTCGAAGCCGTGGGATTCCACGTCCTGTTCCTTGTAGCAAAGATGCCACTTGCCCGCGTAAGCGGTCTCGTAACCCGCCCGCCGCAGGTAAGTGCCCATGTTCACGAATTCCTTCGGGTCGAGCGTGGCGGGGATGTTGGCCGTGACGCCGGTCTCGTGCGGATAACGCCCGGTGAAAATCGAGTTGCGCGAGGGCATGCAAATCGGATTCGCCACGTAGGCGCGGGTGAAAAACATGCCGTTGGCCGCGACGCTGTCCAGCGCGGGCGTCTTGAGGTATTGGCTACCCATGCGGCAGCTCAAGGCTTCCGCGAAGTGCTGGTCGGTCATGATGTACAGCACGTTGGGCCGCTTCGCTTGGGCGGCGTGGAGCGGACCACACAGGGCGCCGAGAAGTGTGAGGAGAAGCGTGGTGAAAACTCCGGAAAACTCATCGCTCCTTGAACCCCTAGACCGTAGGAGCCGACGTAAGGAGGCTCTGACTATCCGGATTCGAGGAAAAGTGAGCCTCCTTACGTTGGCTCCTACAAGCTTCATGGAAGGCCGACACGGTTTTTTGACCGCGCATTGGGGGCATGAACTGGTTAGCGCTTCTATTGTCGCGCCAGCGTCTTGGACTGCGCCAGTCCTCTGGCGCTGTGAGGACGGCCAACAGCCCAGCCAAAGCGCCAGAGGACTGGCGCAGTCCAAAACCTTGCGGGGCTTCGGCCGGTTTATGGAAAGGATGAATCGTGATTTCATAGGTGGGCCTTTGGTCTGCGATTTTGGGTTCGGCTTCGTTCAAGACGTCTCTCAAGCGCGTCATCAGGTGGGCGCGTTGGCTGGGGGAAAATGCCGAAAATTGGTGGCAATGGCGATGTCAAAATCGCACCACGGGAGAACCTTGCCAGACGGGAGGAACTCAGTATGGTGTCCTGCGTCCTTGACCTTTAATTTTGAACTGATTTGCCCATGACTGTCCGCGTCCGTTTCGCTCCCAGCCCCACGGGCTTCCTGCACATCGGCGGCGCGCGCACGGCGCTCTTCAACTGGCTTTACGCCCGGCACACCGGCGGCAGGTTCATCCTCCGCATCGAGGACACCGACGCCGCGCGCAACACGCAAGAGGCGGTCGAGGTCATCCTCGAGGGACTGCGCTGGCTGGGACTGGATTGGGACGAAGGCCCCATCAGCGGCGATGCCACCGGGCCGGGCAAGGGTGACCGCGGGCCATACTTTCAGTCGCAGCGCGCGGAAAACTATCAGCGGCGCGTCGAGACCTTGCTCGCGCGCGGGCTGGCCTATGAACACGAAGGCGCGATCAAATTCAAAATGACCCGCGAGCCGGTCGTGATTCCCGACCTGGTGGTCGGCGACGTCACTCGCGAACTGACCGACCGCGAGAAGCTCGACCCGGATTTCGTCATCGTCCGCTCGGACGGCCAGCCGGTGTTTCATTTCACCAACGTGGTGGACGATCTGGAGATGGGGATCTCGCATGTCATCCGCGGCGAAGACCACCTGACCAACACCGCCAAGCACATCGCCCTCTTCCGCGCCTTCGGCGTCCCACCGCCGCACTACGCGCATATCCCGCTCATCCTCAACCCCGACGGCACGAAGATGAGCAAGCGCGACACCGGCGCGTCGCTCGCCACCTACCTCCAGGAAGGCTACGCGCCCGAAGCGGTGGTGAATTATCTCTGCCTGCTCGGGTGGTCCCCCAAGAACGACCGCGAGAAAGTGCCGCTGGCCGGGATCATCGAACTGTTCGACCTGCCGCAAATCCTCCGGCACAACGCGCGATTCAACCTCGAGAAACTCGTCTGGCTTCAAGGCGAATACTGCCGCGAACTCGCCCCCGACCGCTTCTACGAACTGGCCGTCCACGCCCTCGCCAAAGCCGGACTGGACACCAACGCGTTGCCCGTCGCCTACGTCAAAGCCGCGCTCGACACCTGCCGCGGCAAGATCAAAACCTTTTCCGAACTCCCCGCCTACGCCGGATTTTATTTCCGCGACGAAATCACCTGCGACCCCGAAGCCGCAAAGAAAAGCTTCGTGCCCGAGAACAAACCGCGCGTGGAAAAACTCCGCGACGCCTTCGGCAAACTCCCCGCCTTCGACGCCGCGTCAGTGGAAGCCGCGCTCAAAGCCGTCGCCGCCGAACTCGGTGTGAAAGCCGGCGTGCTCGTGCATCCCGTCCGCCTCGCCGTCACCGGCAATCCCCACGGCCCGAGCCTGTATCATCTGCTGGAAGTGATTGGGAGAGAAAAGACGCTGGCGAGGATTGAGAGGGCGATGGGCCGGTTCGGATGAGGATTTGACAAGATTGACGAAAGACTTTAAGGAGACTAAGTATGTTCACGGCAAAGCAACTCAAAGAGCGAATGGACGAAACACCGTTTCGGCCATTTCGAATCAGGATGTCAAATGGCGAGGCGTATGACATCAAGAACCATGATTCAGCGTTTGTTCTCAGCAACGCCATTGAAGTGGGAGTTGAGCAGGACACGGAAGGGTTTGTCTTGCTCACAAGAAGGTGTTCCATTCTGCACATTGCGAGCATCGAAGACATCCCCACCACGAAAGCGGCGTGACTTTTTCAGACCTTAAAATCAAGCGCATCGAGACCTCCGCCGACACGTTGACGGTCGAGTTGATGGATGGCCGCGTCTTGACCGTGCCGCTGGCGTATTATCCGACGCTGCTGCACGCGACCGACGCGGAACGGAAAAACTGCCAGCCCATTGGCGCGGGCTACGGCATCGAATGGCCGGCACTGGACTACCATCTGAGCGTCGAGGGATTGATGCAAGGCTACCCTGAAGCCCCGGGTTTGCGCCGGGCGAAAGCAGTCGCTTAAACCACATCAGCGTGAAAGCCGGCGTGCTCGTGCATCCCGTCCGCCTCGCCTGCACCGGCCACCCCTCCGGCCCGAGCCTCTATCATTTGCTGGAAGTGCTGGGGAAAGAGAAGACGCTGGGGAGAATTGAAAGAGCGTTGAATCGGTTTGCGTAAGCGGTTTGCGTAAGCGTTGAAAAACAAGGGAAACGGGATTACCCAAGCACGTATGTTCACGGCGAAAATTCTCAAAGACCGGATGGATCAAAAACCATTTCGCCCTTTTCGCATCAGAATGTCAAACGGCGAGGCTTATGACGTTCCCAACCACGATGCAGCGTGGGTGCTGCGGGATTCGGTTGAAATCGGACTCGACCCGGACGCGGAAGGTTTGGTGGCTCTTACCCGGCGCCTCCATCTGATGGGAGACGAGCTCTGTTTCTCGCTTATGGTAGCGTCCCTGCTAAAAATGGAGGCATGAAGTTTTTTGTTTATGTTCCCGCTTTTGAAGAGTTCTTTCACATCAAACAGTCCCGCGTAGTCAGCGCTCTTGGTGTCGAGGTGGAGAAGAATGGATGGGCATGGCTTTATCCAAAAACGAAAGAAAGCCAAGAGGCACTTGTTCGTGGGTTGCAAGAACTTTTACAGGAAGCTCTGCCATTGGAAGCGTAGCGGCGTCTCGGCAGAGCGCCGCATTTTTCTCCTTCGCTTTTCGGATGGCGGCTTTCTGCCGAAAGCCGCCAAGGTGTGCGCAAGGCTTTTTCCCGGAGCGCGGCTCTGTGAGTCGCAGCACGTCCACATTTCAAGTGGCTTCCGGATTTAATGGCTTTCCGGCTGGCGAAGCCGCTACGGGTCACAGACCCGCGTTCCGCGCACAACGCCTCGATCCGACATCGCAGCGGCGCGCGGCGTTCACGCCGCTTCAACGTTTGAACCACCACACCGCCCGATTATTCCACGCGATTTGACTTGCGGACATTGAAGCGGCCTGAAGGTCGCGCTCCGGGAGCGAGCGGGCTCATTTTTTTGGCGGCAGACGCGGCCGCACGCGGGTCGGCAGAGGGTCGCCGGTTTCGCGGTCAAAATCGTCCGCCGTTTGGAATTTTGGAACCGAGTCGCCGGTGGTCAACTGCCAGTCTGCCAGCGCCTGGCGCATTTGTTTGAGCGTTCCGGCCTGGTGTGGGTCGGTGGCGAGATTGTGGAATTCGTTCGGGTCGGTCTGCAGGTCATAGAGTTCTTCGGCGGGTCGCGGTTTGATGAAGCAATTCATCTGGTCGGGTGTGAGCTTGCCGGCATCGCGCAGGCGGCGCATCGCCTGGGAGGTGAGGCTGCGCAAGGCGTCGGCGGGCGGCGTGCCGGGCAGGTCGGGGTAATCGTTGCGAATGTATTTGAACTTTGCGGAACGCACCGCCCGCTCATGCGCCTCGAAGTCGTGCCAGTTGTGTTCGCCGAAAATGTAATCGCGAATGGTTGCCTGCGGATTGCGCAAGACGGGCGCGAAGGATTTGCCCTGAAAGGTCGGGCCGGCTTTGAGCCCGGCGAGTTCGAGGAACGTCGGCGCGTAGTCCACGGAACTGATCAGGCTCGCGCTGGTGGAGCCGGGCTTGATCTTGCCCGGCCAGCGCGCGATCAGCGGCGTCTGGATGCCGCTGTCGTACACCGTCGTCTTGCAGCGCGGGAAGGGGCGGCCGTTGTCGCTGGTGAAAAGCACGAAGGTGTTGTCCGCGACGCCTTGCGCGGCAAGTTCGTCGAGCACTTTGCCCACGTAACTGTCGAGGCGCGCGATTTCGTCGTAGTAAAGCCCGAGGTCCTTGCGCACTTCCGGCGTATCCGGCAGAAAGGGCGGTACCACGATGTCCTCCGCCCGGTGCGGCCGGGGAATGATGTTCTCCTCGTAATCCCGGTGGGGATCGAACGACGCCAGCCAGAGGAAAAACGGTTTGTCTTTGGGCCGCTCGCGCATCGTCGGAATCCAGCCGGCGCAGCCGCTTTCGTCAACGTCCGCCTTCATCTTTGCGGCCTTGCCTCTCGCGTCGGCGCTTAATTGAAACGCGGCGCTGCTGCCTTCATGCACGACATCGAAGCGGTCCTTGATCGCGTCGCCGAGGTGCCACTTGCCTGCCTGTGCTGTCCAGTAGCCGGCGGCCTTGAGCTTTTCAACGAACGTAACTTGCTCCTTCGGCAGCGGCCAGTGGAGTTGCTCGGCGCCCGTGCTGTGCGGATAACGGCCCGTGATCATGCTCGACCGGCTGGGGCTGCACGAACTGCACGTGAGGAACGCATGCTCGAAACGCATCCCCTCGCGCGCGAGCCGGTCAATGTTCGGCGTGCGGATGTGCGGATGGCCGTACGCGCCGCAATCCTCCGTCCCCATGTCGTCGGCGATGATGAATACTAGGTTGGGACGCGAGTCCGCGGTCCTCGCCGCGACGCCACCAAGCAGGAGTGCGATGAGCAAGGCGACGAACTGTCGAAAACCTGATGATGAATTTTGAAAACAACCCGGCTGTGATCGGTGACATTCGGTCTTCGTCATTGGGATTTCCTTCGTCATCCGTCATTCGTCATTCGTCATTTTGCCTCCCGCTTAAGGTGTTTGTCGAAAAACGCGAGCAACGCCTTCTCGGCCCTTTCCGCATCAGCGCCCTTGAACCCGTGCCCGGCGCCTTCGAGCGTCAGCAATTCGGCTTCAACCATGCACGACTTCAATCGGTCCACCAGCCAGACCGCCTGTTCATACGCCACGTGGTCGTCCTTCGTGCCCTGAACGCAGAGTGTCGGCGCGGCGCGCGGCGTCACCCAGTAAAGCGGGCTGCCGACGATGTGCTCGCGGCGCTTTTGTTCGAGGTTGCCGCCGAAGAACAGTGGCAACACCTCCGCGGCATCCACGCTGGCGCCGTAAGACCGGGTGAAATCGCTTGGGCCGTAATAATTCACCACGCAAGTCACGGCACTGGACTGATCGAGGTTTCCTTCGCCTTCGAACTCCTTCACGCCGGCGGTCACGCCGAGGAACTGTGCGAGATGCCCGCCCGCCGAGCCGCCCGTGACGCCGATGCGCGCGGGATCAATCCGGAGTTTCCCCGCGTTCGAGCGCAGCCAGCGCACCGCCGCCTTGCAATCCTGCACCGCCGCCGGGAACGGATAGGCGGGCGCGAGCCGGTAGCTCACAGTAGCGGCGACGTAGCCGCGCCCGGCCAGGGTGAGGCAGAGCTTGTCGTAGCTCTCGCGTTTGCCCGCGCGGAAGCCGCCGCCGTGGATGCAGAGCACGGCCGGGAACGGTCCGGCGCCGGCCTTGGGCGCGGCGAGATTGAGTTGCAGGTGCTGGTTGTCCGGATTGGCGAACTCGAGGTCGCGTTGGAACGTGACCGTGTCGGGAACCGGCAGCTCGGCGGCGTCGAGGCGCGCGGCAAACAGCGACAGGACACAGGCGAGAAAAAAGGTGCGGCGAATGGAGGCGATTTGCATAGGTTGAAGTCTAGCAACTCGCGTCAAACAACGGAAGTGAATTGGCGAAGCGGGTGCGGTCAATCCAATTCAACGCGAGCAGGCTGATGGGCGAGCTGCCCAAACCTGTTTTTCGGAGGGACGAGCTACGCGAGTCCCAAACTTGTTCCGCCTTTCCGAGAAAACTGGGGACTCGCGCAGCTCGTCCCTCCGAAAAGACGACCTGACGTCAGCTGAGACGAAGATCACTATTCCGGCTGCAGCCAGCCCCAGTCGCCCTTGGTGAAATCGGGGCTCGTTTGCTCCGCGTCCTGCCAAGCCGTGACGCCGCCGTCATCCACGCCGTTCCAACCGACGGAATACAGCTGGAAGCGCCCGTCTGCACTGCGCTGGTAATGAAGTGGTCCGCCTCCGATGAGGTCGTGCGGAAGCTTGGCCAAATACTGCGGCACGAGCGCGTCAAGCGTTTCAGGGAATTGTCCGTGGGCGAGGCGGTAGCGTTCGAGCGCGCACACGACCACGGTCAGCCGAAGCATGGATTGGTTTTGGTAGACGACTGGTATGGCCCGGCTGATATTGGGGATGGCGATTGCCGCAATGACGGTATAGGGGTGGAACCAGGGCCGGGAGTTCGTCAGAGTTTGGAGGTTCCGCTCCACTTCGGTGGGCCGGACGAGCAGTTGCGGCACGTCGTAGGCGGCCAGAAGAAACTGCATCTTGGAGTTGTAAGCGGCGAGGTTTTGCAGGACCCAGCCGCTCGGCGCGGCGCGCACTGCGGTGCGGACCAACACCTCGTAGCCGGACTGGAAGCCGGACTGGATCAGCTTTTGCATTGCGCGGCTGTAATCGCCAAGAATCTGTTGGATCTGTTGAAACCAGTCGCGCGGCACGACGCGCGCTTGGTTTAGGACTGGCCAGGCAGTGACCGTGCCTGTAAGCGCGGCGGCGGAAAAGAGTTCTTCAAGCTTTGCCGGCGAACTGTTTTCCAGCATCTGCGTCTGTGCCGCCCGCTCGGCGCGAAGTGCACGATCGAAGTCTCGCAGCAGATTGGGCTGGGCGAAGAGTTGCTGAAGCTCAGTGAGTTGCTCCGGTGGCCAGCGCCGGGTGGCCCAACCCTCCCAAAATGCCTGCACCTCCAACCCCCGGATGGCGACGCCCACCATCGCGCTCACCAGCATCGGGTGCGACGCGACGGCATCTGTGAGTCGGTGAAGAACAAGGAGGTTGGTGAACGCGGCTTCCGGATGACCGAGTGACAGTTCTGCCGTAGCCGCCAGAAAAATCGCCTGGGCGAGTTGGCGTGCGAGGACAAAATTGGGGATCGGTCCGTCGAACGGGTCTTTGGTGTCCACCGGAAACTGGCCGTAGTGCCGCCGGCTGGCCGCGCGCAATTCGTTCATCTCCGCGCCCAGGATTTTTTCAAGATAAGCAAGGACCGCCGCCGCCGGCTCCTGCGTCTCCAACGAATCCGGGACAAGCCCTTGCTTGTGCAACCTTTCCAGGCCGGCTTGGAAATCCGTCAATTGCGGAGCGCCAGAGCTGATGATAATTGGCAGGCCGGAGCGCCCGAACTCCGTGAGATGAGTCCACGCGGGATGGTTTGGTTGTCCGCTCATGACCGTCCAGTTCCCCCTGGTATTACGATCTGCAAGTCTTTTGTAATAAAGTCCCACGTTCGTGAGCAAGGGAGTCTTCGCAAAATTCAATTCGTCCGGCACGGGCGGTGGTACCAACGATGCGAAGTCGAGCCGTTCGCCCTTCGCCTCCAATTCGCGGCGGCAAGCCTGCCACGCACGCCGGCCACGCCAGTTTTCAACCGGGTAAAACAACACGACGAGCGTTGTTAACAAGACGGCGCACCAGCCGAGGCATTTGAACCAGCGGCGCCAGCGCGACGGCTGGGCAGGGAAACAGCCGGTGTCCATGATTCAAAACGAGGACAAACGAAGGAAATTTGGCATGAGCGGAATAGCGACCGATTAATAACGAAGCCCAGCAGAAATCTCAATGACTAAACTTCAGGAACGGGAGGCTTCACTCTTGGTCGAGCATTATGGAAACTTCAGACCTTGCTCACTTTTCCGGCTGCGCCCAGACCCAGTCGCCTTTCGCAAGGTCCACCGTCGGCTCTTCTCGTTTTGTCCAGCCTAATTCGCCACCGTCGTCGGTTTTGTTCCAGCCGATGGAATAAACGACGCAACCGCCGTCCGGCGTCCGGCGATAGCGGAGCGGTTTGCCATCAATGACATCATTCGGAATTTGACCAACGAACCGCGGGGCGAGCGCGGCGAGCGTTTCAGGCAACTTGCCGTTCGCCAGCCGGTAACCCTCCAGCGCACAGCCAACGCGCGCCATGTCCACGTAGGTTTGCATGCGGGCGGATTTCATCACGGCGCCGGTAACGGCCGGGAACAACAGCGCGGCGAAAACTCTGTTGGGATGATACCGTTTGGCACACATGGCCTCGGTTGCTTTCTCTGATTCGATCCACAAGTCGGGGAAAACGCGGTGCGCTTTTTCATCCACAACAGGAAGGGCGAAGTCCTGGTACATGTGGGAGAGGGTCAGCATGTTTTGGTAATACCAGCCACCGGGCATGAGAGAGAAGACTTTGGCCGCACTCGGATCGCTGTCGCTGATTTCGCTGAACTCGTTCATGTCGATCCGAAATCCCTGCCGCCTCATCCAATCCAGACCGCCGGTCGAAAGCGCTCGTTCGCCCCGCATCCCCAGCTTGTATTCCGCAAGCACATTCACCGAGGCGAGATGCTTTTCAAACCCGGCCAGTTGCGCGTCGCTCCAGGCGTGCCGGACCAATCCCTCGCGCACGGTTTGCAGGTTGATTGACACCGTCGCGATCCGCACCAGGTGATCAATCAGAAACGGCTCATCCCGGAATGAGTCGGACAAACGGAAACCCAGCTTCAATTCCTCAATGGCCTCCTGTGATTGGCGCAATTCCAGCCGGGCAATCGCGCGCACATGCGTCATCGTGCAAAGCCCCTTCATAGACGCCAGATGTGGCAGGAGAATGCCCATTACCGGCTCATAGTCATATTCGATCGGGAAGCGTGCCAACGGGCGGGTGGCGGCGGCCTCACGCAATTCCTTCATCTCCGCGTCGAATTTGCCCAGCGCCACCAGGATGTCCGCCGCCGCCGCTCCCCCCTGCACGGGCTGGGGATAGTTGGTGTTGCCCTGGTAAAACCGCCTGCACGCTTCGAGGTCGGCGAACGTTCCCTTTTCCAAAATTCCCAACGTGAGCCGATTGGTTTGACCCCGCTGCAAATTTGCAGAAATGTTCTGAAGACGCCGCCACGCGTTGGTGTCCCGCCACACGGCCCTGCCCTCCACGCGAGTGTAGTCCAGCGGCGACTTGAGCAACGGTGTCAGCGCAACATTTTGATCGTCTGGAACCGGCGGCGGGACTAATGAAGCCACGGTGAACTTTTCTCCTTTGGTTTCCCACTCCTGACGATGCCTTTCCCACGCGTGTTTGCCGCGCCAGTTTTCCTCGGCGTAGAACAGGCCGATGAGGGTGACGAGGCAAGCGAGGCCCAGCAAGGCGCGGCGCACCGTCCGCCAACTGAACAGCCACAGGAGGAATCGCCGCGTGGTCGAGCGTTGCCACCTACTGGCGGATCGGACGGGTTCGTTCATAAGAAGAAAGACTGCGGGGTCACGCCACCGCGGTTTGGCAGCGCCGTTCGCTTCGAGGCCGCGGAAGATAGGAGCGCGGCGGTTCAGCCGGCTCAGTCACCGAGCCGATCAACTCCGACATCAGTCGTCGCTTCTCTTTCAACGCCTCGGCCATTCCTGCCGGTGACTGCAGCGTCTGCCTGGCCACGGCTTTGGGGGCGTCGCGCGTGGCCACGTTGACGACTAAAATCGCTGTCCATACCACCGCCAGGCCAACCCAGGCGCGGCGGCACGGCCAAAATAACTCGTGCCAACACGCGTGCACGCAAGCGATAATCGGCGAGGGGCGTGGGGCAACCGTGGACTGCGCGGTTTGCAAAATGTCCTCGCGCCATGTGGTTGGAATATCGCGCAGCGGCTGGCGCTGGAGTCGTTGT
Source organism: uncultured Verrucomicrobiota bacterium (assembly GCA_964539075.1). GTDB lineage: Bacteria > Verrucomicrobiota > Verrucomicrobiia > Limisphaerales > CAZIFU01 > CAZIFU01. Next base: position 35,704 of record CAZIFU010000146.1, on the reverse strand, counting down.
TCAAAGTCGTCGGGCTTCATAAGTAAAAATTCTTTGCGGCCTTTGCGTTCTCTCGCGGCCATTCACCTGATCTCGTCGTAAAGAGGACGCAGCCGCTCGCGCAATTTGTCTATTCCGTAGCGATAGCGGCTGGCCGCCGTGTTGGCAGGGATTTCGAGCGTCTCGGCAATCGCTTCGAAGGTCAGGCCTTCCCAGAGTTTCAGGTGCACGACCGCACGCTGTTCGGGCGGCAACTCGCCCAGCGCTTCGGCCAGCGTGGCGCGAAAGGCCGCTTCATCCGGATCGCTTGCCTGTGTGAAAGGCGACGCCGATTCCGCCGCGAGTTCGTCGTAATTCCGCTCCCGCGTGCCGCGCCGACGCGTCTGATCAATGGCCAGGTTGTGCGCGAGCCGGATGAGGAAGGCGCGCGGGTCCCGGACCTCCGCCAGCAGTTTCGGCTGGCGCGCCAGCTTGACGAACACTTCCTGCAACAGATCACGCGTGTCGGTTTCGTTTCGGGTGAAGTTCAGCAGAAAGGCAAACAGCGCCTGGGCGTGCTCGTCGTAGAGGCGGGCCAGATCAAGCGGCGTCGGCATGGTCAGAGGAATGACGCCGCTGGCGCGGGAATTTGTCTAGCAATGGTTTCACAAGGTGGGGCGAGACTCCGTCGAGCCGTGTGGGTTACCGGGCACGGACACGGTTCGACAGAGTCTCGCCCCACCGACGTTGGCCATATCAAACGGAATGTTCAGCGGCCCGCGGCAGCGGCTTGCACAAAGGCGCGGACCAGCGGATGAACCACGCCGGTCAAGGCGGAGAGTTCCGGTTGAAAGAGCGTCGCGAGGAAAAACGGATGGCCGCCGAGTTCGACGGCGCGCGCGTCGCCGTTGGCGTCAACGCCCGTGATGCGCAACGGGCCGCCATCGAGCAAGAACCGGTAATCCGGATTGAAGCCGTAGCTGCAATGGTACGCTTCGAGCGCTTCGCTCCGGCCATAAATCTCCGTGAAGCGCGAGCCGGGTTGGAAACGAATCGTTCCCGTCGCGCCGACGAGCGAGCAGGCCAGCGGCGCGATGAGCGGCAGCGCGGCGGCAGGGTTGGATTCGGCGTGATCAGCCTCGCCCCAGCCGAGGACGTTGCGGGTGTATTCGATCAGCGCGTGTTGGAAGCCGCCGCAGGTGCCGAGAAACGGGCGGCCCTGCTCGCGGGCGAACCGGATCGCGTTGAGCGCGCCGGTCATACTGATGTAAGGACTGGCGGGCACGCACCATAACGCGGCGCAGCCGGACAACGCGCGGTCGCCGTCGCGCGCCAGCGAAGTCGTGGCCAGCCACAAGGGTTCGACCGGGCAGCCCAAGGATTCCGCTGCCAGCGCGAGCGCCTGCGGGATGGCCCAATGGGCGCGGACCTGGGCGTTGTAATCGCCAATGAGTCCGATGTGGACGGCGGTTTTCATGGGGAGGTTTGACTTCCAAGATTGGCCGCGCATCGGAGCCATGAAGCGTGGCACCCCCTCACCCCTTCCCTCTCCCCCAATGGGGGAGAGGGTGCCCGCAGGGCGGGTGAGGGGGTGCCACGGTTCATGGGCAGTTTCCACTTCCAACCTTGGACGCGCCTCGGCGCCATGAACCAGTTAACGTGCCGGATGTCGCGCCAGCGTCTTGGACTGCGCCAGTCCTCTGGCGCTGTGAAAACGGGCCATAGCCCACCCAAAGCGCCAGAGGACTGGCGCAGTCCAAAACCTTGCGGAGCTTTCGGGCGGTTCATGGAAAGCGCGGTTGGGCTATTTTTTGGGCAGCGTGGCGGTAATCGCCTCGTGCGCGGCTTTCAACTCTGCCAGCACGCCAGGTTTTTCTTTCGCCAGATTCCACTTTTCGCCGGGGTCGGAGGGCAGGTGAAAGAGCATCTCGCCGTCTTTTTTGTAGCGCACATATTTCCACGGGCCACGAATGAAGGCGTCGCCGTCGTACGGGCCGAGGCGCCAGAACAAGTCGCGCGGAAATTCCTTGCCGCTCAACAAGACGCCGGAGAGGTCCATGCCATCGAGCTTCAAGCCGGTGGTTTTGAGGCCGGCGAAATGGCAGAGCGTGGGAAAAAGGTCCAACGTGGAGGCGGGCTGGCGGCTGCTGCGGCCCGGCGGGATTTTGCCCGGCCAGCGCATGACGCACGGCACGCGGATGCCGCCCTCATAGGGCGTGGCGATCTGGCCGCGGAAGGGATGATTGCTACCGCCGTAATCGGTCATCCCGCCGTTGTCGCTCACGAAAACGACCAGTGTGTTTTCGGTAAGCTTCATTTTATTCAGCGTGTCGAGCACGCGGCCCACGGCGACATCGAGCGCGACCGCCATCGCCGCGTAGTCGCGTCGGTCACCGGCGGGCAGATGGCTGACGGCGGGGAGGTATTTTTCGTGCGGCTGCAAAATGTTCAGGTATTTTTTCTTCTCCGCGTCCCAGCCTTTGCCGTAGTGCGGGGCGTTGAACGGGAGATAAAGGTAAAACGGCTGGCCGGCCTTTTGGTTTTCCAGGAAGCGCACGGCTTCATCGGCGAGCTTGTCGGTGGCGTAGCCGGTTTCGTCCACGAGCGTTTCGTCACGATACCACGTGCGCAATTCGCCGTAGCGGAGCCGGAAATAATCTATGCACCCGCCGGTCAGGCCGTAAAAGGAATCGAACCCGTGCCGCGTGGGGAGAAATTTCGCATCACCGTGGCCGAGGTGCCATTTGCCGATGATGGCGGTGTGGTAGCCGTGCTGGTGGAAGAGTTCCGCGATGGTTGTTTCGTGCGGGCGAATGCCGCGGTCCTCGTCGCGCGGCGTGCCTGGCATCAAGGCGGTCAGCAACTGGTCGTGCGAGCGGTTGGGATACTGGCCGGTCATCATGCTGAAGCGCGAGGGCGTGCAGACGGGCGAGCCGGAGTACCAGTTCTCGAACTTGATTCCGGTGCGGGCGATGGCATCAATGTTCGGCGTGGGAATCTCGCTGCCATAGCAACTGGCGTCGTTCATGCCGAGGTTGTCGGCGAAAATAACAACGAAGTTGGGGCGCATGGCTGCGGAGATGGAGGTCGCCAGCAGCAGCGAAGCCAGCCATGACAAGAAGAGCAAGCAACGAGGTTTCATTTCGGCAACCGGCGTCCGGGTTTGCGAGACGGAAGGTTCATAGTCCCGCCGCGCCGGAAAAGCAATGCCTGGCTGGCGCTCGAGGGGAATCCGAGGCAATGGCCAAGAGTTCACGAGGTGGGGCGAGACTCCGTCGAGCCGAGGTAAAGCCACGCGGACACGGCTCGACGGAGTCTCGCCCCACCGACCGGGGACGGGCTTCTCAAACCGTCCTCGTCCATACTTCGCACGCAGCCTTGCCGCGCTTCATGAGCCGTCCGAAAGCCCCGCAAGGTTTTGGACTGCGCCAGTCCTCTGGCGCTGTGAGAACGGGCACGTCCCACCAAAGCGCCAGAGGACTGGCGCAGTCCAAGACGCTGGCGCGACAACGGACTCGCTAACCTGTTCATGGCCCCGATGCGCGTCCAAAGTTGGAGGTCGAAGCTTCTCACGAACCAGACCCAAAGCAGGGCCTCATGTCCGGGTTTCGACCCATTTCACGCTGTGATCGCCGGTGACAGCCACCGTCTCTGGCGGCGAATCGATGCGGAAGAAGGACCACGGGCCGGGAATAAACGGATATTTTTCGATCACGTGCTCGTTGATCTCGATGCCGAGGCCGGGCTTCGTGGGCACGACGAGGTGGCCGCGCTCGATTTGCAGTGGTTCAGCGAGAATTTCGTCGGCGGCCGGGAACGGATACATGCCGGGGCGGCCATGGTTCGCGTAGCACGGGTATTCGAGCCACTCGACGACTTCCTCGTCCCAGCAGATGCCGAGGTGCGCGGCGGCGAGCACTTCGAGAGCGGTGCCCCAACTGTGGAAGGCGAAGCGCAGCTTCTGCTTCGCGCACGCCTCGAACACGCGCCGGCCCATCTCGAAGCCGCCCTGGCAGCAGACATCCATCTGGATGAAGTCCGCGGCGCGAGTGGAAATGAGGTCGCCGAAGCCGGCTTCAGTTTGCTCGTGCTCGCCCGTGGCGATGGGAATCGGACTTTGCTGCTTCAACTCGCGATACGCTGCGTGGTCGTCGGGTGGAAGCGGTTCTTCGAGCCACGTCGGATTGAATTTCGCCAGCTCGCGCGTGAGTTGCGTAACCGTCGCGAGCGAATAGTTTTTGTCGCCCATGCGCCACCAACTGTGCGCGTCAATCATCAGGCCGAAGCCCGGGCCGGTGGCCTGGCGCATCAACCCGACCGTGCGCAGGTCCTCGGCGGGGCCGAGCGCGGGGCGCATTTTATAGGCGGGGAAACCCATCGCCTGCACGGCGGCGGCCTCGGCGGCGTATTTTTCCGGCGCCATGTACATGCCGGCGCTCCCGTAGAGTTTGATGCGGTCACGCTCGCGGCCGCCGATGAGTTCGGAGAGCGGTGCGCCTTCAAACTTCGCGGCGAGGTCCAGCAGCGCGATTTCCACGGCGCGATAGGTTTTGGTGGTTTCGAGACCGGCCTGGAAGTTGAAAGAGTTCCATTGGCGCGGGTCTTTGCCGAGCAGAAACGGGCGGATGAGGTCATGAATATCCTGCGCGGCGCCTTCGTGCGCCGGGCCGGGCGCGTAGCCGCGCAGGCCCGTGTCCGTGGAGACGCGCAGGAGCATGGCGTCGCGCTTGAGGATGGTGCGCTCACCGCCCCAGAACGGCAGCCGCAACGGCGCCGGCAAGGGGCAGGACATGAGGAAGGATTCAACGCGGGTGATTTTCAAAATGATTTTTCGGGGATCGTGTAATGGTGCGGGCGCGGGCCAGCGGCAGCCATCGGGTCACACGTCGTCGGCCAGTTATTACGGGCGGAGGCGGTTTATTGTCCAGGACGGTTTTGTTATTGAGTTCGCGCCGAAACCATTACTTCAAGCTGATGTACCATTGCGTGTATAAAACGTTGCTGATGGGCCAGTCGTGGGAAACATGCACGGCTTGCAACATGTAATAGGTTTTCATATAGACGTGTTCGGAGAACCGGAACGTCAAGCCCAGCGGGATGAGGCGGTTCTCGCTGTTGCGATGTCGCGAATAATCGTAAAAAAACTCGCCGCTGCTGAACACTTCGGCGAGCGGCTCCAGGTGGTGGACCGGGATAACGAATTCAACCCGGTGCCGTGAGCGGATGTTGTCCGGCAGGTCTTGCGTCCAGCGATATTCCAGCCGATGGCGCATGTTCAGCCAGACGGAATCGCTCAGATGCCAGTGCGGGTCTATCTCGAATTCCGCGCGGTGCTGGGACAGGAATATTTCCTGCCCGATCTGTTTGAGGAAAAGGTCCCGCCGAATGTAGGTGTAATTCAGTCCGAAGGACAAATTGTGCCACGGCTCCACCAACACTCGTTCGCTGATCAGGTAAAGCGTTGGATTGGGGGCGCTGTCGGACAGGTCGAATTGCCCGTAGGTCGTCAGGTCCACATATTCGGTGTCCACCAGTTTCAGACCGAGACCGAAGCGGTATTGTGAATCGTCCGCCTGGGCGGGGCGCGCCAGCAGAACCAGCAAGAACGGCAAAAAAAATGTCCAGGTTGATTTCAACGAGCCACAAAAGGCGCGCTGTTGTTGCACCCCGGACGGCCAAAAGCAAGAGCGGTGTGGCGGTTCCGTGCAGAGTTGGAGAAGCATCGCGCCCCGCGCCCGACGGGTGTGTTTGTGCCGGAAATCCTCGTTCCGACAACTTGGTGGCCGCGCCGATTGAGAAATGGCGCGAAGATTCTGCCACGAGTTTATGGCAGGACTCTGGCCGGACGATCAACCCGGCCGGGTGGGGCGAGACTCCGTCGAGCCGTTGACTGGAAACCGGCGCGGACTCGGCTCGATCCTGCCCTGGCGGGACCCCACCTGATTAAACCAGTTCTAAACCTCCCAGCCTTTGCGGAATTTCGGGCGGATGAACCGGGCGGCCTCGGGACAGTTCTTCGCTTTCATTTTCGGACCGTCCCAATCGAGTTTTTTACCGGTGCGATACGCCACGAGGCCGGCAAGGATCGTTTCGGTCAATGCGCCTCCATAGGCGAAGTTGGATTCCGCCTGGCCGCCCGTTTTGCAGGCGCGGATCCATTCCTGGTGATGAGGCGATTTGGCATCGTCGTCGCCGAGCCGTGGCAGCGTGGGCGTCGGCGGATTGAATCCGTCAAATTGCGCTTGCGGCAACAGGTGGATCTTGCCGGTCGAATGAGGAAAGAGCAGCTTGCCCTTGTCGCCGATGAGCAGCGAGCCTTGGGGCGGCAGCTTGATGCCTTCGAGTTCCGGCATGGGCGGCGACTTGTGGCCGTCGTACCAGGCAAACTTCACCGGTGGCTGGCTGCCGCGCGCCGGGAATTCGTAGCGCACGATCAATTCCGCGGGCGTGCTCTCGGGATGCCCCGGCGGTCCTTCCGCTTCGACGGAAACCGGGTAGCGCAAGCCGAGCGCCCAGTAGGCGGCGTCGAAAATGTGGCAGCCCATGTCGCCGTAATTGCCGGAGCCAAAATCCCACCACCCGCGCCACATCCGCGGCACGTAGGTCGGATGATACGGCCGCTCCGGCGCCGGGCCGAGCCACAGGTCCCAGTGCAGATTTTTCGGGACCGGCGGCGTGTCCTTGGGCCGGTCGCCGCCGGAGAACATCTTGCTGGACCAGAGCAGCACCTCGCGCACGGGGCCGATGGCGCCGGAGCGCACAATTTCCACCACGCTGCGCAAGCGGTCGCTGGCGTGGCCCTGGTTGCCCATCTGCGTGACGACCTTGTGTTGGGCGGCGGTTTCGGCCATGACGCGCGCTTCGTAGACCGAGTGCGCCAGCGGCTTTTCGCAGTAGACATGCTTGCCGAGCTTCATGGCGCTCACGGCGATGATGGCGTGGGTGTGGTCCGTCGTGCCCACAACGACGCCGTCAATATCCTTCTGCTCGAGCATCCGGCGGAAGTCGTTGTAGGTTCTGGCGACCGGATATTTTTCGGCGGCCTTGCCGAGGTTGAGGTCATCCACGTCGCAGAGCGCGACGATGTTTTCCGTGCTGACGCCCTGCAAATCCGACGCGCCACGGCCGGAGACGCCGACCACGGCGAGGTTGAGTTTTTCGTTGAGCGAACGGCCGCGAAGAAAGGCGGGCGCGCCCAAGGCCCAGGCGCCGGCGCCGGCGAGGGCGGTGGCGCGAAGGAAGTCACGACGGGAAGCGGGTTGTTTCATAATTTCGAGATGGTGTTTCCGAGTCTGGATAGCGCATCAGGCGATTGCCAAATCTAATTTCCTGCCCAGGTCGTTCACGAAAACTTCCCTCACCTGGCCCAATGCACCCGACCCATGACCCGGTCGCAAGTTCCGTCAGGTTTTGGACTGCGGCAGCCCTCTGCCGCTTTCGAGAACTGAGCACCGTTAACAAAGCGGCAGAGGGCTGCCGCAGTCCAGGACGCTGTCGCGCAAAACCAATCCCTCTTCCGTTCATGGTCCCAATGCACGGTCGAAAAACCGTGGAAACCACCCAGGAGTCTGTCAAGGGAGCAACGGCGTCTCGTCGGCACCAACTCGCCAGACTCGCCGGCGAGACGCCAGCGCTCCCACGGCAGGCCTGCAGGGTACCCCGTCGTTGGAGTTCGCTGGCGAAATGACCTGCGGGCGCGACCGCGACGCAGGCCGTCAGTTGACGAAGATCAGTTCGTTGCTGAGCAGCATCACCTGGGCAAACTGTTCCCAGGCGTCCAGGGATTTCTGCGGAATGTTTTTCGGACCGTCCGACCCGGACCGTGAGGTCCGGCGAGATTCCCTTTCATTGCTGCTGCCCGCGGTGGAATTCTTTTCCACGTTGACGCGGGTGCCGGGTTCCACTTCCGCGGGGCGCGCGTTTTCGCCGGAGCGGCTGGCCAGAAAGTCCAGCGCCAGTTTCAATTCCTTGTCGGTCGGCACGCGCTGGAAGACGATGCGATAGAGCGAGCGGACCTTGCCCTCGTTGGATTTCTGCGCTTGAAAATCATGGCGTTCGGTGAGGTTTTTCGCCTGCTCGACGACGAAGGGGCTGTTCATCATGAAGAGCGCCTGCTGGGGGACCGTGGTGAGCATGCGTTCGCTGGTGGTCATGTCGGGATTGGCGAAGTCGAAGGTCTGGTACATGCCCGGCAGGTTGCTGCGATCCACGACGGCGTAAACCGTGCGGCGATTGGGGCTGGGCACGCCGGCGGCGTAACCGGAATCATAGCGGCTGCCGCGGTTCTCGCGGCCGGGGGTGATGCTCACCGGCTGGCCGCCCATCGTCGGGTCAAGTTTGCCACCCACGAAGAGAAGCGAGTCGCGAATTTCCTCGAAGTCCAGCCGCTGAAGGTTCATGCGCCAGAGCCATTGGTTGGTGGGGTCATCCTTCATGCCCTTCGGATTGCTGCGGCTGTCCTGCTGATAAACGCCCGAAAGCAGAATGTAGCGGTGCAATTGTTTGACCGACCAGCCATGGTCCATGAACCACGCCGCCAGGTGATCGAGCAGTTCGGGATGCGTCGGCGGCTCGGAACGCGTGCCGAAATCGCTCGGCGTGCGCACGATGGCCTGGCCGAAGTGATGTTGCCAGACGCGATTGACGAAGACGCGCGCGGTGAGCGGGTTGTCGCGGCTGGCGATGGCTTTGGCCAGTTCCAGGCGGCCGCTGCCTTCCTTGAAGGGCTGGCGATTCGGACCGGCGAGCACTTCGACGAATTGACGCGGCGCGACCGGCCCCGGATTTTTCGCTTCGCCGCGAATGAAAACTTTTGAGTCGCGGGGATTCGGTGAGTCCTGCAAGGCCATGGCGCGGGTCGGTGAACCGGGATGCGTCATGTTCAGCACGTAGAGCTTGCCGCGAATTCCGTTTTCCGCGTTGCGGAATTGGTTGCCCAGGATGCGGTTCATCTGGTTGGCATCCACATCCACGCAGGCGTTGTCGCCATAAAAAGCCAGCCGCAGCGACTCCATGCCGGGATCGTCGAGGGGAGCCAACGGGCTAAAGCCACTCTGGGTCCGGCTCGGCCGCTGGTTGTAGGTGAAAGTCGGTGCTTTGATGGCCTTTTGCAGATCGCCCAGGAGACGCGTGTAAACCGCCGTGACGTCCTTCAAAGAAGCCGGTGGTTTGCCGGCAAACGCGCGGGCGACGGTGCGGTTGATGGGCTTCTCCGGGTCTTTGTTGGCCGCAATCTGGGCCGCGACTTCTTTCGCCTGGCGGGCAAAATCCTTCTCATCGAGCGCGGCAAAGGCGAACCAGGGAGCAAACACCGGGTCATGCTTCTTGGACAGCCCGCGCAAGGTGTCGTCCCACAGCTCATAAACGGCGGAATCCAAGTTGTGCTCCCGGGCGATCAACCGGCGATTCTCGTTGCGTTTGCCGCTGCTGGTGATTTCATGGACCACCAGCATGTATTCGCCAGACCGGTCCAGCATCCCGCCGATAAACCGTTGCTCCTCGGATTCCTGAAATTCCTTGATTTCCACTTCGATGGCCGCGGCCTTCGCCTGGTAATCCTTGTAGTTCTCTGGCGACTGCGGCTCGGCGATCAGCGGTTCTTCCTTCGGCTCGATGGAACTGTTGAAGACGCCGTGGAGCGAATAGTAGTCGAGCGTCGGGATGGGGTCGAACTTGTGGTCGTGGCAACGGGCGCAGGAAACCGTCATCCCCATCAGGCCTTTGCAAATCACATCAATACGGTCGTCAATCATCTCGTCCTTGTTATCCATGAAATGTTTGCCGACGGTCAGGAAGCCGAGCGCCGCGAGGAGGTTTTTGTTCTCGCTGCTTTCCGGCAGACGGTCCGCGGCGACCTGTTGGATGATAAACTGATCGTAAGGCAGGTCTTTGTTGAAAGCGTCAATGACGTAGTCGCGGTAGGTCCACGCGTAAGGGTAAAGCGGATTCCGCCGGTTGCCATTCGCGCGATCGCCGGTGGTGTCCGCATATCGCGCGATGTCCAGCCAATGCCGGCCCCAGCGTTCGCCGTATTGCGGGGAGGCCAGGAGGCGGTCCACGACTTTCGCGAAGGCGTCGGGCGATTTGTCGGCGAGGAAAGCGTCGGCTTCCGCGGGCGTCGGCGGCAGTCCAATCAGATCAAAAGTGACCCGGCGGATCAACGTGAGCCGGTCGGCTTTGGGCGAGGGTGTCAGGCCTTTTTCTTGCAACCGGGCGAGCACGAAAGCATCAATGGGGGTCTGGACCCAGTGTAGCGGGTCGTTGGCTTTGGGCGTGGGGGGGTTGGAAACGGGGCGGAAAGCCCAATGTTGTTTGGCCTTGGCCATGTCCACTTTGAGTCCGGCGACGGCGGCCTTGCCCTCGCGCGGGTCGGGCGCGCCCATTTTCACCCAGGCTTCCAGGTTGGCGATCTGCTCGTCGGAAAGTTTTTGCCCTTTGGGCGGCATGGCCAGGTCCTCGTCCTCGTAGCGGACGGCCTTGACCAGAATGCTTTTTTCAGGTTTACCCGGCACGAGCGCAGGGCCGGAATCGCCGCCGGTCAACAGGCCGTCGCGGGTGTCCAGCAACAGGCCGCCCTTGAGCTTCTCGGCGCCGGCGCTGTGGCATTTGTAACAGTGATCGGCAAGGACGGGGCGGATTTTCTTTTCGAAAAAGTCCGTCTGGTCGTCGGTGAGTTTCTGGGCCGCCGCGTGCAAGGAGAGGGAACTCCCCAGAACCGCAACGGTCAATAGTGCGTTGATTTTTCCTGTTATCATATTCCAAAAAGGGCCGCAGCGTGAGCCGCGGCCGGGGTTAGACTCGTGCAAACCGGGCGCCGGCTCAAGCGATGAGTTCTTTCACCACGTTGCCGAACACGTCCGTCAACCGGAAGTCGCGGCCGTTGTAACGGTAGGTGAGCTTCTCGTGATCGAAGCCCAGCAGCGAGAGGATCGTGGCGTGCAGGTCGTGGACATGCATCTTGCCGTCCACGATGTCGTAGCCGAATTCATCGGTCTGGCCGTGGACATGGCCGCCCTTGACGCCGCCGCCGGCCATCCAGGCGACGAAACACTTGTTGTGATGGTCGCGGCCCGGCTCGCCGCGGGCCTGGCGGTCGTGGCGTGGGGTGCGGCCAAACTCGCCGCCCCAGATCACCAAAGTGTCTTCCAACATGCCGCGCTGTTTGAGGTCCTTGAGCAGCGCGCCAATCGGCTGGTCAATGGACTTGGCCTGCGTGCGGAGACTTTGTTCGAGGTTGGTGTGGTGGTCCCAACCGCCGGCCCAGACTTGCACGAAACGAACGCCGCGCTCCACCAGGCGGCGGGCCACCAGCATGTCGCGGCTGCGGGGAGTATCGCCGTACATTTCGCGGATGTTCTGCGGTTCCTTGGAAACGTCGAAGGCATCCACGGCCTCGGTCTGCATTTTGAAGGCCAGTTCGAAGGACTGGATGCGGGCTTCCAACACCGACTCGCGGTTCATTTTTTCGCTGTGCAGATCGTTGAGGGTGCGCAGGAGATCCAACTGCTCGCGTTGCTGCGGCTGCGAGGAGGAGTAGCTCTTGATGTTCTCGATGATCTTGTCCGGGCTGGTGTTGACGCTGCTGATCAACGTGCCTTGAAAAGCTCCCGGCAGAAAGGCCGAACGCCAGTTGGCCGCGCCGCCCAGGCCGCCGTTGAGCGCGATGAAGCCGGGCAGGTTCTGGTTTTCCGAGCCCAGCCCGTAAAGCACCCACGAACCCATCGAAGGTTTCACCAGCCGGCCGGAACCCGTGTTCATCATGATCGTGGCGAATTCGTGCGAGGGAATGTCCGTGTACATCGAGCGGATGACGGCGATGTCGTCAATGCATTCGCCGATGTGTGGGAACACTTCGCTGACTTCGATGCCCGACTTGCCCATCTTCGTGAACTTGAAGGGCGAGGGCAGGGGCACGCCGCCGATGGCGGAAACATCCTGCCCGGCATACTTGGCCATGTTGGGTTTGGGATCCCACGTGTCGAGGTGCGAGGGGCCGCCCTGCGTGAAAATATGGATGACTCGTTTGGCCTTGCCCGGGAATTGCGGCTGGCGCGGCACCAGTGGCGAAAGATTGGCCGCTGCCGCCGAGGTGGGATTCAACAGTTCCGGTCCCATCAGGCCAGCCAGGCTCAGCGCGCCAAAGCCCATTCCGAAGCGGTTGAGGAAATCGCGGCGCGTGACGAAGAGGTCGGATAGCCGCGGTTGGTGGTCAGCAATGTGTTGGTTTGTCATATACTATAACTATATCAGCCGTTTCAGGTAACGACGGATAGACTGCCGGAAAAGGACCCAAATTCAATCATTTTTATCATTTTTTGTGCTGGCCAAAACAGGAACGGGCCGGCTTATGGCGCCGGGAGCGGGATGACAGGCAAAATGATGTGGGAGGGGTGCGCCTGATCATGGTAAATCGTGTTGCTGGCGGTGACCGTCCGGCGGTGGTCGTTGAGCGGCTCGCCGGTGTTGGGATTCACATCGAAGCGCGGGAAGTTGCTGCTCGAAAGGTCCACCCTCACGCGATGGCCGCGCTTGAAGACGTTGGAGGTCGGATACAATTTGATTTCCAACGGATAAACGGTTCCCGGTTTCATCAGCTTTTCCTTCTGCAACGATTCCCGAAACCGCGCCCGCAGGATGCCGTCGCCCAGCAGCAGGTCGAACCCGTTCGGGAAATCCGCGCCCGGCGGATAAACGTCCAACAGCTTGACGGTGAAATCCGTGTCCACGGCGGAGGAGGAAGCCCACAGATGGGCCGTGATCTCGCCGGTGACTTCGAGATCGGCTTCCAGCGGCGCGGTCTGGAAGACCAGCACGTCGTTGCGCGCGGACAGCGGGACCGGCTCCGGCCAGTTCCAGAAGTTCGTGCCGCCGCGCTGATCGAACGCGCCTTGCAGCAGGATGCCATCGGCGGTGGAAATCTGCCCGCCCAGCGTCGGCACGGGATGGCGCGGGTCGAACTCGAAACTCGTCGCCGCACGTCGCGCGGCGGGCTTGACCTGGGCCAACCCGCCGCCGGGCTGGAGATAATAGCTGAGGTAGCGCGTGCGCGCCAGCGGCCACTCTGTTTCGCCGCGCCAGTAACCGCCGTGATTGAGCAGGCCCTTTTTGTCTTTGTGGCCGTCGCCGGTGCCCATGACAAAAATCCGCACCCTGGTCGCAAACGGCGCCATTTTGCCGACCGAGTTGTCGAGGCCCTTGAGCCAATGGTCGTACCATTCCAGGCGCCAGCCGAGCGGGTCGGCGATGGCCGCAGCCGGGCCGAAATTCACCTGGCCGTGCGCGGACTTGTCCTGCCCGCCGTGGATCCACGGCCCCATGATGAGATAGACCGGGCCTTTGATCGTCCGGGTCAGCGCCACGAAATTGGCCGTGGTGTTGCCCGCCCAGGAATCATACCAGCCGCCGACGAGGTAAACCGGCATGTCTTTGTAGCGCTCCGTATGCTCGACCACGTTGTTCTGCGACCAAAACGCGTCGTTCACGCCGTGGCCCATCGCCTCCACGAGCCAATCCTCGTATTCCGGCGCGAGCTTCAACGGTGTCGTGCCGCGGCGCAGCGGCAACTGGCGCAGGTAATCGAGCCGGTGGCCGGCCATTTCGCCAAGTGCCGCGGCCGTCGCGGGGTCGCGCGAGGCGCGGCTGCCGCGGCCGGCATTGACCATGATCCAGTTCCAGAATCGCAATTCAAAGGCGCCCGCGTTGCGCATGCTTTGCCGGCCAATGTTCGACACCGCGTCCACGGGAATTACCGTCGCCAGTTGCGGAACCTTCTCCATCGCCATCGCGTGTTGTGTGCCGCCGAAGTAAGAGGTGCCGATCATGCCGATCTCGCCGTTGGACCACGGCTGCTTCGCAAGCCAGTCTGCGCAATCCCAGCCGTCCCGGCCGTCGTCGGTGAGCATGTGCCAGACGCCCTCCGAACCGTAGCGGCCGCGCGTGTCCTGCGCGACGAAAACGTAGCCGCGCGCCGCTTAGAATTGGCCGAAACTCTGGCCGCCGGCTTTCGAGTAGGGCGTTCGCATCAGGATGATCGGGAATTTCTCCGGCACCGCGGCGCCGTTGCGCGCCGGCAGATAGAGGTCGGTCGCCAGCCGAACCCCATCGCGCATCGCCACCAGGACGTCCTTGTTGGTGCGGACCTGATATTCCGCTTCGCGCGCGGCGACCGCCAGACTGCCGGGAAGCAGCAGCAAGAGCGCCAGGAAGCAAGGCGGCGAAAGCAGAAACCTCGGCCGTCTTCGCAAAAGTTTCATGCAACGCCGGAAATCACGCGGGGAGTTTAGCAGCGGTGATTTGTCGAATTCCATTTTTTTATTTTCGCAGTTCACCGCCAGAAATCATCCTTTTCAAAAGGTTGTTCGCCGTTCGCTGGCAGAAACCAGCGTTTCTTGGCGTTGATTAACCGTTCATCGGCAAAAATCCGCGATTTTTGGCAGGGATCAAATAATATCGGCCAAAGATCGTCATACTTTGGGGAAGACACAACGTTTCTGAAGCAAGGATCGTCGTTCCTTAACGAAGAATCCGCGTTTCAAAGGAAGATTTTCGTTTCTTCGCTAAAAACGTCGTTCCTTGGGTAAGAATCTTCGTCCCTTGACTAAGCTTGGAAGGTCGGGATGGGAACCTCTCAAGAGCGGTAACTTGTTAGAGTGCCCCTGCCGTGCGCGTGAACCTAAAACGGCCAGAACCTGCGGAAAAGTGACGGGCTGTTCGTGGGTGACTCGTTGACCGTTGGCCACGGCTTCTTGAGCAGGCTTGCATTGAAATAGTAAAAGGACTTGACAGCTTTGTTTTGGGCGTCTAGCTCAACTTCAACCTTGGAGATGGGTAAACCAGTTTCTGGTGGATGAAGCCGATACCAACAAATCAGATATCGCGGGATGACGTACTTGCCGTGGCTGGGCGGCCTATCTATCCGGGTGGGCGGTTTCTCAACGCCGAAGGCTTCGGGCGGCAAACCCAACTTTAGAAATACGCCGCGCGCCAACTCTGTCGCCTCCTTTTCGGTCATGCGCCATTCACCGAAAAAGGAATCCACTTTCTCGTAGCCAGGATAAAACACGTAGCCGGGCCAAGGGAAAAAAGCGTCGCCGGCGCGGACGCCACGCAAAGCTCCGTCATAGCCGACATCGAACTGTGTTCCATCTGCCAGCTTGAAGGCCAGTTGCTCTTTGGGTACGCAGAACATCTCCCGGATGTCACTGGCTTTGGCGGGCAGGGAAAAAGGCACGCCCAGCTTCCGAACGATGTTGGTCGCCTCGGTGAGATAAGCGAGCGTCATGGCTCTCACATATTCGGGGCGCGGAATGACCTGGTCGCTTAAAAGGGTCGGGCGGTAGTTGAGCCGGGGTTGCTCGCGCCGGAAAGCGCGACTCCTCATCGTCAGGCTCGTGATCCGCAATCGCGCCGCATCCACCTCAGCCGAGATAGGATAGCGATCCGAGAGATAAACGGAATGATCACCGTCCGCTTCGGAAGCGGACCGGTAAACCGTTGGCCATTCCAACCAATAAAACGGCAGGATTGACCCGTCGGACTGCTTTCGAGGGCCGGTGACCCTCGGAGGCAAATCGAGCAGCGTGCGATTGGTGGGATAACCGAGCCGGCTCACGCGTTGGCGCACGAACGTAATGACCTCATTGGTGGAAAGTTTGGGTTCTCCGACCAGATGAGTTAGCTCCTTCTCGCGCTTCGTCACCGGCGAATTCGAAACATCAACAAAATGGGTGAAGTAACCTTGAGTGAAGTGGAAGTCGTAACCGTTCGTCAGGAGAATATCTACTGAAATGTTGGGCAAATCCTTAACGTAAGCCATCTTCACGGCGGTTCTGGTCAAAGGTTTGGGTAAATTCAGTTGGAGTGCCGCTCCGTAATCAGCCAACAAAGGAAGCACTGCGGCCAGAACCGCATTCGTATATTGGGCCGTCAATTCAACGCCAATCATGACGAGATTTACCAAGTCGCACCGTTATATTCATTCCAGTTCAGCTTGCTGTAACCATTAATCCAGAACCTCAAGGAATAAGCATTGTCGTCCACGGCCTTCTGGATCGCTTCGGTTAACGGCAATGCAGAAATTTGGCCCAAGAAACCCGACCAGTTAATCATAAAATCGCAACGGACTTTGACGTAGGTTTCGTCTATGGTTCCACTCATTTTTCGGAAGTGGAGGATGCCGAGTCTTTAGATTCGCAGGCGGCAGTTTCCTCCGTTGCGCCTTCCGCCACTGACCCGCCGCCAGCGCCGCCTGGCGTCATCATCCCCATACCTCCCCCGCCAGGACAGTATGCCCCATTTGTGTGAACGAACGTCGTCCGATTCGTCCCGGTCGCAGCCGGAAGGTTCGTAGCCAGGAAAACCCAAGGGGTGTTAGTCTCCATCGTCTCGCGATAAACGATGATGAATAGCTCCCCTTCTACACTCGGCCAATCGAATAACACATCCGGGCCTTGGACTTTGAAATGCAGATCTTCAATGGCCGATGCAATCGAACTTGAAAGAAGCCACGCGACGATTCCGACGATAATCCAGTATTTGCTTTTCATATTTTCCTCCTGCGCATCGTCAGCCTCGAAACTGAAGGGGCGCGAACCTAACGCACCCCGGCTGCAGGCACCGCGAAGCGCCCTCCCCAAGAGTAACGCCAAGCCGCGCCCGGTTGGGCGCGTGCTTGGTGCGGTCTTGGGGCAGGAGAAATTCGCGGTTTAGCAGCCAGCCCGTAGCCAAAGCTACGCAAATTGGTTGTCAGTTCAGTTTACATAATTTCTCGAGTTTTTGCAGGAAAAGCATTTGCCAATCAAGCTGGTTCTTTAGCCACTTTTTTCCTGCAGAAATGATTGTCATCGCGCCATTCCCGACGCCACGGGAAAAGTGAATCAAAAGCTGGCCAACCCAGCCCGACCGGTGGTAAACCAGTGTCCATCGTTCACCCTTATGAAACTGCACCGCTTCTTCCTCGCCGTCATCGCTGCCTGCGTCGGCCTGGCCGCCAGCACCCCCGCGCCCGCCGCGCCAAAGCAGCCGAACATCCTCTTCATCTTCTCCGATGATCATGCTTACCAAGCCATCAGCGCCTACAACGACCCGCGTCAGCTCATTCAGACACCGAACCTGGACCGCATTGGCCGCGAGGGGATTCGCTTCGACCGCTGCGTCGTGCCCAATTCGATCTGCGGCCCCAGCCGCGCCACGGTGCTCACCGGCAAATACAATCACTTGAACGGCTTTTACAACAATTCCAACAGCCGCTTCGACCCAACGCAGCAGACCGTCGCAAAAATCCTCCACGCCGCCGGCTACCAGACTGCCGTGATCGGCAAGTGGCACCTTATCACCGACCCGGTCGGGTTTGACTACTGGCACATCCTTCCCGGCCAGGGCGTTTATTACAACCCGCCCATGATTGACAACGGCAAACAAGTCAAGCACGAGGGCTACACCACCGACATCATCACCGACCTCGCCCTCGACTGGCTCAAGCAGCGCGACAAGTCCAGACCCTTCCTCATGATGTGCCAGCACAAGGCGCCGCATCGCGAGTGGTCGCCGAACACGAAATACCTCGGCCACGACCACGACCGCACTTATCCCGAACCGCCCACGCTCTTCGACGATTACGCCAATCGCGGCCTCGCTGTGCGCGACCAGGACATGATGATCGCCTCGACCATGAACGACACTGACCTCAAACTCGGCACGCCCCGCAATCTCACGCCCGAACAACTCAAGGCATGGAACGCCTATTACGAGCCGCGCAACGAAGCGTTCAAGAAAGCCAACCCCCAGGGCAAAGACCTCGTTCGCTGGAAATACAACCGCTACATGCACGATTACCTCGGCTGCATCAAGTCCGTGGACGAAAGCGTCGGCCGCCTGCTCAAGTTCCTCGATGACGAGGGCCTCGCCGAAAACACCCTCGTGATTTATTCCGCCGACCAGGGCTTTTATCTCGGCGAACACGGCTGGTTCGACAAGCGGTGGATTTTCGAGGAATCACTGCGCACGCCCCTGCTCGTCCGCTGGCCCGGCGTCACGAAGCCCGGCGGCGCGAGCAAGGCCATCGTTTCCAACCTCGATTTCGCCGAGACCTGGCTCGATGCCGCCGGCCTGCCCATTCCCGCCGACATGCAGGGCCACAGCTTCGTGCCGTTGCTCAAAGGCCAGACGCCCAAGGATTGGCGCACGAGTTTCTACTACCATTATTATGAGTATCCCGCGCCGCACCACGTCCGCCCGCATTACGGCGTCGTGACCGACCGCTACAAGCTCGTGCGCTTCTACACGCCGGACGTGGATTACTGGGAACTCTACGACCGCGAGAAGGATCCGTTGGAAATCCGCAGTGTCTATGGCCAGCCCGAATACGCGAAGGTGGCGGAGGATTTGAAAAAGGAAATCATCCGCCTGCGCGCCGAATTGAAGGTGCCGGAGAAGGATGACCCGGTGGCCTACGGCCCGGTGCGCCAGCAGCAGCCCAACGGCGAGCCCAAAAAGAAAGGCGCGCAGAAGAAGAAAGCCAACTGATGCCAAATCGGAATGAGAATCGGCGCATGGCGCAAAGGAAATCCCCTCACCCCGGACCTCCATGAACCGCAAAGTAGGGCGCGTCACTCCATGCGCGCCGCGGGTTGCCAACGACCATCAGAACGGCGCGCACGGAGTGACGCGCCCTACCATTCTGTTGGGTTCAGGGGAACCATTCGCGAGCCTTGGCGGCTCATGGAATCCCTCCCGGAGGGAGAGGGAGAACGGTATTCAGTCACCACTAAGTCGAATGCGCTCCTACTGCCAGCACGCTGGCGACGATTCCCCCTCTCCCTCCGGGAGGGCCGGGGTGAGGGTCGCTTTATGGTTTGTACCAATTGTTAGGCTGCGATGAGAACCAACGCCACCAAGCTCCTGTTCATAGTCTCTTTGGGAGTACTCTGTGTCGGCTGCCCAGCCTGCTGGCACTTTGTTTTCGTGAACGGTTCGGACTCCACGTTGCTGGTTTCTTTCAGCGGCATTCCCCTCACAAATTCGATCGCTCCCGGCGAGTACATCAGACGATTGTTCCCTATCGCATCCTCTGTCGAGGAGTTCGAGATGCGAGCCGTGCGGGTATACGACCAAGCGGGTGTACAGCTTTACGAGGTATCCGCGAATAATCTGCTTTGGAGGCTTCAGCGGCCAGCGGTGCAGCATCCGAATGTTCACGTACTACTGACCACGAATTCTGCTTACGTCATTCCAGAACAGTTCAGCAAGACTTGGCGGGAACATTTGGACGAGATCATTAGTTTACAGCGGCCAAACAAGAGCGCTGCAGCGAGCCGTCTCCCCGCTGGGCAGTCGGACGGCTGCTGGAAATTCCTGACCGCTCATTGCAGCCGACGCGCACTGTCGGCGACAGTCGCTTGGTCGTCGTCGCTCTGCCGCGCCTGACCTTTGCGTTAAATCTTATGCGTTTATGAACATCCAACACTCGCGCCGCGAATTCCTCGAACGCCTCGGCCTCGGCACGGCCGGCTTGCTCGTCGGCGGCTACACCGCCACAGCCGCGGGTTTCCCTAAAAACGAAACCATCCACGTCGGTGTCATCGGCTCCGGCGGGCGCGCGCGCAAACTGATGTCCAGCCTGGCGGCCATCCCTGGCGTCCGGATCACCGCCGTCTGCGACATCTACGATGAACACCTCGCCGCCGGAAAAAAACTCGCCGCCCCCGGCGCGTTCACCACATCGGATTATCACCCGTTGCTCCAGCGCAGCGACGTGGACGCCGTGCTCATCGGTTCGCCCGATCATTGGCACGTGCCCATGACCGTGGACGCGTGCGCCGCCGGCAAGGATGTCTATGTCGAGAAGCCGCTCACGCACACCGTCGCCGAAGGACAGCCGGTGATTGACGCGCAGAACAAACACAAGCGCATCGTGCAGGTCGGCATGCAGCAGCGTTCGATGCCGCAATTCCACAAGGCGCGCGAAATCCTCCGCGCCGGCACGCTGGGCAAAATCCGCAAAATCCACATGACTTGGAACCGCAACCAACTTCCCTTCCAGAAACGCGGCGCCGACGTGAAGCCCGGACAAGTGGACTGGAAACGTTTCCTGGGCAGCGCGCGCCGGCAGCCGTTCGATTCGTACCGCTTCCGCAACTGGCGCTGGTTTTGGGATTTCGGCGGCGGCATCCTCACCGACCTCATGGTGCACTGGCTGGACGCGGTGAATTTCGTCATGGACCTCGGCCTGCCGGCGGAGGTCACCACCGTCGGCGACAGCTTCGCCACGAAAGGTCTTTGGGAAACGCCCGACACGATCCAGACGGTGATGCGTTATCCCGACCGCGGACTTCAAATTTATTTCGAGGGCACTTTCGTCAATGCCCGCAACCGCGCCATGATCGAGATGATGGGCGAGGACGCGACGCTTTACCTCGACCGCGGCCGTTGGGAGCTGCACCCGGAAGCCCGGCGCAAACTCGCCTACCAGGAGGAAGTCTTTGCGCCCGGCGAGCGCGGCAGCGATTTCTTTCCCGAAATCGACGCCGAAACGCTGCACCTTAGCGACTGGCTGGAAGCCGTCCGCACCCGCCGCCCGCCGTCCGCGCCCGCCGAGGCCGGCGTGCTGGCCGCGAAGGTCGCCCACCTCGGCAACGAAGCGTTCCGTAAAAACAAAGTCGTTCACCTTAAGAGCTGAGGGATGAAACGTCGCCAACTCCGCCAGCGAAACTCCGCCCGGCTCCAACGTGCGTTCGTCGTGGCGGTCCTTGCGGTTTTCGTCTCCGGCGCGATCGCCGCAACTGTCGTCGGGCCGGCTAAAGGTTCGCTCGTCATCGTCGGCG
Source organism: uncultured Verrucomicrobiota bacterium (assembly GCA_964539075.1). Classification (GTDB taxonomy): domain Bacteria; phylum Verrucomicrobiota; class Verrucomicrobiia; order Limisphaerales; family CAZIFU01; genus CAZIFU01. The sequence continues at coordinate 14,927 of CAZIFU010000146.1, read as the reverse complement.
GCGGGGCGAAGGACGCGGCCATCCTGCAACGCTTCGTTCAACTCGCTGGCGGGCCTTCCGCGTCCATCGTCGCCATCCCCACCGCGGGCGAGAAGCAAACTTTCGACTCGGACTGGTCGGGTCTCAAGGCGCTCAAAGCCGCCGGCGCGACGAACGTCACGTTGCTCCACACACGCGACCGCAAGGTGGCCGACGGTGACGACTTCATCAAACCGCTGCTCGGCGCGCGCGGCGTGTGGCTCGGCGGCGGGCGGCAGTGGCGCCTGGTGGACGCCTACCTGAACACCAAAACGCAGAAGGCGTTGTTCAAAGTTCTGGAGAAGAGCGGCGTGATCGGCGGTTCCTCCGCCGGCGCGACGATCCAGGGTTCCTACCTCGTGCGCGGCGCGCCGGAGGGAAACACGATCATGATGGCCCCCGGCCACGAGGTGGGTTTCGGCTTTCTGAAGAACGTCGCCGTTGACCAGCACCTGCTCGCGCGCCACCGCGAGAACGACCTGCTCGAAGTCGTGCAACTTCACCCGCAGTTGCTCGGCATCGGCATTGACGAAAACACCGCCATCGTCGTGCAAGGCGACCGCTTCGAGGTCATCGGCGCGAGCAAGGTCGCCATTTACGATCCGCGCCGCAAGCCAAAGGACGGCGACAAGCCATATTATTTCCTCGAACCGGGCGACCGCTTCGACCTGAAGAACCGTCGCGCCGAAAAAGGTTTCGCCGGGGGCGAACGGACAACGCCATGACCCGGCGTGATTTCATCACCGTGGCCGCCTCATCCGCCACCGCCGCGGCGTTCAACCCTGCCCGCGTTTTGGCGGCGGACGCCGGGTTGCAGTCGAACAAAGTCTTTCGCCTCTGGGCCATCGGCGACGCGCACGTGGGCACCGATCTGAAACGCAAACGTGAATCACTGGCCGAGGCCATCCGCCAGTCCGAGCAGGGCGGCAAGGATGGCGGGCCGCCGTTCGACTGGGACATCGCGTTGAACGTTGGCGATTTCTCCGGCAGCCAGACACCGCCGGAGGACGACGAGGGGCGTGAGGTGGTGCGCCAGTATTCGGTGGCCACGAAGCATCGGCGCGAGGACTTTTATGACCTGGCCGGCAACCACGACGCTTCCGGCCCGGACGAGGCGACGCAATGGTGGTTCCGCAAATGGATTGATCCCACCGGCGAGCATAAGGAATTCTCAGGCGTGAATCCGCAGCGCCGCCGCCACGCCATCACCGGCACGTGGGAGCGCTATTCCTTCCGTGTCGGCAACCTGCTGTTCCTTGTCATGAGCGACCGCAACGACGGCGGGCCGCCGGTGGGCCGCGGCAAGAAGGGCGGTTATCCAGCCGGCGCGGTGACTGGCGAAACCTTCGCGTGGTGGAAGCAGCACGTCGAGGAGAACCGCAACGCCATCATCGTTTCCGCGCACCACCACATGCTACGCGAGACGACCGTCGGTTCCGGGGACTGGGAAGGGGTGATCCAGAATCCCGACGGCACGTTCACGGCGCGTTACCACGGCCACCAGCCCGACGGCGGCAGCCCGGAGGGCGCGTCGTATCTCTATTACGTGGACGGCAAACCGAAGGCGATGGCGTTCGAGAAATACCTGGAGGCACACCCCGGCGCGATTGATCTGTGGATCGGCGGCCACACGCATACGCAACCGGACGACAACTTCAATGGTCGGACACATCTCGAGCGCAAGTGGGGCGCCACGTTTCTCAACTGTTGCGCGTTGACCCGCTTCCACGTCGCGGAGCGGTCGCGGCCGATGAGCCGGTTGCTGACGTTTGAGGAAGGCAGCCGCCGCGTGCGCGTCCAATGTTACCTGCACACTTCGCAACACGCGCCGCAAGGCTGGTATGCGAAGGCCGAACGCGTGATCGAGTTGGGCAAGCCGTTCCGCTTGGCGTAGCAATTTCCGGCTGGCGCGGCCAAATTTTCCAGTGCCGATTTCGCGCTTGCCAACGCGCGGGATTGCCAGTATCGCTTGCCGCATCGAAAGCGCATTACCAGTTTTCGTCCCATGAAAAGCTGGCGTCTCCAGCCAGCTTGTTTTTTCCTCGCCACGGTTTTTTGCGCTCTGCCCGGTTTGCCGCCCGCCGCCCCGGCGGCCCCGCCCGTTCTCGCGGAACTCAAAGCGGGCGACGTGGCGCCCGCGGACATCCTCGCGCCGGTGGAAATTGTGGTGACGGACCCGGTGGCCACCGCGGCGCTGCGCGAGAAGGAGGCGCTCAAAGTCCCGGCCCTGTTTCGTTTCGATCCCGAGGCGGGCGGGCGGGCGGTCACGAATCTGCTGGCGGCCTTCACCAAAACGCGCGCGGACTTTTTAACGGCCCTGGAGTCCGGCTTCGGCCGGCGGCGCCTGGGCGAGCCGCGCGCCAATTCGTTTGCCTTTCGCAAATTCCGCCTCAACTTTCTGACCAACAATCCCGCCTTTCCGATCCCGCTCCCGCTGGCGCAAACCTGGGCGCTGGGCAAATCCGACTATGCGGTGCAGACGCAGCTCGTCGCCCGCCTGCGCGCCGTCACGACCAACCGCTACATCCGGGCCGATGAGTTGCCCGCCGAGGGCCAGGCCGGTCCTCTGCAGGTCCGTCTGCTCCCCGTGGCGGCCGGCCAGGAAGCGCCGGACCTGGCGGCGTTCGAACAAAACAGCATCGGGATTGGCCGCAACCGGATCGCCCCCCTGGCCCGGGTCAAAAACGAGTTGCAGAAAAGTTTGTCCGCCGAGGAACGCCCTTATAACAAATTCCTCGCAACGTTCCTCCAGCCCAATTGTTTTTTTGACGCCGGGTTGACCCGCCAGGCCCGCGCCCGGCGGAGCGAGCCGGTCTGGTCGGCCGAGCGCTATCAGCCTGGCCAGGTCATCGTTCAACGCGGGGAAATCATCACGCCTAAAATCAAGGCGGCGCTCGACCAACTGGCGGCGCGCGACGCGATGGCCCAATTGCGCGCCAGCGACCGGCGCCGGATTCTCTACGGCTGGTTGCTGGCCGCCAGCGCCGGACTGGGCGTCATTTATTTTTTCACCGTTCAACTTTCGCGGCGGCGGCGCACCCGCTGGGCCGCGCAGATTCTGGGCGATGCTCCGGCGCGCGGCGCGTTGACCGGACAGTCCGTTGTCACCGTTGCTCCGCCGGCGATCGCCGATGCCGCACCGCCACCGTTGCTGATGGAGTCATCGCCGCCGGCGGCGGAGGCCTGGCAACAGCAGGCGCTCGCGGCGGAACAACGCGCCGCGCAGGCCACGCAGGCCGTGCGCGCCGGATTGATTCCGCACCTCGCGCAGTTCTTGAAGCAGAAGCTGGTGCGCGGTCTGATTTTCCAGCGCGCGCATCTGTTGGAAGCGCAAAAGCAGGCCGCGGCGGACATGGCCGAACTGGAAGAGCGCCTGGCCCGGATCCATGCGCCCTTGCAGGATCGTCTCAACGCCTACGAGAAAAGGATCGCCGACCTGGAATCCGAACTCGTCGCGCGCGGCGAGGAAAACCGCGAACTGATCAGCGCCACCATCCAACTGGCCCGACAAAAACTCGAAGCGGAGAAATCCAGGCCGCGGGCGACGTGGAATTAGCAAACCTCGCAGCCGCCGACGTGAGGAGGCGGATTCGGCGGAGGTTTGCAAAGATCCGCCTCCTCACGTCGGCGGCTACAGGCTGGCGCGGATTCAATCGGCGTGTGAAATATTCGGATCAGGCGGCGCGGGGATGCTGTTGGGTGCGCAAGGCCTGTTCGTAGCACTCCAACGCCTCGTTGAAACGTTCCAGCCGGTTATAGACGCTCCCCTTGCCCAGGTAGGCGATGGTCAGGTTTTTGTCCACCGCCAGCGCGAGGTCGTAGCTGTCGAGCGCGTCCTGCATGCGGCGCAGTTTTTCAAACATTTTCGCTTTTTTGACCAGCGCGTCGGTGTTGGCCGGATCCAGTTCCAGCACTTCCTCGAAGCAACTCAGCGCCTCGCCTGCCTGATCGAGGTTCAACAGCGCCTGGCCTTTGCCCAGCAGCAGTGAAATGCGCGCGGTTTTTTCCGAACTGATGGGATTGTCCCCCGCGGGTGCCGGCTCGATGAACTTGACGTCCGTCAGCGATCCGGCTTCCTCCGCCGGATGCCCGGTGGCGGGCGGGGCTGACGGGTGCGCGGACGCTTCCAGTTCCAGCACGCGCCTTTCCAGCCGTTCGATCACATTCAAAAACCGGCGGCTGGTTTGCCCGGCCGGTCCGGCGGAAAGCTCCATCGCTTCGCTGCTGGTCAGGGCGCCCGCGGCCGGGGCCGGCAGCAGGGCGTGGCTGCCGGGAAATGCGCCGGCCACCTCCGCCAGGCGGTTCATGGCGCGGAACAGGAAGATGAAATTGATCAACATGCCGATCAAACCCACGCCGGCAAACACGGCGACGATGATCAGGGTGAAACGATTGGAACTGCGCAGCGATTCCAGCTCCCGTTCCCGCTGGTCCGTCAGCGCCTGCTCAATGAGCCGCAGCCGGGCGGCCACGACTTCATCGTTGTGCTGGGACGCCGCCGCGGCGTCCAGCCGGATTTGTTCGATGGCGCGCAGGGCGGCGAGTTGTTGTTCCTGCATCTGCTGGAGCATCTGCTCGAAAGCCGGCGTGACGACCGGACTTTCACCCGCCGGCTTGTTCGTCACCGGCGTCGCGGGAACCGGCTCGGCGGCCTGCAACACAGTCGCGCCCGCGAGCAGCGCGATGAAAAACAACAGCTCGAAGAAGCGGGAATGGGTTCGTCTTTTCATGCGGCGCGAGGTCCGGAGTAAACCGTAAAAAAATGTGTCAAAAACACAAGGCTAAAAAATACGGCGCAGAGTTCTTTCAGGGTGAGTTTTTCAAGAACTTCCTTCATCGCCTGAAGCGGCAACGATGCAGATGAAGTTTGTGCGGCGCGGCAGCACCGCCCTGCCGGCACGGTAGGGCCGCGCTGCCGCGCGGCCTGATCGGTCAATGGGCCGCGATCCGTTTTGTTGTGGTTTGTGTCAGCAGCGGTTTGGGCACCTGAAGCAACCGCTGCGCTTCGGCCAGCAGAAACTGCGTTTCCGTGAACGGCTGGTAACTGATGTCCTGCCAGCGCACCAAGCCCTCGCCATCAATCAAAAATGTCCCGTGCAACGGCATTTTTTCAAAATCGTCATACGCGCGGTAAGCCTTGAACACCTTCAACTGTTGGTCCGACACCAGCGGGAACGGGAAACCGCCGCCGGTCGTGGCCTGCGCCAAAGTCCGTTTGAGGCCGGCCACCGAATCGGTGCTCACGGCCACCAACGAAATGCCCGCCTGGGAAAAATCCCAGGTCAGCGGGGCGAAGGCGTTCAGTTGCTCGATGCAATGGAGGCAGCCGTAACCCAGGTAAAAGATCACCATCACCGGCCTTCCGCGATATTGCGCGAGCGAAAGCGTTTTGCCGTCGCTCTCCGGCAGCGACCACTCGGGGGCCGGCGCGGGATGCCAGCGCAACGGGCCAAGCGTATCGAGTTCGGGCCGCCGGCCGACATCGGTCATTTTGGGCGCCGGCTGCTGCCACGCACGCGGAAGCTTGAGCGCGACGGCGAGGTCGTCGAGCCGGCGGAAAATCGGCGCGCCGGCATCGAGATGGCCGGAGAGCGAGCGGAGCAGGTTGAGGTTGCCTTTGGCCTCGTTGGTCTTGCCGCTGCGAAAGAGGACTTCAACATAGTTGGCCAGCGGCTGCACCTGCTTGCTCGCGGCATTGACGGCTTCGCGCGCCAGGCGGACGGCGTTGGTCGGGTCGCCGAGCGCGAGATAATGCTGCGCCAGCCGTTCCTTGGGCACCTCGCGGGCGAGGCCGAACTGGCGGCGGGCTTCGGGCTTCCGATCGCGGGCCAGCGCGAGCAGGCCGCGCAATTCCGCCAGCGCACTCTCGGTGACATTGCCGCGCGGCGGGCCGCGGCCTTTGCGCGGCGGCGCGCTTTCCCTGGACTCGCCGGCCGACTCCTCTTTGCTGCGCAAGGTATCGTCCTTGGGCGTTTCGGCGCGGGGCGGGGAGCGTTTCTCTTTGCTGGCGAGGTCTTCGAGCGCGAGCAGTTGCTGCTGGCCTTCGGCGACGTTTCCCTGTTGAAAGTGCGCCAGGCCGAGCGCGTGGGCGCGTTTGATCTGTTCGGCCGGAATCGTGGTCGGCTCCAGATACATCGTGGCACCGAGCGCGAGGAGGTCGTCCCAGAGTTCATAGCGCGCGAGCACATCGAACAGGCGGGCGCGGCCGTAGGCGGAACTGCTGCCGCGTTTCTGGAGCGTGTTGTATTGCGGATGGCGCGGCAGCTCGATCATGTTCATCGCCAGATCCACCGCATCGTGCACGCGCCCGATGTGGCTCAGGTCGCGGATGAGCCATTCGTTGTTGTGGGCGTAGTTGTGGATTTGATCGGGCAGGACGCGAAAGCGGATCAGGTGGGCGTGGTCCACTCGTGCCGAGGCTTCCTGCTGCCAGGCGGCGTCGGCGTAGCGTTCGAGCTTCGAGAACGTGTGGCCGGGCATGTGCCACATGTGCGCGATGGCGGGCGCCGACTGGCCGCAGAGCGCCGCAGACTCCAGCGCGCGGGGCGCGTCCTTCGCCCGGTCCAAAAGATGGATGCAGAAGTGGTGCGCCGGGTGCATCGGCTCGACGGCGAGCACCTGGCTGATAAGCGCGTTGACGGACTCGGTGGTCTCGTAGGGCGGCGCGCGCCTGCCCAGATCCCAGAGTTTCCAGGCGAGGATGGCCTTGGCTTCCAGTTCGTTCGGATACGCCTGCGCGAGTTCGTGCAGGCTGCGGACGTAATTGCGCTCGCGCTGTTTCTTGTCGCGCGGGCCGTCGGCGTAAAACGCGGCGAGTCCGTCAATCCACATCTGCTCGCGACGGCTGGCCCTGGCTTTGTTCGTGACGGCGATCTTGATGAATTGCCTGGCGCGCTTGTCATTGTTCGCGTTGGCCATCGCCATGCCCCAGTAAGCCATCGCGCAGTTGGTGTCGAGCGCGGCCACCTGCCGGAAGGAGCGCTCGGCCTCGAAGAACCAGAACCCGTGCAACTGGCCGACGCCCTGGTTGAAAAATTTCTGCGCCAGCGCGCTGCGGGTCGTGATCGGCAGGTTTACTTTGCCGGTGCCCTCCATGAGCACGGCGGCCTGGCGCGGGCCTTGGTCGAAGGCCTCGCCGTGGAGCGAATGGCCGGGGTCGGGGCCGTCGGCGCAGGCCAGCCGCCCGGCGAAAATCAACGCCAGCCAGACGGAATGCAGGAATCGGGACGACATGCGGTTTCAGGTTCGCGTCCAGTCTCCACAGAATGGGCGCCTTCGCAAGCGGGTTTCTGCGGCGGTCAACGCAGAAAAACAACGCAGAAAAACTGGTTTGCAATGCCGCCCGATGCGTTATCTTCCCGGCGCATGAATCTATTGCCGTTCGGTCCGTTGCCCGCCCATTCACCCCGGCGCTTTGTGCCGCCGGACCTTGACCTTGGCGACTGGGCGCAAGTCGCGCCGTTGTTCGACGCGCTGGAGCGGCGCGCGACCGGCTGCCGGACCGCCGCGGACCTCGAACGCTGGCTGCTGGACGGCGGCGAGTTGGGCGCCGCGCTGGACGAGGAGGCCGGCAAGCGTTACATCGCCATGACCGGTCACACGGACAACGCCGTGGCGGAGCGGACCTACCTGGATTTTGTCGAGCACATCGAGCCGCAACTCAAGCCGCGCCAGTTCCAGCTCGCGCAAGTTTACCTGGCGCATCCCTTGCGCGGGCAATTGCCCCGGCCGCGTTACGACGTGTTCGACCGCAACACGCAGCTTCACGTTGAGTTGTATCGCGAGGACAATGTGCCGTTGGAAACCGAGGAGGCCCGGCTGGGCCAGCAGTATCAGAAATTGAGCGGGTCGTTGACCGTCTCTTTTCGCGGCGAGGAGAAGACGCTCGTCCAGATGGTCCGCTACCTGGAGGAGCCGGACCGCGCGCTGCGGCAGGAGGCCTGGGAACTGGTCGCCCACCGTCGCTTGCAGGAGGCCGGGGTGTTCGAGGACCAATTCGACCAGTTGCTCACGCTGCGCGAACAGATGGCCCGCAACGCCGGCTTCCCGAACTACCGCGCCTTCGCCTTTCGCAAGCTGGGCCGCTTCGATTACACGCCGGAGGATTGCCTGCAATTCCACGACGCCATCGAGCGCGAAGTGATGCCGGCGTTGCGCGAGTTGCACGCCGCGCGCCGCCGGCAACTGCAACTCGACTCGCTGCGCCCGTGGGACCTTGCGGTGGACCCGCTCAATCGCCCGCCGCTGCGTCCTTTCGAACAGGTCGGGCAGATGGTCGCGACCACGCAGCAGATTTTCGACAAGCTCGATCCGGTGCTCGCGCGCGGCTTTCAGACGATGCGCGAGTTGCGCCTGCTCGACCTCGCCAACCGCAAGGGCAAGGCGCCCGGCGGCTATCAGAGCACGCTGGCCGAAGCGCGCCTGCCGTTCATCTTCATGAACGCCGTCGGCGTGCAGCGCGACGTGGAGACGATGTTGCACGAGGCCGGCCACGCCTTTCACGCGCTGGCCGCGCGCGGCGAGGATCTTTACGCCTATCGCAGCGCGCCCATCGAATTCTGTGAAGTCGCCTCGATGAGCATGGAACTTCTGGGCAACGAATTCATCGAAGCCTTCTACGCGCCGCCCGAAGCCCGGCGCGCGCGCCGCGACCATCTCGAAGGCATCGTGGAAATTTTTGCGTGGATCGCCACGGTGGACGCGTTTCAACACTGGATTTACACGCACCCCGGCCACACGCGCGCCGAACGCGCGGCCACGTGGCTCGCGCTGATGGACCGCTTCGGCGGCGAGGTGGACTGGCGCGGCTGCGAACAGGCGCGGGCGAACCTCTGGCATCGGCAGCTCCACATTTTTCTGCATCCGTTTTACTACGTCGAATACGGCATCGCGCAGCTCGGCGCGTTGCAGGTCTGGGCCAACGCGAAACGGGACCGGGCCGGCGCGCTGCGCGCCTACCACCGGGCGCTGGCGCTGGGGGGCGCGCGGCCGTTGCCGGAGCTGTTCGCCGCCGCCGGCTGCCCGTTCGATTTCAGCGCCAAAACGGTGAAGCCGCTGGTGCAATTGGTGCAGAGGGAACTGGCCGGGTTGAATTGATCGTTGAAGACGGCCGTGGCTTTCCGCGGCGCGCCGTTTCCCATTAAAAACGGCGTTGAAAAAACGGCGGATTATGGAATGCTTCCTTCGCCATGCTCGATGATCGTTCTTACATGCGGAGTTCGCCTTACGGCCCGCGGTGGTCCGCGACGGTCATCCTGATCCTCGTCAACACGGTTGTTTACGCCGTCCAGATCATTGCCGATCAGACCGGCGGCCCGGCCAATGCCTTCGAGCGTTATCTGGCCCTCTCGCCGAAAGACCTGGCTCACGGCTGGGTCTGGCAATTGCTGACGTTCCAGTTTCTCCACGACACAAATAACGCGCTGCACCTGATTTTGAATTGCGCGATGATTTATATGTTTGGCCGTCCCGTGGAAGCGGCGGTCGGATGGGTCACGTTTCTGAGGCTCTATTTCATCAGCGGCATCATGGGCGGGCTGTTTCAAGCCGCGTGCAGCTGGCTTTTCCAGGCGCATTTTGGAATGGGCCCGGTCGTGGGCGCGTCGGCCGGCTTGTTTGGGTTGATCGCCGCTTTTGCCGTGCTGAACTGGGAGCAGCCGGTCACGACGCTGGTGGCCTTCATCCTCCCGGTGACCATGCGCGCCAAATACCTGGTCCTGGTCATGGGCATCATCGCGCTGCTGGGCATGTTGTCCAAAGGCAGCCAGATCGCCCATGCCGCGCACCTGGGCGGTTTGCTGACCGGTTTGTTGTATGCCCGGTTGCTTGTCGGCGCGCAGAATGGCTGGTTCAACTGGCAGCGCTTTCGGCCCAAACCCCGTCCGCGGGAACTGGTGCAAGTCCCGGCCGCCCGGCAGCCGCTCTGGCAACGCGTCAAAAAAACCGTGCCCGAGGATTTGCCACCGGCCGAATTCATCAGCCGCGAAGTGGACCCGATCCTCGATAAAATCTCCGCGCACGGCATCCAGAGCCTGACCGAACGCGAACGCAAAATCCTCGAAGCTGCCCGCGCGAAGATGGCGAAGCGGTAGGTTGGAGTTCACGCTTCAGCGTGCGCCCGGACAAGCTGAAGCTTGAACTCCAACCGCTACTCGCTCCTCGACTCTCGTCCATCCACCTTCTAGGCTCGCGCCATGATCACTCGCTATTCCCGACCCGAAATGCGGGCCATCTGGACCGACGAAAACAAACTCCGCCTCTGGCTGCAAATCGAACTCCTCGCCAGCCAGGCACTGGTCAAGGAAGGCCTCGTGCCGCGCGCCGACTTCGCGCGCATCAAAGCGGGTTGCGCACAGTGGTTTGCCGACCTGCCCAGCCTCGTCGCCCGCCAGCGCGAACTGGAAAAGACTCTCAACCACGATGTCATCGGTTTCACCACCGCCGTCGCCGGGAAGATCCATCACAAGGCGAGCCGCTGGTTTCACTTCGGCCTTACCAGCAGCGACGTGGTGGACACCGCTTTTGCCGTGCAGATGATTCAATCGGCGGACATCTTGATCGCGGAAGTCAAGGCGCTGCGCAAGGTCATCGCCGGACGCGCCCGCCAACACAAGTTCACGCCCTGCATCGGGCGCAGCCACGGCATCCACGCCGAGCCGACCACCTTCGGACTCAAGCTGGCGCTGATGTATGACGAATTCGGCCGCGCGTTGCGGCGGCTGGAGTCGGCCCGCTTCTCCGTGGCTGTTGGCAAACTCAGTGGTGCCGTCGGCACCAGCGCGCACCTCTCGCCGCGCGTCGAGGCGTTCGTCTGCCGGCAACTCGGCCTGCGCCCGGCGCCCATCGCCACGCAAGTCGTCCAGCGCGACCTGCACGCCGAGTTCATCGGCACCCTGGCGCTGGCCGGCGCGAGCATCGAGCGCTGGGCCGTCGAGTTCCGCCACCTCCAGCGCACCGAGGTTTTGGAAGCCGAGGAGTTTTTCGCCCGCGGCCAGAAAGGCAGCAGCGCCATGCCGCACAAGCGCAACCCCATCACCTGGGAGCGCCTGACCGGCCTCGCCCGCGTGCTGCGTGGCAACGCCGTCGCTGCGCTGGAAAACGTCGCCCTCTGGCACGAGCGCGACATCAGCCACAGCAGCGTCGAGCGCATCATCTTCCCCGACTCCTGCACGCTGCTCGATTATATGGTCGGCCTGCTCACGCGCCTGATGGACGGACTGCTCGTTTATCCGGAGAACATGAAGAAGAATCTCGGCCTCTCGCTGGGCATGTGGAATTCGCAAACCGTCCTGCTCGCGCTCATCAAGAAAGGCCTCACCCGCGAAGCCGCCTACAAACTCGTCCAGGACGCCGCGATGAAAACCTGGGAAATCAAACACGCCGGCCGCGACGACGCCGACTTCGTCGAACAACTCAAATCCGACCCCGCCGTGGCGAAGCATTTCAAGAAAGGCGAACTCGAAGCGCTCTGCTCGCTTGATTTTCATTTCAAGGAAGTGAACAGCCGGTTCAAGAAGCTGGGGTTGTAGCGGAAAGCTTGAGCAATTCAGCAAACAGAGTTACACCATGAACATGAACGCGACCGAACAAGAGGCCCGCCAGCGCCGCCTTGAGATCGCGCGCAAGGCGTTCAAAGAATTTTCCGCCCAATGTTTCTGGTCGTCACCTGTTGACCTCGAAGTGACCGAGGCGGATATTCCATTCATCGTGCGCGGACTGCGGCTTCACGGTGGCCACAAGGGGTATCGCATCGCCATCGAGCTATGCCGCTAGGAGACTTCGAACGTGAGGTGCTGCGGCTCCTGGCCGCCAATCGCAACCCGGACAGTTTCGTCGGCGGGGCGACCGTGCTGCACCAATCCACCGGTTCGCCGCGCGCGTCCCGCGATGTGGATATTTTCCACGACACCGTCGGGAGCCTCGCTGCTTCCACCGTGCAAGACTGCGCCACGCTGCGCGCCGCCGGCTACGAAGTCGAACCCGGACGGGAGGAAACCAGCTTTCGCCGGACGCTGGTTCGTCGCGGCGGGCAGGAAACTCGAATCGAATGGGTGCAAGACAGCGCCTTCCGGTTTTTTCCAGTCGAACCGGACATCGAACTGGGCTGGCGTTTGAACTTTTGGGACGCCGCCACGAACAAGGTGCTCGCGCTGGTGGGGCGTCAGGAGTTCAGGGATTACCTCGACGCACTCTACCTTCACGAACGTCATCTGCATCTTGGCGCGCTGGCGTGGGCTGCGGCGGCCAAGGACCCCGGCTTCACCCCCGAACTGATTGCCGACTGGGCGCGGCGTGGAAACAAATTCCGCCCGGAGGAACTGCGCGACGTTGGCTTGAGCCAGCCGTTTGACCTCGTCGCTGGAAAACAGAAATGGCTCGCCGTCTGGAACGAGGCGGAAGCCTTGTTTGAAAAACTGCCGATGACTGAACTGGGCTGTTTCTACCTCGATGCCAGCGGCAAACCCGTCTGCCCCGACCCTGCGTCGCCGGACTTCGCAAAACTCACCCGCCACTACGGCAGCATCAAAGGCGCGTGGCCTCGAATAGTGGAAGGCTAAAACCAGCGCTTGTCATGGCAAAACATTTCAAGCCGGGCGAACTCGAAAAACTTTGCTCGCTCGACTTCCATTTCAAGGAAGTGAATAGCCGGTTCAGGAGGCTGGGGCTGTAGCCGACGAGGCAACGAGGCGGCATACTGATGACATGGAACTGAAGGAACAACCGTTTACGCCGACACTCGCCCGCAAACTAGGCGACACCGCTCATGTTTCCGGCCTGGCCATTCGGTTGGCGCGGCAGAGCGGCGCCGGCGAGCGACTGCCCGAATGGTTGTTGAAAGTCGCCGTCGGGCGCGGGGCGAAACACTACCAGCGTGACTTCGATCCGACATTGCCCCCTGACTTGCCCGCCATCGCTGACGAAGAAATCGGCGTGGCCCTTTGCCTCGGTCAGAATCCCTTCGACATGGACGCTTTGCGTGTGGCCGCGCAGTTCCTGAGTTCACCGCGCGTCAATGCCGCGCGCCTCTGCCAACTCGCCGTTCAGGAGCGGTGCGAACCGGTGTTGCTGCACATCGCCGGGGTAGCTCAAAAATACGCGCCAGAACAAGAGCCGTGGGCTTACCTTCGACAACACCTGCGTCCCCGCCGCGTTCCGCGCACCGACGCTTTGCCGCACTGGTCACGCTTTGTCAGCCAGACCGGCTACACGCCCGCCGGCCGCGGCCAGCACATCGAATGGCTCGTGCGCGATGAATAATCCGCTCGAAATCCTGCGCACACTTGATGGCCACTTGTCCAAGCCGGCCGAACTGACGCTTTTCGGTCGCAGCGCGCTGGCGCTCGGCTATCCCGACCCGCCAGCGGAATACGACGCGACGCTGGACGTGGACGGAATTATCCCCGCAGCCACAGGCGGGCCAGACGAGGATTTCTGGCTGGCTCAGCAAGCCACCAATGCGGCATTGAAGAAGCGCGGCCTCTACATCACGCACCTGTTCAGCGAACTGGATATTATCCTGCAACCTGACTGGATTCAGCGCCGCGTCCTGCTCCACCTTCCGCTCCGTAACTTGCAAACGTTCCGCCCTGCCACCGTGGACCTGGTGTTGACGAAGATGGCGCGCGGCGACGGCCAAGACCTCAGCGACATCCAGTTTCTGTTGCGACGCGAACCCTTGTCGCAAGCAGCCCTCCACGCCGCATTCACCCGCGCCCGCGTGCCGGACGTGCCGGAGATTCGGGAACTGTTCCAAGCCGCACAGCCGAAAGTGCTGGCGCTGATTTGAACCCCAATCCCATGACCGATCTCGAACAAGCCGCCGCCCTGCTCGAAGTGGACGCGAAGTTTTTTCAGCCGTTCGACGCGCAGGATCCATTCAACGACGACGCGCGGCTCGAAGGGTTTCTTTGCCAGAAGCCGAACCACAACTACGGCGCGCTGGCCTTGTTGCGCGTGGATGGACGGCCCGCGCCGCAGCGCATCTTCGCCACGCCCAAGTTGCATTATCCGTTCGGCAAGGACGGGAGCTTCCACTTTCCACCCATCCAGACGGCGCACCTTTACGAGAAGTTCGATGGCACGAACGTCCTGGCCTACCGCTACCAGGACGCGGACGGGCGCGGGCGGCTCACTTACAAGTTGCGGCTTTCGCCCGTGCTGCGGAACAGCAAGTGGGGGCCGTTCCTCGATTACTGGCGCGAGTTGCTGGCGCGGCATCCCGATCTGCCCGGACTCGTCGCGGCCAACGGCTGCCACGTCAGCTTCGAGATGTATGGGGCGCGCAACGCGCATCTCATCGCTTACGAGAACGATCTCGCGGTGGCGGCGCTGTTCGGCGTGCGGACGGCGGACGCGACGGTGGTGGGGCCGTTTCAGTTGCAAACGGGCAGCGTGCCGCTAGCGCCGTTGTTGGGTGAATTGCGCGCGGCGGAAGACCCGGTGGCGCGGTTTCAATCGCTGCGCGAGGAGATGAACAAGCGCAATCGTCCGGCGGCGGACGACAAGCTCTCCGGCACCGAGGGCGCAGTGTGGTACGTGACGGAGCCGGCGGGCCGCGTGACGATGTGGAAGTGCAAGCCCGAAAGCGTGGAGGAAATCCACTGGGCGACCGGCATCACCAAGACGGCGGTCATCGCCACCTGTTGGAACGCGCTCGAAACGGCCGACGTGTTGAACTACGACGCGCTGCTGCCGCTGTTGCTGGAGGAATATCAGCCCGACGACATCGAGAAGTTCCGCGCGAACATTGACGACGCGATCCGGCAGGTGAACGAAGAGCAGGAGTTTCGGCAACGCGTTCGCGCCGCCTACGAGGCGCTGAAGGCACAAGGACTCTCCCTCAGCAAAGACAAAGCTGCGGTGATGCGGGTGCTCTCGACGCAGTTTGCGCGCGGCGAAATGGGCCACGT
>CAZIFU010000145.1:0-6274 GCA_964539075.1 uncultured Verrucomicrobiota bacterium | reverse complement strand
GGGTTTGCCCACGTGTGGAGCACGCCGCGCGTCTGGTAGCGCTTCACCAGAGCGGGATCTTTGAAGTAGTCCGGGTTTTCAAACTCTTCCTCGGCGTTGAGGTGGTAGAGCGAGCCCATGAACTCGTCAAAGCCGTGCGCGGTGGGCAGATGAGCATCGAGGTCGCCGAGATGGTTTTTACCAAACTGGGCGGTCGCATAACCCTGGCCCTTGAGCAATTCGGCGATGGTCACATCGCGTGGCTTTATACCTTCGGCTGCGCCCGGCAGGCCGACCTTGAGCAACCCGGTGCGGAAGCCGCTTTGCCCGGTGATGAAGGCCGCGCGTCCGGCGGTGCAACTCTGCTGGGCATACCAGTCGGTGAACAGCATGCCTTCCTTCGCGACGCGATCAATGTTGGGCGACTTGTAGCCCATCATGCCCTGATTGTAGGCGCTGACGTTCCAGAAGCCGACGTCATCACCCCAGATGATGACGATGTTGGGTTTCTTGTCCGCCGCCTGAACGGAAGACGTGACGCTCAAGAGCGCCGCGCCCGCCGTCAGCAGTGACAAGCCGTAGTTGAGGATTCTTGGTTTCATTTTGTTTTTGTTTTGTTGTTTTGTTTTTGTGCTCTGTCCGTTGGCGTTTTGTTTCAGTCACCGACGGGCAAATTGGTTTTCGTGGTCGTGGTTTTCAGAAATTGGATTAGAACCGACGGAGCAAGGTAGGGCGCGTCACTCCGTGCGCGCCGGGGCACGAACTGGCAACGAGCGGCGCGCACGGAGTGACGCGCCCTACCTCGGTTGGTTTCTGTCGAATCGTGATTTTCATTCTTCGGTCGTCCCTCGGATTTTTTTGGCACTTCCCGGTGGCAGGTAGTTTTCGCCGGTCACGACGCGTTTGCCGGTCTGGGCTTCGAGTTCCAGGCGGGCACGTTTCGCGATCTTGCCGCCGGTCTTCGCGGCGGTCTGGTTCTCGGCCATGCCGGTGGCGTTCACGGTTTCGGCAATCTGGCGGGTGGAAAGCTCGGCCAGGGCGGTGAAGATGAGTTCGGCAGATGAATCCCAACGGGATTCCGGCCCAAAGCCCAGGGTTGCGAGGAACGAGCTACCCTGGGTGAACGTGAACCGGGATTTTCCCAACCCCAACGGGGTTGCGGCTTCTTCGTGGCCCAGCCAGCCGCAACCCCGTTGGGGTTGACTCAATTCTCTACGCCTGCCCCAGGGTAGCTCGTCCCTCGCAACCCTGGGCTGGAGGACACAATCCCTTTGGGATTGCCCGCAAGTGGCGCGGGCGCGTTCGAGGGCGCGGGCGGGGTCGGACATCTCCTGCATCCGCTCGTAGCCGACGCGGGCGAGCCAGAGTTTGATCGGCTCGGCGTTGGGGCTGGGCACGCTTTGGACGAGGCGCAGCAGGGTCTCGGCATTGGCGACGTCGGTGAGGCGCTGCTTCCCGTCCTCCGCCAGCATTTTCAACTGGTTACAATTTGTAACCGTTTGACTTCCTTCCTTGCGAAGACGGATTTTCAGCACTTTCCAGTAGTTTCGCGCAAGCTGGTAGTTGGGCTGATTCGTGAGCACCTGAATGATGTCCACGACGGAGAAAAACCACGTCTCGGTCTTCTCGTCGTAGAGGCGGCGGATTTCGTGTCCCTCAAAAATGGCCAGGTCTTTTTTCATGATGTTGGGATGAGTTGCAATTTCAGTTGGTCACAATTTGTGACCAACTGGCTTTGAGTCTATTTGATTTGAACCGGAGCAAACAGTGGAAACAGAGATTTCCACTTCCGTCTCTGTTCTCTCTGTTTGCTCCTGTTGCATCAGGTTTTTCATTTCGGGAACAGGAACGTGACGGCGAAGCGCAAGCCCCAGTCCGGGCCGTTGGCGGGTTTCTCAGCGTAATACTTCACGCCGAGTTGGAACTGCACGGGGTGTTTGGCGATCTTCACGAGCTGACTGACGCTCACGTTCACCGGTACGGTCCACTGGCGGTTGTCCCAATCGTAAGTGGACTCGGTGCTCACTGAGAATGTCGTGAACTTCTTCGTCGTGAACGAAACAAACGGGTTGAGGAACGTCGCGTTGACATCAGGGGTGTTGCCCTGACCGGCGTAGGACCAGAGGTGATTGGCGAGCGCGCCGTAGGTCCAGCCATTCTGCTGCTTGAGCACCAGAACGGTGGGGCCGGCGCCGAGTTTGCCGACACCGAGCGCGTCGTCGGTGGAGGTGGGCCACATGAAGACCGGGCCGGCGGCCCAAATCCAGCCGCTGCTCGTCGGCGCTTTGGGCGAGAAGAAGAAACTCTGCACCGTGTCGCCGAGGCCGAACTTGCTGCTGCCGCCGGGCACGGGCGATTCGGCATAGATGACCGGCAGGATGGTGCGGGTGATGAGATTCCAATCTTCACTGAGCGAGAAGGGAATGACCGGTTGAATGTTGGCCGTGTAACGCATGGCGTTGGCGGCGCCGTAGCCGAAATCCCAGTTGTTCTGAATCGGCATGCTGATGAGACTGGCGACCGGGTTCTGGAGTTTCTTGGCCAGTTCGGCGGCGGCGGCCTTGTCGTCGGTCGCCGCGTCCTGCGCGAAGAGCGGGGTGGTGAGCGCCAGCGCGCAAGCGAGCGCGGCGGCGAGGATGGCTTTTGTTTTCATGGTTGTGGTTTTCATGGTTGTGATTTTTCTTTCTTCAATTCGTTTTCGGGTTGAGCAGCGGACTTCAGTCCGGTGACATGGTCCAGGTTTTGTCCGGGTCATACGCTTTCATCGCCTCGGCGGTCTTCGCGGTCTTCGGCCCGAGGTCCTTCTGATAAACGCGGCCCTGCTGGTTCACGATGAAGGTCATGATGCCGCTGTTGCCGTATTCGGCGGGCCACACCACGAGGGCGAAGCCGCCGATCATGTTTCCATTGATGACGTACTCATATTTGCCGCCCGGCGCGTGTTTGCCCTGGCGCTTGAGCAGCTTGAACAAGTAGCCGTGGAACGGTTGCGGCCCGGCGTCCGGGTTTGTCCTCCCTTTTTTTCGGTAGCCTTCGTCCGCGGCGTCGGCGGCAAGGGGACCGAGCGGACTGATCTCACCGTCCAAATCGGGCGACCAGAACAAGCCGTCCTTCGCGCCGGGGGTGCTGATCATTTTCTGCGCGTATTCGAGGACCTCGTCGCCGTCGCGGTCGCGGCTGGCGTATTCGCGCTGCGCCTGGACGTAGGCGCGCACCGCGTTGAGCGTCGCCAGTTCGTTGCCGCCGATGCGGCGATTCAACAACTCCTCCTCGCCGGCGGCAGTGTCAAAAAACCACCGTCCGTCCCTTTGTACGATGGGCACGGGGAAGGGCCAGGCGTCGTTGCCCAGTTCAAGGACGCGGCGGGTGTCCGACTCGCGCACCAGCCGGTTCGTTTCACCGAGCGCGGTGGCGAACTCGGCGAAATCATTCGCCGCCTGGACGGCGTCGGGATTGACGAGGTCATCCGCCGCCGGTCCGAAGATCGCGCGAAGCTCGCCGTGGTTCGTGGTCATCACCGCGCTGGCGAGTGCGGCGACCGCGGCTTCGGGAGTGGCGAAGGTCTTGCCGGTTTCGGCAGCGTTGACCTGCGCGGCAGCCAACAACGCCAGGGCGAAGCCGAGCGCGCGGCGGGCAGTGGAAATCGAGTTTGAAATAATGTGTTTCATAATAATTCTCGGTTGCAGTTAATGGTTGAAGGTTATCGCCTGCGTCCGCCGGAGGAACGGCCCCCGCCTCCACCACCACGGCTGAAGGAGCCACGGCTGCTGGATTGTCGCGTGCTGGCGCCGCTGCCAACCCCGCCAAAGGCGCTTTGTCGCGACGTGCCCGACGATGGCCGTGAGTAGGACGAACTCGGCGACGGCCGATTGTAGGATTGACTGGGCGAAGGGCTGGGCCGTTTGGCGGAAGGCGATGGACTCGGACGCGCACTCGCGGCACCGGGCGCGGTTCTGGGTTGTGCGGCACCTGAATTCCAGCCGCGTGCGGTCGCCGATTGCGTGCTGGCCCTCGACCCTGCCGCGCTTGAGGAACTCATACGGCTTTGATTCGGCTGCCATTTCTGCGACGTCGCCCGGTTTCCAGAGTTGATGTTCCCGGTGTTTATATTGCCAGTGTTGATGTTGACGTTGCGGTTGATGTTCACGTCATTGTGTCCCCAGCCGCCGCCCACCACGGCCACGCCGTGGTGGCCCACGTAAATGCCGCCGCCGTGCCAGTCGCAATTGTTCGCGATGATCAACCCGACCGCGATGCCCGCCGCGAACGTGAGGGCGGGTGGCGGCCCCACGTAAACGGGCGGCGGGGAGTAATAGTAAATCGTCGGCGGGTAGGTCGGGATGTAAACGACCTGCGGATTCGACGGCTCAATCTGCACGACCGTGTTGGTCACATAGACGACCTTCTGCTCGACCGTCTTTTCAATCACCGTGTTGGTGACGACGATGACCTGTTGCGGCGTGGTTTTTAGCACGCCGGCGGAATTCGCCTTGCCGCGCAACATCTGGATGGTGTCCATCAACTCCTTTTGCTGATCCAAGAAGGCCTGGCCCAAATCCATCGTCCAGGTGAGGTCATCATTCATCATCTGGATCAAGGCCGGGAACTTCGCCACGGCCTTCACGTTGTCATCCCACGGCTGCTCGTCCACCTTCGGGATGTTGTTGGTGTCTTTCACGAACCGCGCCGCCTGGACGATTTCCAGCGGATACACCGCCGCGGGCAGGATGAAGGCGATCAACGGGTCGGGATGCAGCGCAATCGGCGCGGCGAGTTTTTCCAGGTCCGCCGCGCTGAATTTCGGCGGTGCGGATGGCGGGGGCGCGGAATTGTCCTGCGCGTGCGCACCGCATGTCGCGAGCAGACCGAGCGCGCACAGGACTGCGAGCAGATTTTTTTTGTGTGTGGTTTTCATGTTTGGTTGTTTTGTTTTTGTGCTGTGTCCGTGGCGCGGTTTGAATGAATCAGCGGCGGACAAATTGGTTTTGGTTTTCCGAACTTGAACAGGAGGTAACGGAGGAAACGGAGATTTCCATTTCCGTCTCCGTTCTCTCAGTTTGCTCCTGTTGAATCGGGATTTTCAGTTGTCACTTGGTTTGGTCACTTTACCAACTCATGTCAGCCTTGCACCAGGCTGTGAATCTCCTGCCAGGGAAGGGCGGTGATTTTTGGGGCGAGCTTGAACCGCCGGGGCGTGCGACAAACCACGAAGCCTTCCCGCGCCTTGGGATATTCGCTCAAGAACGTTTGCAGATGCCGCGTGTCCCGTTCCGTCGGCGCCTCGCTCCATTTCACTTCCACCGGCATCCAGCGGTCGTCGCCGACCACGATCCAATCCACTTCCGGCCCGTCGGGATCGCGCCAGAAGCAGAGCTTCCGCGGGGCGGAAACCTCCCGCGTGGCGCGCAGCAGTTCCAATCCGACGAACTGCTCGAACAACGCGCCGAGCACGCGGGGCGGCAGTCGCCGGCCTTCGTCAGCCGCGGCCCGGCGCACGCCGAGGTCGAAGAAGAGATAGCGGGGCGACTTGGTGAGTTTCTTCCGGGTGCGGCTCTCGGACAACGCCTCGATCCGTTCGGCGATCAGGCAGTCTTCCAGGATTTCATAGTAGCCGGCCACGGTGGTGTGCGGCACGCCGAGTTCCTGGGCAATGCCGCGAAAGTGGCTGATGTTGCCGGCTTCGAGCGCGGCCAGTTGCAGGAAGCGCGAGAACGTGCCGAGGTTGCGCACCAGCGCTTCGGCCCGCACTTCCTCCTCCAGATACAGCGTCGTGTAGGCCCGCAAATCTTCTTCGCGCGCCGCGTCGTCCTCCGCCAGCGCCAAACCCGGCAGGCTGCCATACAACAGCGCTTCCTCAATCGTCGGCGGGACGCGCTCGGCCAGCGACAACGGGTCGAGGCGCAAGGGCAGCAAGCGGCCCGGCAACAGGTTGACGCCCGGGCCGCGTCGCAGCTTGCGCGCGGACGAGCCGGTGAGGACAAACCGGGCCAGCCGCCGGTCAATCAAGTCCTGGACCGAATTCACCAACTCCGGCACGCGTTGCACTTCGTCGAGCACGACCAGCGGTTTGCCTCCGCGCCCGCGTCCAGCCAACGCCTCGACTTCCGCGCCGAGCAGTTGGGGCGACCGCTCGTAACGCTGCCGCACTTCCGGCCGGAGAAAGTTCAACAGCAGGTCGGGCTTCAGCGATTCCACCAAGGTCGTCTTGCCGGTCTGGCGCGGCCCGAGCAACAGCACCGACTTCTGCCGCGCCAGCGCCGCGCGCAGCCGGGACTCGATGCTGCGGGGGATGATT
>CAZIFU010000144.1:0-4932 GCA_964539075.1 uncultured Verrucomicrobiota bacterium | reverse complement strand
CGACACCGTCGCAACGTCGTTTCAGGATCGTTCGGTTCAACCATCACGTGCCCCAGAACTTTGCAGCCGATGCCGAGCATGGGCGCATCAAACACGCGTTTCTTTGCCGTCTGCCGCACGTCGCCGGGCAGACTCACCATCAACATCACGTCCACGGCGGATTGGTGATTGCTGATGACGATGCACGGCGGTGAAAAAGTTTCGGGCGTGATGTTCTGAAATTCCAGTTTGCCAAAGGGCACACTATTGACCACGCCGCGCGCCATCCATCTCGTCGCGCGACGCAAGCGGTCATCCGCCGTGCGCGGAGAAATTATTTTCAGCACAGGCCGCAGCAAATAGTAGAGGAACAGTTGACTGCCGCCAAGGTGGACGACGACCCAGAGCGTGACGAGCGGATGCCACCAGCGCGGCGCGCCGCGCGGCGGATCTTTGAACAGCAACAAATCCATGCAGATCGGCGTCAACACGAGCGTGGCGAGAAATGCGAAGCCCATTCCGATCAACACCGTCACGCCCATCGAGAACAGCACGGGATGATTCGCGATGACCATCACACCGAAGCCAAAGATTGTCGTCAGCGCCGATACCAGCACCGACGCACTGTTCACGGCGGCCTGGCTCGGTTGGCCGCGCCACACTTCGAGTTTGCTCATCACGAGAAACACCGCGTAGTCCTCGCCTACACCGATGACGAAGATGACAAAAATGCTGTTCATCAGGTCAATCGGCAATCCGAGCCAGCCCATCAACCCAAACGTCCACATCAACCCAAACGCCAGCGGCAGCAGCGTGATCAACACCAGTTCCGCCGATCCGAGCGTGAGGAACAACAGCGCCGCGACGAACAGACCCGTCCACAACGCGAACCGCCCCAAGCCCACGCGCGCCAATCCGGCGACGTGATCTGCCAGCCCTTTGCTATCGAGAATGATCGCGTCGGGCAATGTGCCGCGCAGCTTCGCTGCTTCGGTGCGGTCCTTGAGTTTTACGAGCGTGCTGATGGCGTTGTCGTTCGTGCCAAGCGCGACGCGTTCGTTCAAGGCGTTCTCCAGCGGCGTGCTGCGGAACATATCCAGTCTGAGCAAGGGCCGCTCACCCTCGACGCTCTGCCAGAATTTGTCGAATGCCTCCGCGCGGAAACCCAGTTCTGCACCTACTTGTTGCAGCGTCTCGCGTAGCGCTGCGCGTCGCTCCGAGATCCAGAAATCCCGCCAGCGTTTCAAGTTCGCCCACTGTGTTTCTGCCGATGGGCAAACGGACGCGAGCGAGAAGGCCGAGGCCACATTCGTATCGCGGGACAGGACTTCAAACACGCGATCATTCTGCGCGAGCGCCGCTTCGGGTGTTGCGCCGCGCGCCACCACCATCGTCATGCCCAGCGCATTGCCCCAGGTCTTCTGAATCAACGCATCGTCACGTCGCGTTGAATCCGTGATGCCGTTGAGTTTCGCGATGTCGCCCTCGAAACGAACCCGCTTCAAACCGAACCCCGTCACCAGCGTCAACGCCACGACCAGCAACACGAGCCAGAGGCGACGTTGCGATTCCCAGCGAAAATACTTTTCCCACCACGTCGTCAGCCAGAGGGGCGGTTGACCGGGCTGCTTCGCAACCGGCACGAGCAACGGCAAAATCACCAGCGCAAACGCCGCTGAGAACACCACACCAATCGCGCCAAGGATGCCGAGTTGTTGATAACCGTGCATCGGCGAGCCAAGCATCACCAGGAACGCCGCGATGGTGGTGATGACGCCGATGCCGATGGGAAATACCAGCCGGCTCAAATGCTTGCCGAGCTCGCGCCGATCCGTCGTGCCCATGTTGTCGAGGTGATAGATGACGTGGATGGCGTAATCCACCGTGATGCCGACGGCGATGGACGCAAACCCGGTGGCAATGGCCGAAAGGTGTTTTTGCCACAGCGCGAGAACGACACCCGCCATCAGCGTGCCGAACAACGACGGCAAAAATGACACGAGCGACAGCCATCGCCGCCGATATGCCACGAAGCACAGCACAATCATCCCCGCCGAACCGATGGTGATGCAGCGCGTGGCGTCAATGCGGATGATGGTGGAATTGTCCACCGCCATGCGATGCCCGCCGGTGATCGCGACGTGGACGCCGGGAAATTGTTTCTCCACATCGGCGACAACGCGCATCATCTCCTTCACCAGCGCCGCGCTGGGTCGCGAATCCGACGACGCAAATATTGGTTCGGCCATCATCAGCACATGCCGGCCATCGCCGCTCGTGATCCGGCCTTCAACAATCTGCGCGTCGCCGAAGCCCGTCTGCAACGGCAGCGCCTTCGCCACCACCAACGCGCTCATGCCCACCGGATCCGCCGCGACCACGTCCTTCAGCACCATGCCTTCCGGCCCGGCGAGTTTGCGGCGCATCGCGGTCAGGTATTCGCGCACTTCGGCGGGCGCAAGTTTGGTTTCCAACGCACGCGCATCGGCTTCGCTAAAAAGATTCGGCAACGCGCCGGTGAGGAGTGCAATCGCTTTTCCCTGGCCGCCCGCTTCGATTTGATAAGTGATGCGCCCGAAATTTTGATTGGTGGAAAATTGGGAGAAAACCTCGTCCGCCGCGTGGGCGAGCGTTTCGGGATCGTCGGCATTGATGCCGATGTCAAGATACACGCGATCAATCTGCCGGAATTTTTGGAGCGCATAGCGGTATTCGTCCACCTGCCGGTCATTGCGCGGCAGCATGTCGAGAATGTCCTCCTGCAACTCAATCCGCGACGAAAACCACCCCGCTGCCACCATCACCAACAGCGTCGTTCCCAGCACGCCGCGCCGATGCGCGATGAGCCAGAGATACATTCGCGTGTAGAGATTGTCCTTCATCCGGGAAATTGGTTGACCATGGATTACCCAGCGCGACCAACACCGCACCCAAACATGTTTGGACTACGGCGGGAAGCGAAGCGCCACGCCGCTTTGGCTGCCGGAGTTCGCGTCCGTAAAGCGGTGTCATCGCTGCCCTCTGCCACCGTACGCCAAACAATTTGCCCGGCCGTTGTGCCTACTCGCTTCATGGTTTGACCCGTTTCTTCCGCGATATCTTCGCAATGACGTAGGTGACGATTGTCCCCAGCGTGCTCGCAATCACCGCGAGCGCCAGACTGCCCACGACCCATTGCCACAGGTATTCGAGCGTCAAGCCTTTCGTAATTTGATGCGGCGAGACATCAAGCATCCGGCCCGTGAATATCCAATGCCCCAGCACCATCGCGCCGTAAACGATAAACGGCACCACCGGTGGAACGGAAATGTTGCTTGCCAGCAAAGTGATGGCCTTGTTCAAACGCAACCGATGTGCCGCCGCCGCCGCGATCACCATTTGAAAACCATAAACGGGCACGATGCCGAAAAATAATCCCAGCCCCACTGCGCACGCCATCCGTCCCGGCTCATGCGCGTGCTCGACGAAGAACTCTTTGATGGTTTTTCCCAGCGGCTGCCGCTCGCCGAACGACCACGCCGTGCGCAACGTCCGCGGCACGAACCACGATTGCAGGACCAAACCGATGTTCATGATTGTAATGTGCGCGAGGTCTTTGACGGGGCGGAAGTGCGAATTGCGGATGCCGTCGGCATACGTGCATTTCACCGGCACGGCCACAATCGGCGTGCCGACCCACGACGCGCGCACCATGAACTCCAGTTCAAACGCATAGCGCCCCGAGCGCGTTCTTAACCGCTGCGTCAGCGCGACCGGATAACAACGAAAGCCGCACTGCGTGTCGCTGAGGCGCACGCCGGTTTCGGCGCGAAACCAGAAAGTGGAAACCGCATTCGAGCGACGACGATGCGTCGGGCAGCCAGCGGTGTAAAAGTCGCGCACGCCCACCGCGAGTGCCTCCGGTTGCGCCGATGCCACAGTCAGAAATTCTGGCAAGTTTTCGGCAAAATGCTGCCCGTCCGCATCCATCGTGATTGCGTGGGTGAAACCAAGTTCCGCCGATCTTTGCAAACCCGCGCGCAACGCCGCGCCTTTTCCGCTGTGGCGCTCCAAACGAATCACGGTGCAATCCGGCATTTCCGGCAGCGACACGGTTGAGCCGTCATCCACGACGAGTACCGGACAATGCACCTGCGCCGCACGCGCGACAGCGGCCACCGTCGCGGCGTGGTTGAAACAGGGAATGACGACGCAGGGTTTCACCGCAAATCCACAAACGTCCGGCGCTTCCGCGCGGCTGGCGGGAGTTGAAGCGCCTCGATTTCCTCGCGCGATGCGTGGCGAATCAGCGGCGCAATTTTTGCCCGCGCCTGCATCGCCTCACGCAATGCCGTTACTGACGCCGCGCCCTGCACCAACACTTCCACTGAATCGGAAAGCACACCCTCCGTTCGTGCGATAATCACAAACGCCTCCACGCCCTCAGCTTCTTCCAACACCGCCTGCAGCGTTGAAGGAAACAACGATGCGCCCTTGAATTTCAGCTTCTGGTCCTTGCGCCCAACGATGGGTCCAAGCCGTGGCGTCGTGCGCCCGCACACGCATGGGGCGCGGAACAGCGCGGCGCAATCGCCCGTGCGATAGCGAATCAGCGGCATGGCTTCCACGCCAAAGGTCGTCGCCACGATTTCACCGACTTCGCCTTCGGCCACAGACTGCCCTTCGTCGTCGAGGATTTCGAGATGGAGTTGTTCGTCGTGCAGATGGCCGCCCGCGCCCGCGTCACATTCGCAAAGCGAGTTGGCAAGTTCGGTCACGCCGTAGGTCGAATAAACCCGCCCGCCCCACGCCGCCTCGATGAAGCGACCAGCCGCGTTCAATGCAAACGTCTGGTCGCGCACCGGTTCGCCGATGCAGATCGCTTTTTTCACAGAGCAACCCGGCAAATCAAAGCGCTTTTCGCACGCCTTGTCCGCGATGACACGCAGGAACGACGGCACGGCCACAATCGCC
>CAZIFU010000143.1:0-54101 GCA_964539075.1 uncultured Verrucomicrobiota bacterium | reverse complement strand
AGTGCGCCAGTCCTCTGGCGCTTTCGACAACCCACGACTTCCAAAGCGCCAGAGGACTGGCGCAGTCCAAGACGCTGACGCGACCAAGCTCGGTTTTCTCCGGTTCAGGGGCACCATTCGCGGCTTGGTGCGGGCCGTGGAATCTCTCCCCTCATCGGATGAGGGGAGAGGGTCGGGGTGAGGGGTGTTTTCGATCACTTGATTTGCCCGAACCGCGTGAACCCGGAAACTCCGGTTGATCATGTCCGAAGATTCTGTGAACGACAATGGCTCCAGTTCCAGCGGCTCGCCCGCGTCCTGGTTTACACTGCCCCGCTTCGCGCTGTGGCTGGGCGTGTTTATTCTCGTGTCGTTCTTCCCGGTGATCACGGGCCGTCAATCGTTTTATTTTTTTGACTACGGCGTGCTGGGGTATCCGTTCGCGTTTTGCCACCACGAGGCTTTCTGGCGCGGGGAATTTTTCCCGTTGTGGAACCCGTTGAGCAACTGCGGCACGCCGTTCCTCGCCCAATGGGGCACGCTGGCCCTTTATCCCGGCTCGTTGTTTTATCTCCTGCTGCCGCTGCCGTGGTCGCTGGGCGTGTTCTGCCTGTTGCACCTTTTCCTCGGCGGGCTGGGCATGTATCGGCTCGCGCGCTCGTGGTGCGGGGACGGCTTCGGGGCGGGTGTGGCCGGCATGGCGTTCGCGTTCAGCGGCGCGGTGCTGGCCAGCCTCGTGTGGCCGAACTGGCTCGTCGCGCTCGGCTGGATGCCGTGGGTCGTGTGGCTCGTCGAGCGCGCCTGGCGCGAAGGCGGCCGCCGCGTCGTCGCGGCGGCGCTCGCGGCCGCGATGCAAATGATGTCGGGCGTGCCGGAACTCATTTTGTTTACCTGGCTCATCCTGCTGGTCTTGTGGCTCGCCGGGTTGGTGAAGGGCGCGACCCCGCGCAAGGCGTGGGTGATGCGTTTGTTGGCCCTCGTGCTGTTGGTCAGCGCTTTGAGCGCGGCGCAATTGCTCCCGTTCCTGGATTTGCTCGCGAACTCCCATCGCCACGCCGGCTACGCGACGGACAAATGGTCCATGCCGCTGTGGGGCTGGGCCAACCTGCTCGTGCCGCTTTATCGCAACGCGCGGTCCTTTCAAGGCAGCTTCTTCCAGGTCGAGCAACAATTCCTTTACTCCTATTACCTGGGCGTGGGCGTGCTGCTGCTCGCGCTGGCGGCCCTCGTGTGGCAACGGCACGGGCGCGTGTGGTGGCTCGCGGGACTGGCGTTGTTCGGCCTGGTGATGGCGTGGGGCGAGCAAGGACTGCTCTACCCATGGCTGCGCCGGGCCGTGCCGGTGCTGGGCGTGGGGCGTTACGCGGTGAAGTTCGTGTTCCTCGCGGTGTTCGCCGTGCCGCTGCTCGCGGCCTTTGCAGTGGCGAAGCTGTCCGTGGCGCCACGCGACACCCGCCGGATGAAAGACCTCACTCTCCTGGGGATCGCGGCGGCCCTGTTGCTCACGATGGTGGCCCTGCTCTGGAACGCCGGCCAGGGGACGCTGGTCCACGCCAACGCCACCGGTCGGGCGGTGGTGCTTGTGTTGACGGCGGGCGGTGCGGTCTGGCTGGGGCGCATTGCCAACATCACGCTTTCGCGCCTCGTGCAGTTGGGATTTCTCGCGCTGCTCTGCGTTGACGGCATGACGCACAAGCCGTCGCTCAACCCGACGATTCCCGCCGGGCGTTTTCAGCCGGGTCTGGTGAGCTTCGAGCCGCCGGTGCGTCCGGGCGAAGCGCGCGTGATGATTTCGCCCGCCGCCGAGGAGGCGCTGCTGCAAAGCCGCGTGCCTGATCCGCAAAACGATTTCATCGGCAAACGGCTGGCGCTCTGGTCGAACCTCAACCTGCTGGAAGGCGCGCCCAAGGTGAACGGTTCCTCGACACTGCAACTGCGCTGGCAACGCGAATTGCAGGACCTGCAATACGCCACGCCCGAGACGGACCTGCCGCGCCTGGCTGATTTTCTCGGCGTGGCACAGGCGACCGCGCCGGGAAAAGTCGTGGAGTGGTCGCCGCGCGCGAGTTTCCTGCCACTCTTCACTGCCGGGCAAAAACCGGTGTTCGCCGCGGCGGCGGAAACTTTGCGCGCCTTGCAGCAACCCGATTTCGACGCGCGCCAGGTGGTCTATCTGCCGCCGGCGGCCAAAGCGTCGGTCACTGTTGCGGGCGCGGCGGCGGTGAAAATCACGGCGCAGAAATTTTCCGCGCACCGGGTGGAATGCGAGGTCGAGGCCGCACAACCGGCGCTGCTGGTCGTGGCTCAGACCTATTACCATCCCTGGACGGCTTACGTGGACGGACAACGGACGGCGTTATGGCGGGCGAACCATGCGTTTCAGGCGTTGGAAGTTCCGGCGGGCCGGCGGCAGGTGCGATTGGTTTATGAGGACTGGAATTTTCGCGCCGGGGCCGCGCTGTCCCTCGCCGCGTTGATCGGCTGTGTGGCGGCCTGGTTGTTTTTGGGGCGCAAAGAGAAGGCTTGATCACCAAGTTTCACACACCCATTAGAACTGCATCCGCCTCGTAGCCGCCGACGTGAGGAGGCGGACCTTTACAAACTCCCGCCGAATCCGCCTCCTCACGTCGGCGGCTACGAGGCTTGCGGAATCAGGGTTTGGCGGGTGGGGAGGGTGAGGCCGACCTGGCTTTCAATTCATCAATCTGCTTTTGCACGGCTGCCGGGTTGGGCGAGGTTTTTTTCAGCATCTCCAGGTAAGCGAGCGCCTGCTCGAAGCGGCCGTCGCCTTCCTCCAGCCGGGCCAGGAAACCAACAATTTGCTGGCGGGCGAAGATGTTGGGATCGGCTTTGCCGGCCTCTTGTTCGTCCCATTTCCGCAGGGCCAGTTCCCAGACGTTGCGGGCATGGGCGGCGTCCTTGCGGTTCTCGTATAACACCCGGCCCAGCTCGAAGAGGATTTCAAAGCTGTCAGGGTTGGCTCGCAGCCCTTCGCGCAGGAACTGCTCGGCTTCGTCCACCTTGCCCAGGCGGCTGCGCAGCCAGTAAGCGGAGACGGTGTAGGTCTCGACGCGTTGCGGGTCCAATTCGGCGGACAGGCGGAGCCAGGGGAGGATTTCCCGCTCGGGGCTGGGCGAGGGCCGGGATTTGTCCGCGGCGTTTTTCTGCGCGCCGCCCTCGTCGAGGTGCGTGTGCTGCGAGGGATAAAAATGGCGGCTGAAGCGGTCAATCCAGTCGCGGGGCGGGCCGAGAAAACTTTCGCCTTCCCCCTGGTTGTGGCCCTCCATGGCGCCGGCGTCTTCGGCGACGTGCGGGGTCTGGTGAGCCTGGCGGTCGTCAAAAATGCCGGGATAAAAGCCGCTGTGAAAATAGGCGTCGGCCTTGACGAAGAAGTGGTTGGCAAAAAGCCGGCGGCTGTCGCCGAGCAACACCGCCAGCAGGCTGCCGGACTGCGCGCGGACGCCCTCCCAACTCTGGTGCCAGGGCACCAGCCGGGCGGCCAGCCCGAAGCAGAGCACGAACAATAACGACAAGAGCAACGAAGGCGCAGGCATGGGATCAATTTAATGCTTTTCGGCGAAAGAGCGACCAGGCGGCGACGAGGAACAAGGCCGTGTAGGCCGCCGCGTAGAGCGCGGCCAGCGCGCAAATCGTCCAGGGCACGCGCGGCCAGTCGTGGATCACCAGGTCGCGCACGTCGAAGAGTTCCAGATGGGGAATGGCGAAATAGACGGCAGACACCAGGGAACTCGCAGGCTCGGCGAACTGGAGGGCGACTTTGTTGAGGTGGCGGCCAATGAGCAGAATGCCGGCGGCGACGACAAAACAAATTGTGCCGTTGGAGGACGGCGCGGCGAAGACCAGCGAACCGAGCAAACTCATGGCCACCACGATCGCCAGCATCAGCCAATGGAGGCAGAAAGCCTGAAAATAATTCACCCACGGCAGGTCGTGCTGTCGGGAGGCGCTGATGACGGCGAAAAACAAATAGAACACCAGCAACGCCAGTCCACACGCCAGCCAGCACCCGGCGAATTTGCCCAGGATCACCTGGCCGCGCGTGACCGGCTTGGCCAGAAGCGGGAAGAGGGTGCGGTTTTCGCGTTCGGCGGGGATTTGCCGCGCGGCGGTGGTGATGGCAATGACCAGCGCGGAAATCCAGATCAACAGCAGGCAGAGTTCCTTGAGGTAGCGGACAATTTTGTCGTCGTTGAAGAAGCTGACCGACCCCATGAGCAACGTGATCAGCGCCGTGAGAATAAAGAGGACGTAAAAATCCTTGCGGCGGTACAGCTCCTTGATGACGATGAGCGCCAGGGCCAGGATGATGTTCATGGTTGCGCGGAATAGCCGATGATTTTCAGGAACACCTGTTCCAGGTTGGCCTGATGCTGTTGCACCAGATCAGCCACCCGGCCTTCGACCAGCAACCTGCCCTGGTGCAGGATGGCGACGCGGTCGCAAACGGTTTCCACCTCGCCGAGCTCATGCGACGAGAAGAAGACCGTCTTGCCCTCGTTTTTGAGTCGTTGGATGATTTCCCGGACCTTCATGCGGCCCAGCGGGTCCAGGCCGCTGGTCGGCTCGTCCAGGATCAACAGGTCGGGATTGTTGATCAGGGCCTGGGCCAGGCCGACGCGTTGCTGCATCCCCTTGGAATAACTTTTGATGGGCCGCCGGCGGGCATCGTTCAGTTCGACCAGTTTGAGGACGGCGTCAATGCGTGATTGGGCTTCGGCGGCGGGCAGTCGGAAGATGCGGGCATAAAAGCGCAGCAATTCCTCGGCGGACAGGAATTTGTAGTAATAGGTCAGTTCGGGGAGATAGCCGATGCGCTGGCGCGCAATCGGCTCGCGGACGTTGACGCCGAAGAGCCAGGCGGCGCCGGCGGTGGGGTGGACGAAACCGAGCAGCACATTCATCGTGGTGGTCTTGCCGGCGCCGTTGGGGCCGAGGAAGCCGAAGACTTCGCCTTGCTGAACGGTGAGGTTCAAGCCGTCCACGGCCGTCTTGACGCGCTGACCGAACTCGCGGGTGCGGTATTCCACGCGCAGGTTTTCGATCTTCAATATGGCGTCCATTCAGATGTCAGGCGTTGTCCCGGTTGACCCGCGGATTTGAACGGCCCTGTTCTATTCCGTTTCGCGGCGGCGCGCAAGATGGGTTTCCTGAGTAATTGCCCGAAATGTCCGCGATCTGCGAGAATTCTTCCAGCGGCAAGGGAGCGCGGCGTTCACGCCGCTTCACCGCTCGACAGCTTGGCACTCTTGGAAAACTCCAACCCCAAGGATTTTTCGGATGATGAAGCGGCGTGAACGCCGCGCTCCTTCGGTTGCGGTGATGGCGGAGCCGGGCCTGGACCGGTGGAAAAGGAAAGGTGGCGGCTCGGGCGCAGGGCGCCCGGGTTACCGCCACCTTCTTCGCAGGAAGACTTACAAGGTATGGCCGGTGATGGTGCAGGTGGCGTTCGTGCCGATGGGGGACAAGGCATAGGTGCCTCCTCCCGGACACTGCGGCCTTTTCTTCAGATAAAGGAACACGCCGAACAGATCGCTGTCCGTGGGCAGATCGCCTTCCGCTTTTCCGACCTCCACGCCCCATTGCTGCTTGGCCGACTCGATCTGGCTGAGGTTCTCGATGCAAAGATTTTGCTGCGTGAGCGTCCGGCTTTTGAGGAAGTTGGGCATTGCCATGGTACCCAGCAGACCGACGATGGCCACCACGATCATGATTTCCACCAGCGTAAAACCCGAACTTAAGACAGGGCGAGTGCGCATAGAGTATCCTCCCGGTTCATGACGGAGCCTCTAATCAAAAAAGGCTTGAGGAATAAACCTCAAGCCTTTAGCTCATAGAGGAGGGGGATCAGAGCGAATGCCCCGAGGCCGAGAGCGTGCAGGACGGATTCGTCCCGATCGCGGCCAGGGTCACCGTGCCGCCGCCCGGACAATCCTTGGCCTTCGCCGTGAGGCCCTTGATGTAGGGATCCACATCAGTGTCAGCCACGGTGTCGCCGGTCGCCTTCTTGTTTTCCAGCGCCCATTGTTCCTTGGCGCCGTCAATCTGGCGCAGGTTGTTGATGCAGGCGTTTTTCTGCGCCGTGGTGCGGGCCTTCACGAAGTTCGGAATCGCGATCGCAGCCAACAGGCCGATGATGGCCACCACGATCATGATTTCAACCAGGGTGAAGCCTGATTTGAATGAGGAGTTGATTTTCATTTTAGTACCCTATCCTACTATGTTCGTTTAGTGTTTCGGTTCTGATCTGATTAACGATTCATCAGATTAGAGCGAATGCCCCGAAGAGGCAAGTGTGCAGGAGGGGTTCGTGCCGATCGCGGCCAGGGACACCGTGCCGCCACCCGGACAAGCCTTGGCCTTCGCCGTGAGGCCCTTGATGTAGGGATCCACATCAGTGTCAGCCACGGTGTCGCCGGTCGCCTTCTTGTTTTCCAGCGCCCACTGTTCCTTGGCGCCGTCAATCTGGCGAAGGTTGTTGACGCAGGCGTTTTTCTGCGCTGTGGTGCGGGCCTTCACGAAGTTGGGAATCGCGATCGCAGCCAACAGGCCGATGATGGCCACCACGATCATGATTTCAACCAGGGTGAAGCCTGATTTGAATGAGGAGTTGATTTTCATACTTTTTTTTACTTTCTTTTCTATGCGGTCGTGAACCCGGCAGAAGGCGGGTTGTTATTAGTACGACTTTAGTTCACTGATTGCCTTCTACCAACCGCAATGTTGAACGATATCTAGCAATGGAAGTGCCAACCCGGAGGACACCTGGATGGGCCTCCGGCCACCCGCCGAATCGGGCCTTTTCGCAGTCCGTTCCGGGCGCGCGGCCGGATCGCGGGCCAACGCTGCGGCAAGCGTGTCTCATTTCCATCGCGCTGGCCGATATCTGGACAATCCCAAACGCGTCATTTCTATATTGAACACATGAACCGCCTGACGGTTGCAGACCAGGCTTGAGCGTGCGCCCGGACAAGCTAAAGCTTGAACTCCAAACGCCGGCTTTATCGCGAGGCTTGCCGCGCATTCGGGGTCGCGGTTAGACTCCGCTTGATGGAACTCAAAAAAGACGCGCGCATCTATGTGGCCGGCCACCGGGGTATGGTGGGCAGCGCGCTCTGGCGGGAATTACAAAGGCAGGGGTATTCCCGGTTGATGGGCAGGACCCGCGCCGAACTGGACCTGCTGAACGCCGGCGCCGTGGAAAATTTTTACGCGGCGGAAAAGCCGGAATACGTTTTTGTCGCCGCCGCCAAAGTGGGGGGCATTCAGGCCAACGACGCGCAGCCGGCCGGATTTCTTTTTGAAAACCTGCAAATACAAAACAACCTCATTCATGGCGCCTGGCGGGCCGGGGTCAGGAAACTGTTGTTTCTGGGCAGCTCGTGCATCTACCCCAGGCTGGCGCCCCAACCGTTGCAGGAGGAATATCTCCTGACCGGGCCGTTGGAGCCGACCAACCAATGGTACGCGGTGGCGAAAATTGCCGGGATCAAACTCTGTCAGGCCTATCGCCGCCAGTACGGCTGCGATTTCATCAGCGTGATGCCCACCAATCTCTATGGGCCGAACGACAATTACGATCTGCAAACCTCGCACGTGCTGCCCGCGCTCCTGCGGAAATTTCACGAAGCCAAAATGGCGAAAGCCCCCAGCGTCACCTGTTGGGGGACGGGTGAGCCGTTGCGCGAGTTTCTCCACGCGGACGACCTGGCCCGCGCGTGCGTGTTCCTCATGCAATCCTACAGCGAGGAACAATTCATCAACATCGGCTACGGCAGCGACCTCTCCATCCGACAACTCGTCGCGCTCGTGCAGCAAATCGTCGGGTTTGCGGGAACGGTGATCTGGGACGCGACCAAACCCGATGGCGTGCCGCGAAAGTTTCTGGACAGTTCCCGGTTGCTGGCGCTGGGCTGGAAACCGCACATTGACCTGGCCCGGGGCATCGAACTGGCCTACGCGGACTTCTTAAAGCTCAACGGTTAAAACGCCGTTGAAAAACTCCATCTCCTGTAGCAGCCGAGGTAACGAGGCTCAAATCTCCTCTGAAGAAGAAGGGAAGTCAGAGTCTCGTTACCTCGGCTGCTACTATATCAACGGGCTGTCAAGCCAGCCGCGAGAGCGCCGCCAGTTCGGCCCGGGTCATCTGCGTGATCAGTTCGGCAAAGCTGGTGCGGGGCTGCCAGTTTAACGATTGCCGCGCCTTGGCGGCGTTGCCCACCAGGTTCTCCGGTTCGGCCAGCCGCATCAGGCGCGCTTCCTGTTTGACAAACCGCCGCCAGTCGAGCTGCACGGCGGCGAAAGCCGTTTCCACCACGTCCTGCACGCTGTGCAACTGGCCGGTCGCAAAAACAAAATCCTCCGCCGTGGGGTGTTGGAGCACCAGCCACATGCCGCGCACATATTCACGGGCGTCGCCCCAGTCCCGTCGCGCCGCGGTGTCGCCCAGCACCAGTTCGGTCTGCCCTCCCAGCTTGAGGGCGGCGGCGGCCCGGCAAATTTTCCGCGTCACAAAATTTTCGCCGCGGCGGGGCGACTCGTGGTTGTACATGATGCCGTTGCACGCGAACAAGCCGAAGGTTTTCCGGTAGATGCGGACCATCTGGGTGGCAAACGCCTTGGCGCAGCCGTACGGATTGACCGGGGCGAAGGACGTCTGTTCGTCCTGGGGCGCGAGCGCCGGGTGGCCGAAAATTTCGCTCGTGGACGCGTGGTATAATTTGGGCGGGATGGGCATATCCCGGATCATCTCCAGCAGGCGCAGCGTCCCCATGGCCGTCAGTTCGCAGGTGGATTCGGGAATTTCAAAACTCAGGCCCACGTGGCTCTGGCCCGCCAGATGATATATTTCATCCGGCTCAGCCTTGTGCAACACCCGGCGCAGGGTGGTGGGATCATCAAGGTCGGCATAATGCAGGAAGAGCCGCCGGTCGTAAATCGCCGGGTCCTGATAAAGATGGACGAGGCGCGAGCGGTCCAAGCTGCTGGTGCGCCGCACCACACCGTGGACCTCGTAACCCTTCTCAAGCAGCAACTCGGTCAGATACGATCCGTCCTGGCCGGTGATTCCCGTGATGAGAGCGCGCGGCATGAGTGAATACTCCGGCATGGCGAATGGCGGCGCTCGATTCGGGCTAGCCCCTCATCTGAATGCGGCCTTCGCGATGGTCCTTCAGGAGTTGAATGTCGGCGTCCACCATCAGTTTTGCCAGTCCGGCAAATTTGGTTTTGGGTTCCCAGCCCAGCTGGCGTCTGGCCTTGCTGTAATCGCCGATGAGCAAATCCACTTCCGCCGGCCGGAAGTAGCGCGGATCAATCTCCACGTATTTTTTCCAGTCCAACTCCGCGTAACCGAACGCGGCGTCCAAAAACTCGCGGATCGAATGCGTCTCGTTGGTGGCAATAACGTAATCGTCCGGTTGCTCCTGCTGCAACATCCGCCACATGGCCTCGATGTATTCCCTGGCGTAACCCCAGTCGCGTTTGGCGTCGAGGTTGCCCAGGTAGAGCTTGTCCTGCAGACCCGCCTTGATGTGCGCGATGGCGCGGGTGATTTTGCGCGTGACAAACGTTTCGCCCCGGCGCGGCGATTCGTGGTTGAACAAGATGCCGTTGCTGGCGTGCAGCCCGTAGGATTCGCGGTAGTTGACGGTGATCCAATGGGCGTAAACCTTGGCACAGCCATAAGGACTGCGCGGGTAAAACGGGGTCTTTTCCGTTTGCGGCACCTCCTGCACCAGGCCGTACATCTCACTGGAGGAGGCTTGATAAAACCGCGGCTTGATGCCCGTTTCGCGAATGGCTTCCAGCAACCGGACCGCGCCGAGGGCCGTGATGTCGCTGGTATATTCGGGGCTGTCGAAACTCACCCGCACGTGGCTTTGCGCGGCCAGATTGTAAATTTCATCCGGCTGGATCTTGCCGATCAGCCGCGCCAGCGCGCTGGCGTCGCTCAAATCGCCGTAGTGCAAAAAAAGCCGGTTCTGGCCCGAATGCGGATCGGCGTAGATCGCGTCCAGCCGTCCGGTGTTGAAGGTGCTGGCCCGCCGGATGATGCCGTGGACTTCATAATTTTTGGCCAGGAGCAACTCGGCCAGATACGAACCATCCTGGCCGGTGATGCCGGTAATGAGCGCTTTTTTCGTCATGTTTTGCGGGCAGCAGACTGGTGAACTTTGCTGTTCAAGGCAAGCCCCGAAACCGTCCGCCCCCTGACCGGCTGGGATCCGAGTTCACGCTTCAGCGTGCGTCCGGACAAGCTAAAGTAGTAACAATTCAGCAGAGAACCACGAATGGACACGAATGAACACGAATCCGATTGGCTGACGGCAAGTTCTGTCCGTCTTGGTGGCGCTCACGGTTCGGTGGAGTTAACTGGCTCGGGCAAAAGGACTGTGCAGGCCCGTTTTTATTAGTGTGTATTCGTGTCCATTCGTGGTTGCATTGAATAGTTACGGCTAAAGCTTGAACTCCAAACTGCCGGTTCACGGCAGGACGTGGATGGTTTGTGCCACTTCCTGCTCGATGGGCGTGCCGTCCCTGGCTTTGAGCAGAAATTTGATGATCAGTTGCTGCACCGGCTTGAAGTCGGCCATTTGCAGCGTCACCGTCTTGCCATCGTCGGAGAGTTTTGTGCCGGTGATGTTCACCGTTTCGCGGCCGATCTTCAAGTGATCGGCCGGCAGGACCTCGTGGCCGCCGTAATTGAGCGGATTGAAATTGGGCGCGCGGACGATGCGCCCCTCGACCACCTTGTCATCCACGTAATGCGTTTCGAGGTCCCAGCGCTGGGCGGAATAATTTTGCAGATCGCCCGCCGCCGCCGCGTCCAGGGGCTGGGTGAAGGTCAATTGCACGCCATCCTTGAGGACTTTGAGTTTCGCCGCCGAGTAAACGGGCTTGCCGGTGTAGCGCACCCGGTCCAGGCCCGTGGGTTTGACGGCTTTGGTCTGCCAGCCTAACAGGCCGGTGACGTAAAGCTGTCCGTCGCGGGGATTGAACCGGCCGCGCATGGCAGACGAAGTGAAATTGACCGGGATGCGCACGACACCGCCCTGCATCTGGCCCTTGACGCTTTCCTTCATCACGAGGAAGAGGGCGCATTGGCCGTAGGAGAGATGCAGCAACTCGCCCGCGAACGGCCCCCACTTGTCGCTCGTCACCCAGACCTGGCTGCCGCCGGAATTGTCGAACGTGCCGTATGGCAGCCAGCACAGCGGCTTGTCCCGTTCGGGCAACACCGGCCGGTGCGCGGTCTCTTTCACTCCGTAGTAACCGCCGGGCTTGATCCAGTTGATCGGGCATTGCGGAACCCAGGTCCCTTCGTTGTCGCCGCTGGTGAGCTGGCCGTCGGGGCCGACGCTGATGCCGTTGGGCGCGCGGAAACCGGTGGCGACCACTTCCAGTTTTTTTCCGTCCGGCGAAACTTTCATGATCGTGCCGGCACAGGCGGTGATGGTGCCGTAATGATCGCCGCCGAAACCACGCCCGCCGTAACGCACCGGGCCGGCCTTGGCGAAGTAAAAATTTCCGAGCTTGTCGGTTTCCAGGTCGAACACGAACTCGTGAAAGCCGGTGGAGGAAGTGACCTGGTTGTTGAAGTTCTCGTAGAAGTCCGCTTCGCCGTCGCCGTTCAAGTCGTGGTAGCGGGTGAGCTGATCGCGGCCCGAAGTGTAGATGACGTCGTTGACGATTTTCAGGCCGAGCGTCTCGTACATGCCGGAGGCGAAGCGTTTCCAGGTCAGCTTCTCCAATGTGTCGTCAATGCCGGAGACAATCCAGATATCACCGTCCCAGGTGCAGAGCGCGGCGCGTTTGCCGTCGGAAAAAAAATCCAACCCGCTCAGGCGGACGAAGCGGTTCCAGGGATTTTCCAGGGGCGGGGTCAATTGGTCCAGCACGTAGGCGCCGTCGGGCGTGCGGTTGGTCGCCAGCACGCCGCGGGTTTCCACGGATTGCGGCCAATGGGCCGGGCCGCCTTTGGCGAAGGGGATCATTTCAGCCTTGCCGGAAAGGAAAGCGGCGAACTTCCCCTGGTCCGCCGGGCTGCCCTTCCAAATCACCAGCTTGAAAAGAGCGGCGGGCGTGTCTTTGGGAATTTTCAGGACAACGAAATTTTGCGACTCAACTGAAAGGATGGCGCCTTTGGGCGCGCCAGCCAGGCCGACGGCCGTGACCGAGCCGCCCGGATCGCGCAGCAGCGCCTTCTGGCCATCCGCCGTTCCCGTGCCGCCATCCACGCGACAGACCAGCATCTTCAGCGGTTGCGCGGTTTTTTCGATTTGAACATTGCGCACGAAGCCGATGAGGCCGCCCTGGACTTCGCTCTTGGGATATTCCAAAATTTTTGTTTCGCCGACGGTGTAGGAAAGCACCACTTTGTCGCCGACCACGTAGAGTCCATTCCAACGCGCGTGGCTGGCCGGGAGCGGCCCGAACGGTTCCGGGCGCGGGTCTTTGAAAGTGCCGTTGGCGTCGGCCCAGCCGGGCATCGTCGGCGAGCCGAACTGCTGCTCGCCGCCGATGAGCGACCAGCCGCCATGCACGCCGTCAAACGCCACGCCGTGAAAGCGCAGGTAGTTCCCCGTCCAACCGGCCGAGACGCGCAACAGGTCGGTGTCGAAGAGCAGGGAGGCATCGTTGCCCAGCTTGAGGGCGATGGCTTTGTGCGTGTTCTCGGCCGGGGTGAGGTAACCGTCAATGACCTGGCGGCCGTTCGGATCGAGCACCGGCTTGCCGTCCGGGCCGACGCGGCCGGCGAAGTTGGTCTGCAATTTGGAACCGATGCACGCGGTTTGGAAAGGGAAGTTCTGGTCAAAGGGGGTGGAGAATTTGGGCGCCGCCGCCCCGGTCCAACATCCGGCCAGGAAAACAACCAGAGCGGCAGCCCGGCGAAGAAACGGAAACAAAGACATGCGCGATTTACGTAGCAGAATGGGAAGCCCAGCGTCCAGAGACAAATCCCGCATGAGGCCGCGCTGCCAGGCTTGTGGCGCCCTTGAAAGGACTTGCGGGGGCGGACGGTCAAACGCATCATCCCGCCGGTTCCCATGAGAGTGCAATGGTTCCTGTGCTTGTCCTTGGCGTGTTTGCCGGTTGCGGCTGACTTGCGCGACACCTCGGCTACGCCGGCGAGGAATGAACCCACGCCGGGTGACCGCCTGCTGGCGGAGTATTTTCGCGCCGAAACCGACAAGCTCACCCGCGCCTGCCTGTCCGACATTCAAACGCTCGAGGATTGGAAGTCCCGCCGCGAAACCTATCGCCAGCAGTTGTTCGAGATGCTCGGCCTCTCGCCACTGCCGCCGCGCACGGAGTTGCGCCCGGTGATCACCGGCAAAATTGAACACGAACTGTTCACGGTCGAGAAGCTCCATTTCCAGTCGCTGCCGCAACTTTACGTCACCGCCGATCTTTACCTGCCTAAAAACCTCAACCAGCCGGCGCCCGCCGTGCTCTACGTCTGTGGCCATTCGAATGTGAAGAAAGATGGCGTGAGCCTGGGCAACAAGACCGGCTACCAGCACCACGGTGAGTGGTTTGCCCGCAACGGTTACGTGTGCCTCGTCATGGACACGATTCAACTGGGCGAAATTCAGGGGCTGCACCACGGCACTTACCGGGAAGGCATGTGGTGGTGGAACTCGCGCGGTTACACGCCCGCCGGCGTCGAAGCCTGGAACGGCATCCGCGCGCTCGATTACCTGCAATCGCGCCCCGAAGTGGACGGCCGCCGCCTGGGCATCACCGGCCGTTCCGGCGGCGGCGCGTACAGCTGGTGGGTGGCGGCGCTGGACGAGCGCGTGAGGGTGGCCGCGCCGGTCGCCGGCATCACCGATCTGCACAACCACGTCATTGACGGCACCGTGCAGGGCCACTGCGACTGCATGTTCATGGTGAACACCTATCGGTGGGACTATCCGCAAGTGGCCGCGCTCATCGCGCCGCGCCCCTTGCTGCTGTGCAACAGCGACAAGGACGCGATCTTCCCGCTCGATGGCGTCGAGCGCCTCCACGAAAAAGTCCGCCACATTTACCGGCTCTACGGCGCGAGCACCAATTTCGGCCTGCTCATCACCGAAGGGCCGCACAAAGACACGCAGGATTTGCAAGTGCCGGTCTTCCGCTGGTTCAACCGCCATCTCAAGGGAGAGGATCTTGTCATCGAAATGGCAGCCACCAAATTCTTCGAGCCGGAACAGCTCAAAGTGTTCACGGCCCTGCCCGCCGATGAACGGGTCACCAAGATTCACGAGACGTTTGTCCCGCGCGCGCCGGCGCCGGCCGTTCCCGAAAACGCGACGGACTGGGCGCAGCAGCGCGACGGCTGGCGGCTGGCGCTCCAGGAGAAATGTTTTCGCGGCTGGCCCACGGAGCCGGACCCGCTGGAAGTCCGCCAGGCTTTCGATGCTGAAACGGACGGCGTGCGGCTGCGGGCGTTCGATTTCAGCAGCCAGGAGCACGTTCCGCTGCGGCTTTACCTGGCGCAAAGTTCAAAACGAACTCAACCGAAACGCGTTGAGCTTGAAATTTGGGACGACCCGGACTGGTCGGCGTGGTTGCGCAAACTCCAGGCCGGGTTCGCAAAGCAGTTGGCGGCGGAAATCGAAGTGGCGGCGATCATCCCGACGAATAAATCGGCCGCGGTTTCGGACGGGCCGGGCTTCGCCGAATGGAAGCGGCGGCTTCAGAGCGGGGACGTGATGTTGGCTGGCTTGGCTCCGCGCGGCATCGGTTTGACGGCGTGGAACCCGACGGCCAAGGAAAAGCCCCACGTGCAACGCCGTTTTATGCTGCTGGGCCAGACGCTGGACGGGATGCGCGTCTGGGACATCCGGCGCGGCGTGCAGGCGCTGCGCGCGGTGAAAGGACTGGAAAAAATTTCGCTGGAACTTTCCACCCAAGGCTCCATGGCGGTCAACGTTCTGTATGCCTCGCTCTTCGAACCGGCCGTGGCCGGCCTGCAACTGCGGGGCCTCCCGGCGTCGCATCAGGCGGGGCCGGATTACTTGAACGTGCTGCGTGTTCTGGATGTCCCCCAAGTAGTGGCGATGGCGGCGGAGCGCGCGCCGGTCCAACTTCAATCGGTGAATGAAGCGGACTGGAATTTTCCGGCGTCTGTCGGGCAACGGTTGAATTGGCCCGCCGGCCGGGTCAGTGTTAACCGGGAATAATTCCAGGACGCATCTATTTAAATGTGGTAGCCGCCGACGTGAGGAGGCGGAGCCTTGCATACCTGCCGCGAATCCGCCTCCTCACGTCGGCGGCTACGAGCTGACAAGAGTCAACCGTTCTCCGGTGGTGGGGCGAGACTCCGTCGAGCCAAGTCCGTGCAGTTAGGATCACGGCTCAACGGAGTCTCGCCCCACCTTATTAACCCAGTCCGCGCTTGCGCCGACGGGGCGGTTTCCTTACAAATTCACGCCATGTCGAAAACCGCCACGAGCGCGGGCGCGCGTCACGCCTCGAGTTTTGATTTGCCAGGCTACCTGGCCACGCGCACAGCGGCGGTCAATCGCGCGCTCGACGGCTTTGTTCCCCGGGCGACGACCGGGCCGGCCACGATCCACGAAGCGATGCGTTATTCGCTCTTTGCCGGCGGCAAACGGCTGCGTCCAGCGCTGTGCCTGGCGGCCGCGGCGGCTTGCGGCGGCCGCGAGCCGGACGCGATGCCCCTGGCCTGCGCCGTGGAATGCATCCATACCTACTCGCTGGTGCACGATGATTTGCCGGCAATGGACGACGACGATTTCCGCCGGGGCAAGCCGACCAATCACAAGGTTTTCGGCGAAGCCATCGCCATCCTGGCCGGCGACGCGCTGCTGACGCAGGCCTTTGAAATCGCCGCGCATTGCCGCGGGTGGCCGCGCTATTCTCACCGGCGGATTCTTCGCGAGCTCGCGCACGCCGCCGGCTCGCGGCAACTCATCGCCGGGCAGGTGGCCGATCTGGAAGCGGAGGGGAAAAACATCTCTGCGCCGCAACTCAAATATATTCACGAGCGCAAAACCTCGGCGCTGCTCTGCTGCTCGGTGCGGCTGGGCGGGATGAGCGCCAATTGTTCGCCGGCACAGCTTCAGGCCCTGACGGATTTTGGCTGCCACGTGGGGCTGGCCTTCCAGATCATTGACGACATCCTCGACGTCACGCAGACGACCGAGCAACTGGGCAAGACTGCCGGCAAGGACACGGCGGCGCGGAAGGCGACATATCCGGCCATCGTGGGGATCGAGGAATCGCGGCGCATTGCCCGGCGGCTGACGCAGCGGGCCTTTGGCGCTCTGAAAATCTTCCGCGGCCGGGCGCCAGCCCTGGAAGCGCTCGCGGCCCATCTGCTTCAGCGGGACCGGTGATCCCGCCGTTGGAGTTCAAGCTTTAGCTTGTCCGGGCGCACGCTGAAGAGT
The DNA here is from genome assembly GCA_964539075.1 of uncultured Verrucomicrobiota bacterium. Classification (GTDB taxonomy): domain Bacteria; phylum Verrucomicrobiota; class Verrucomicrobiia; order Limisphaerales; family CAZIFU01; genus CAZIFU01. The sequence goes on along the minus strand of CAZIFU010000143.1, from coordinate 37,701 downwards.
CTTTGTGAAAATTGCCCCAACGCCGCATCCTCCTCGTCCTCGTCCTCGTCCTCGAAAACCCGTGAAAAATCGAGGACGAGAACGAGGACGAGGACAAACCGTCACGAGGGGGTTTTTCACACCGCCTCTGAAGCGTAAACGCCAACGTAGCCGATTCATGGTTCCAATGCGTGGTGACAAACGGCCAGGTCGGCTGTCCAAAAAGCGGAATTCAGAGGACAAAAACCGGACGTTTCGCCGCCTGGATTTAGTTCTGCGGCCGGATTTTTCATTTGAGGCACGAGTGGCGAGGGTCTGTTTTTCGTGGCATCTTGATTGCTCCCTTCGGTCTTGTATGTGGCCGAAAACGTTCCGCGATTTGTTTTGCGAAGTGCATGATTGCCCGGTGGAAGACTACGAGACGAAGGTCTTCTGGCGTTCGCTTTATCCTCACACGCTGCTGGTGGCGTGGTTGATCCGCCACGTCGCCCCCCGTTTTTTCCGGCTCGACTTTCAAACCATCCAGCGCGTCGGCCTGGCGACGGACAGCGGGGAATTCAATCAGGATCTGGACCGCTTCCATTTTCTCAATCGGTACAACGCGGACACGATTCGCGCGATGTGGCGGCTGCGCATTTCGGGGAAGAAATTGATCCGGCTGCGCGCCCGGCTGCGCCGGCAACTGGCGGCCCGGGAGCATTCCGTCCGCCCGACACTGGCCCTGGCGCACAAAGCCACCTAGCCGCAGTCATTCGGTCCGGCGCGCACTGCGAGGATTTACCGGGCGAACATTCAACATCGAACAACCAACATCCAATTTCGAGGGTTTCGCGCGCCGGTCACTTCGACGTTCGAGGTTCAAGGTTCAAGGTTCAAGGTTCAAGGTTCAAGGTTTTTGGTTGAAAGCATCCCGCACTAGGATTTTCCGGCGTAATAGGCGTCCACTTTGGCCCCCACGTCCTTGTAGCCGATGTCGGTTTCGTAGATGTGTTTGAACTGCTCGATGGCCTCTTCGGGCTTGCCCATGTTTTCCAGCACACAACCCAGCGCGTAAATCAGGTCCTTCTTTTCGTCGTCGAAACCCGGTTTTTCCTTGATGGCATTTTGCAGGGTGCGCGCCGCCAGGTCGTTCATGCCGCGCCGGGCGAAGCATTGGCCCAGCCGGCTCATGGCCTGGATGCGGATGTGCGGGTTGGACTGGGCCTTTTGAAATTCCTGGATCGCCTCGGTGATCTTGCCGGTGTCGAAGTAAATCTGTCCGAGATCGAAACGGATTTGCAGATCGTTGGGATATTTTTCCGCGCGGCGCCGGGTGGCCTCCAGCAACAAGGCGTTGCGCTCGGATTTGAGCCGGGCGGCGGTTTCGGCGTGCTCGGGGGCATTGGGGTCCAGTTGGGCCAGCGCCTGATCAAGCTTGCGCAGCGTCGTGTCGGTGATCGCGCTTTCCAGCGAAGGATCGTTGGCCCCCTCGATGGCGATGATGCGCTGGTAGTATTCGAGCGCTTTGTCGAACTCCTTTTTCTGGGTGTAGAGTTCGGCGGTGGACCGGAGCAGTTTGAGGTTTTTCGGCTCGGCGGTGATCCGGACTTCGTTTTCCGTGATTAAACGCGCCGTCAGGTCGTCGGTTTTGACTTCGCGTTTCTCCTGTTCCAGGGAAATGGCCTCCTCCTTGTTCTTGAGCACGTCGCGGTAGGAACCCTTGCCATCGGCCAGTTCATCGTAGCCCCCTTCATCCATCGTGCGGCGCGCGGAAATGTTTTTCAAAACCTGGGCCAGTTCGACATCGGTCGGCCGCGTGCGCAACAATTCGCCCAGCACGTCCTCGGCGCGTGGAATTTGCCCGGCCTGGGCCAGGGCGTCGCCCAGCAGCAGCGTCAGTTCCCGGTCACGCGGCGAGTTTTTGAGCAGGATTTCCAGCGAGAGGATGGCCGTGCGGGGCAGGTCCAGCGCGAGGGCAGCTTCGGCGAGGACTTTATGAGCGCCGGAATTGCCGGGATCGTTGTTGAGGATTTGTTCGACGGTGTTGAGGGTTTCGAGCGGGTTGTTGCGCAGGGTCATTTGCGCCTTGGCCAGCAACGGGGAACCGCTGGCGGCGCCGAGCATTTTCTTGAAAAACCCTGTGTGGGCGCCGGCCTTTTTGAACTGGGTGGCGCGCAACGCCTCGCGACATTCGAAGAAGCCCGGCTCGGTGAGCAGGGCCTGTCCGAAAATCGCCACCGCATAATCCAGATTGTTGCGTTGCAAGGCGACCCGCCCCTTTTCATACAACTCGCGCAACGGGCGCGGGACTTCGCTCAATTTCTTCTCAGGCATGAACCCAGCATAGCCAGCCGTGCTGGAAAATCCAATTCAAAACTGGCCGGAGGTCGAAAGCTCCAAATCCCAAGCACCAACCTCCAGAGAAACATCGAACCCCAAGCCTCAAAGGCCGTCCGCAGCGTTGTTTGATGTTTGAGACTTGTCCCGATTCGGAATCGGGATGGTGCTTGGAGATTGGAGCTTGGTGCTTCGCTCATCTCGTGCCCAGAAAGTGAGATGCGCCCGAAGATACCGCCCCGCTGACGGCGAGCTTGACGCCTCCGGCGCAGTTTCCTACGCTCTCCGACTCGCTTTTGCGAAAACTCCGCCGGCGAAGCACGAAGCGGTTGGAGCAACTGACGGAAAGGTTTGCCTGTGAATGTGACGTTGGAAAATCTGGCGCCCTGCAAAAAACTGCTGCGGGTCGAACTCGACGCCCAGGCGGTGGACGCCGCGTTTGAAGACATGACGCGGCGGTTCCAGCGCGAGGCGGCGTTGCCGGGCTTCCGGCCGGGCAAGGCGCCCCGCCAGATGGTGCTGCAACGCTACGCGACGGACATTGATCAGGAGGTCAAACGCAAGCTCATCCCAGACGCCTACCGCCGCGCGCTCACGGAGCACAAACTGCAGGTCGTCGGCCGTCCCGACATCGAGGAAATCCAGTTCGGCCGCGGACAGTCGCTGCAATTTGCCGCCACGATCGAGACGGCGCCGGAGTTTGAATTGCCCGCCTACAAGGGCCTGCCGGTCAAACGCGAAAGCCTCACGGTGATGGACGCCGACATGGAACGCGCGGTAAACGTGCTGCGCGAACAACGCGCGGCCTACAACGACGTGGCCCGCCCCGCGCAGGCCGGCGATTTCGTGGTGGTCAATTACACCGGCACCTGCGAGGGCAAGCCCATCACCGCGACGGCCCCGACGGCGCGCGGCCTGACGGAGCAGAAAAATTTCTGGATGCGCCTCGAGAAGAATTCGTTCATTCCCGGTTTCACCGGGCAGCTCGCCGGGGCGCAGGCGGGCGACCGGCGCACGGTGACGGTGGATTTTCCGGCGGATTTCGTGGCGCCGCAATTGTCGGGCCGCAAGGGCGTCTATGAAGTGGAGGTGGTCCAGGTCAAGGAGCGGGTGTTGCCGGAGGTGAACGAAGAGTTCGCGAAGTCGTTTGGCGCGGAAACGCTGGAGAAATTGCACGAAGGCATCCGGCGCGACCTCCAGAACGAACTGGATTTCAAACAAACCAAAAACATCCGCAACCAGCTCGCGGGCGCGTTGCTGGCGGCGGCGACGTTTGACCTGCCGGAGTCCATGCTGGCGGCGGAAACGCGGATCGTGGTCTATGACCTGGTGCGCGAGAACCAGCAGCGCGGCGTGACCAAGGAAATGATCGAGAAACAGAAGGAGGAGATTTACAATTTCGCCAGCGCCAGCGCCCGGGAGCGCGTCAAGGCGACGTTTCTCCTCAACCGCATCGCGCAGCAGGAAGGCCTGAAGGTCGAGCAACAGGAACTGGCCGAGCGGATTTATTTTCTGGCGGAGCAAAACCAGATGCGCGTGGACAAGTTTGCGAAGCTCTTGCAGGAGCGCCACGGCTACGCGGAAATCGAGGAGCAACTCCTCGTGGCCAAGGTGCTGGATTTTCTGCAGCAGAACGCCCGGATCGAGGACGTGCCGCCGGGCACGCTGACGCCGGCCAGCACAGCGGCCTCACCGGGCGAGGCCGCGACGTGAAGGGAGTGCGGGCAACCGTGCCCGCAAGTTCCGAGTCCAAGCTTGAGCTTGCTCCGTCAAAAAGAACTTAAAAACAGCCAAACAAGCTGAAGCTTGAACTCCAAACTCGCGGATACGGCGGCCTGCACTGCTATTGCGTCCGGCCGAATTTTTTTTCCAGCTCGCGAAAATTCATTTCGATGATCGTCGGGCGCCCGTGCGGACAGGTGTACGGCATCGTGCATTGGCGGAGATCGTTCACCAGATTTTCCAACTCCGGTCCGGCCAGCGGATCGTTGGCTTTGACAGCGTGGCGGCAGACAGTTTTGGCGACGACCTGCTCGCCCAGGCGCCAGGCATTGACTTCCTGACCGGCGGCTTTCAATTCATCCACCAACTCCAGCGCAAAGCGCCGGGCATCGGAGACCTTCACAAACGGCGGCAAGGCATCGAGCAAAAAAGTGCGTTCGCCAAATTCACTCAGGCCGACGCCCAGGCGCGTCAGCAGGGGGAGTTGTTCGCGGAGGAATTGCGCGTCACGCGGCGGCAGTTCCACGGTCTCTGGCAGGAGCAGTTGTTGCGAAGGGGCGGGGCCGTGTTCCAGACGCTTGAGCATCTGCTCGTACAAAATGCGTTCGTGCGCGGCGTGTTGATCGAGCAGCACCAGGCCACGGTCGGATTCCAGCACGACGTAAAGCCGGCCGATGACACCGAGCAGGCGCAACGGCACGGAGAGCAGCGGCACGGCGGTCGTGGGCGCGGGGCGCGGGGCGGGAAGCGCGGGCGGAATATCCGACGGGAGCGGGCGCGCAGCGGCGAAACCCATCTTCAACGGCGGTTGCCCGGGCTTTTGCGGGAAGCAGGAGGGCGCCCGTGCCGGCAGTTCTGGCGGTGAAAAAAACGGCAGTTCGGTGGCGAGTGGTGTCGCCTGGGTGGACGGCAGCGGCAACGGCGGCGGCAATGACATTGGCGGCGCGAATAGCCGGGTTTCACCTTTGGGTTTAGGGCTTTGGATTTTGGACTGGACAGTGGCCGGCGGCGCCGAGTGAAAACGGAGCAACGCATCACGGACCGCCTGGGCCACGAACTGGCGCACGGCGCGTTCCCGGCGGAATTTCACCTCGCGTTTGGCCGGATGAATGTTCACGTCCACCTCGGCCGGATCAATTTCCAGGAACAGACAGCAGACGGGGTAGCGGCCTTTCATCAGCGCGTTGTGATAGCCTTCGAGCAGGGCGTAGTTGAGGCCGCGATTTTCCACCGGCCGGCGGTTGACGAAGAGATGCTGCTGGTCGCGGGTGGAGCGGGAAACTCCGGGCGCGCCGATGAAGCCCCACAAATGGATTGGCGATTGAGCGACAGCGGCCGCGGCGTCCTCGGAATCGCCGCCTTCGTCAAGGCGCTGGATTTCCGCCGAGTCATCCACGGCCAGCGAGGGTTCTTCGCCGCTGGCGAGGGCGCGCAGACGTTCGCGCAAGGCCAGCGAGCGGTCGGCCGCCTTGACCGCCGGCAGTTGCCAGAGCGTTTTTCCATTGTGCGTGAACGTGAAGGCGACCGCCGGGTGGGCCAGCGCCGCGAGCGTCAGATAGTGATGGATTTGGGCCAGCTCGGTTTCTTCGGTGCGCAGAAATTTGCGGCGGGCGGGGAGATTGAAGAACAACTGGCGCACTTCGAGGGAAGTCCCCGCCGGCGCGCCGGCCTGTTTGACTTCCAATATTTTGCCGCCGCTGATGATGATTTGCGTGGCTTCGGGGCTTTGACTTTCGCGCTCGCGGGTGGTCAGAGTGAAACGGCTCACGCTGGCGATGCTGGGCAGCGCCTCGCCGCGAAAGCCCATGGTGGCGATCGCATGGAGGTCCTCCGCCTTTTGAATCTTGCTGGTGGCGTGGCGTTCCAGACATAGCAGCGCGTCGTCGCGGCCCATGCCGGTGCCGTCGTCGGTCACCCGGACCAGGCTGCGGCCGCCCGCCTGGATTTCAACGATGATGCGCTGCGCGCCGGCGTCGAGCGAATTTTCCACGAGTTCCTTGACGACGCTGGCCGGGCGTTCGACGACTTCGCCGGCGGCAATCTGGTTGGCGACGTGTTCGGGAAGGAGTCGGATGCGATTCATGCCAACGGCGCCCGCGAGGTTTTCCGGCAATCAACCGCCCGGCCGGTTCCGGCGGGGAAAGGCCAGGCGAGAAAGGCCGGGGGCGCGGGTTGCCATGACTAGGGTTGGTTGAGCGGCAGCGTGAGGGAAAAGATCGCACCGCGACCGGGTTTGCTGATCGCTTTGATCTGTCCGTGGTGGTCTTCGATAATTTTTTTGCAAATGGTAAGACCGAGGCCGGTGCCCTGGGATTTGCCAAACGTGGCGAACGGCTCGAACAGGCGGTTGGCGATTTCCGGAGCAATCCCCTGCCCGGTGTCTTCGAGTTCAGTCGTGAGATATTTTTTGCTGGTCGCAAAACGGAAAATGATTTTGCCGCCGTCGGGCAGGGCATCCACGGCATTGTGAACGAGGTTGAAGAAAACATTGGTCAAGCGGCGCGGATCCAGGAGCAGGTTGATTTTCGGAATGGAGTTTTCACAGACGATCTCGATGGCGCGGGCGGAAACTTCGAGCCGGATTTCCTCGATCAACTGCCGCAGGTAGGCCGAATAATCGGTGGAGGCCAGGACCATGTTGCTGCTGGAGCCGCGCGAGAATTCCAGCAGTTCGTTGATCATGTTGCTCAAGCGGTCCACCTGTTTGCGGATGCGCAGGTTGGCGGTTTTTCGCGCGTCGGGCGTGGAGTTCATGGTGTAGGCCATTTCCGACGCCATCGAAATGACCGTGAGCGGACTTTTGATGTCGTGGAGAATGGACCGCGTGAAGCGGCCGACCATGCTCAGGCGTTCGGCCTGGATGAGTTCCTGGACGTAAAGCCGGTCGAAGTCGCGCATCCGCTGGCTGAATTCGCGCAGCAGGCTGACGGCGATCCTGGGCGTTCGCTCAAGGATGGGGATGAGTTCGCCGCTGGGAATGAAGTAAACGATGCTGTCCATCTCGGCCAACGCCGAAGCCGAACGCGGTTCGTTGTCGAGGACCGCCATTTCACCAAAAAAATCACCCGGCCCGACCCGCGTCAATATGCGGCGCTCACCCTGGGTCAGGACGGCGGAGATTTGCACGAGTCCTTCGGTCACCAAAAAAAGGCCATCGCCCGGATCGCCTTCCTTGAAAATTTGTTGGCCGGCCCGGAAGCTCCGCATCTGGGTGGTCTGTTCGAGCTTTCTCAGCTCGACCGCCAGCAGACCGCCGAAGAGCTTGCTGTTTTTAAGCGCGTGCACCCGTGCAGTCTAAAAGAAAACACCGTTCTGTAAAGCCCGGAGATTGCAGAAAACGTTGTTCGGGAAAAGTGGCGGCTCCGGCTGACGCCAGCAGCGGGCCAGGCAACCGGGACAAATTCCTTGTTTAATCCGGCCGTTTTTTTGGTTAGGCTGCGCTTGTTTTTATGAAATTATCCAACGCCCGGCTTTGCGAGCGGTTCAAAAAATATTATTCCGAGTATCCCGCCATCGGCCTGGCCGTTGGTCTGAGCCGGATGAATTTCGCGGATGATTATTTCGCCCTCATGGAGCCGCGAATGCAGAAGGCATACGAGGCCATGCGAAGCCTGGAAAAAGGGGGGGGCGCCAACCCGGACGAAAACCGGATGGTGGGACATTATTGGTTTAGAAATCCCGTCCTGGCTCCTTCCGCGGGGATTCGCGAACAAATTGAGGGCACGTTGAAAAAGATCAGGGAGTTTGCCGCTCAGATTCACGCTGGAACAATCCAGGGAGCCGAAGGCGCATTCAAGAATGTGCTGGTGATCGGGATTGGCGGTTCTGCGCTTGGCCCGCAGTTTGTAGCCGACGCTTTGGGGCAACCCCTTAAAGACAAATTGAAAGTGTATTTCTTCAATAATACCGACCCCGACGGCATGGACAAAGTATTCGCTCAACTGCGCGGTGAGTTAGGCCAGACGCTTTGCATCGTGATTTCCAAATCCGGCGGCACCAAAGAAACGCGGAATGGCATGTTGGAAGCCCGTGCGGCCTATGAAAAAGCAGGCCTCCAACTGGCCGAGCATGCTGTTTGCGTCACCGGCGCGGGGAGCGCTTTGGACAGATTTGCCGCTGAAAACCGGTGGATCACCTCCTTCCCGATGTGGGATAGGGTTGGGGGGCGAACCAGTGAGCTGTCGGCCGTCGGACTGCTGCCTGCCGCGCTCCAGGGAATAGACGCGGACGAGATGATTCGCGGGGCGCGGCGGTGTGATGAAATAACTCGAAACCCTGACACGCGAGCCAACCCCGCGGCACAATTGGCTTTGATGCTATTTCACGCCGGCAACGGCAAGAGTGATAAGGATATGGTGGTTTTGCCGTATAAGGTTCGGCTGGAGCTGTTTTCCAAGTACCTTCAGCAATTTGTTATGGAATCGTTGGGGAAAGAATCTGATTGGGATGGGAACCTGGTAAATCAAGGAATTACGGTTTACTGGAACAAAGGCTCAACTGATCAACACGCTTATGTTCAACATCTTATATATTTAACAAGCAATTTTTTGCGACTTATATCCAGGTTTTAATGGACCGTGATCGAGATGCGGTCTTCGTCGAGGAAAATATTACATCCGGAGATTATTTGAACGGATTTCTATTCGGGACACGAGAGGCCTTTTATCAAAAAGGACGCGAATCCGTCACCCTGACCATCAAAGACGTTTCGCCATTCACCATAGGAGTGTTGCTGGCTCTGTATGAGCGGGTGGTTGGGTTTTACGCCTCATTAATCAACGTCAGCGCCTACCATAAACCCGGTGTCGAAAGAGGGAAAAAGGCAGCTGAAGCTGTTGTTGTCCGCTTACAGCACAAAGTGGCGGAATGTCTTGGAGAAAACAATATGGAATAACTTATGGCTGAACATGTTACAATTTCAATTGGAGAGCCTAAAAACTCTGAAACGGTGTTCAAGCTACACGAACACATGGCGGCCAATGCTCGATTTGGAATCAGAAATGGAATTGACGCCACATCGTTCTGCTAAACCTACGTTAAAGCGATATAGTTTTATGTTTACCTACCAAAAAAGCTATGACGTTATCGTTATAGGTGCCGGACATGCCGGAGTTGAAGCGGCATTGGCAGCAGCACGCATGGGTTGTGAAACTTTGATTCTGACCATCAATGCCGACACGATCGGTCAGATGTCATGCAATCCGGCGATAGGCGGTTTGGCAAAAGGGCACTTGGCGAGAGAAATTGATGCGATGGGAGGCGAAATGGGTTTAGCCACCGACATGACAGGCTTACAGTTTCGGATGCTGAATACGAGAAAGGGCCCTTCGGTTTGGGCACCACGGGCGCAGTGCGATAAAAAGGCATACCAGTTCCGGCTCAAGTGGGTTTGTGAACGGCAGGCGAACCTGGACATAAAACAAGGGCAGGTTCTCACCATATTGCAAGAGGGCGGTCGAGTTTCCGGCGTACAAACGGCCTTGGGTGTTCAGTATCTGGGGCAAACACTGATCATAACCACAGGGACATTTCTTCGTGGACTCATGCACGTAGGGGGGAACCAACAACAGGGCGGAAGATCAGGAGAGCCGGCGGCGGTGGGACTGTCCGCATCTCTTAAAGCACTTGGGCTGGAGCTTGGTCGCTTGAAAACGGGAACCCCACCACGCCTCTCACGCCGTTCCATAAACTTTGAAAAAGCGGAAGTTCAGAAAGGTGACGAACCAGTGCCATTTTTTACTTATTGGAAAGATGATTTGTTCCACGTGGAACAATCGGTGGGCCGATCAAAACACAATGTGGGTTCAAACGGTCAATATCCTCCGGGCTCTATTCTGGATAAAGCGGGCGGACAGCTTCCTTGCCACACTACGTTCACCACCGAGGATACCGCAAACATTATACGCAAAAACCTGCACAAATCCCCCATGTATTCGGGGATTATCGAAGGCATTGGACCAAGATACTGCCCATCCATCGAAGACAAAATAGTCAAATATCCCGATAAAGAAAGGCACCAGATTTTCCTCGAACCGGAAGGAATCGCCACCGAAGAAATCTACGTCAATGGTTTCTCAACATGCCTGCCCTATGAGGTCCAGGTCGAATTGGTGAGAACAATAATCGGGTGTGAAAACGCGGAGATAATTCGACCAGCCTACGCCGTTGAGTATGATTTTGTTTTCCCAACCCAATTGAACGCGTCCCTCGAAACAAAGGTTTGTCGCAACCTATTTCTTGCCGGTCAAATCAACGGAACCTCCGGTTACGAAGAAGCGGCTGCCCAAGGTTTGCTGGCAGGCATCAACGCGGCCAGGCGATGTCGAAGTTTGGATCCGGTAATTCTTCGGAGAAATCAGGCATACATCGGGGTGCTGATTGATGATTTGGTAACCAAAGGAACTGTCGAACCTTATCGCATGTTCACTTCCAGGGCTGAATATCGCCTCTTGCTTCGCCAGGACAACGCAGACCTGAGGCTCTCAGGTTTAGGCTACGAAGTTGGATTGCTGCCGGAAAGGAAGCACCGGCAATACCTGTCAAAGAAGCTCGCCATCGAAGAAGAAACCAACCGTCTGCACTTGACCCGTAACGGCACCGATACTTTGGCTCAAATCCTAAAGCGCCCTGAAGTCACATACGCGGACTTGCCAAACCAAAACAAATCTATCAGCCAGGAAATAATTCAACAGGTCGAGATCGAGGTTAAATACGCCGGTTATATCCAGCGCCAGGAAATTGAAGTGATGCGCTTTAAGGTGCTCGAAGACAAAATTATACCGGCTTGGATTGATTACCAACTCATCCCCAGTCTGCGGACTGAGGCTCGCCAGAAACTGACCAAAATTCAGCCTGAGACGTTGGGTCAGGCCTCCCGGATTTCAGGTGTGTCTCCCGCCGACCTGAGTATACTTATGGTCTGGATGAAAAGGGGTCCAAAAAACGGAAACTAGGAAATTTATAAATAGACATAATGTGATGGTAATGAAAGACTTGCAAACACTATTAAGAGCCGCGTGAAGTGTGACGGTCTGAGTTGAAATGATCTGTTGACGGTGAATAGCGGCGAACTGAGCCAGAGTTGATGGAATCGTCAGTCAATGCAGTAATAAAAACAAGTGTTGCTAACGGGGCTTTTCCATCAGGGATCAACAACGCCTTCTGGTTCGCTACTTTCAACGCGCTTTCCTTTCAAATTGTTCTAACCAGTCCGATGGTGCTCTATGCCAAAATGTTGGGAGCAGGTTCTACTGTTCTGGGTATCATCGCCGGCATGATGCCGATGTTGGTCATCCTTCAGATCCCTGCCGCCAGTTACGTTCCGCGCGTCGGCTACAAAAGGTTCGTTTTCGGCGGCTGGGGCGTGAGGGTCGCATTTATTTTTGGGATCGCGCTGGTGCCATTAACCGGGCGCTTTCTTGACGCCACGAATCAATTGGCCCTGGTCCTCGTGCTTTTGTTCGGGTTCAATCTATCGCGCGGCATCTCAAGCTGCGCCTGGTTGCCGTGGATTACTTCTCTGGTGCCTCCTTCGGTTCGGGGCAAATACCTGGTGCGCGAGGCCGCCTTTGTGAATGTCGGCAGTTGCCTGGCCTTTCTGCTTGCCGCACTATGCCTGAGCGGACAATCGGAACCATGGCAATTTGCCGCGGCCTTCGCCTTTAGCGCGGTGATGGGTGTGATCAGCCTCTTTTTCCTGAAGCGGATTCCGGAGGTTCAAGCCCCGGAATTGGCAAAAGCGTCAACCGCCCCAGTGCCCTGGCGCGCGATTGCAGGGTACCAGCCGTTTCGCAAACTGCTTTGGATGAACGTCGGCTGGGCCGTTGCCTTCGGCGGTCTGGCTGCATTCGTCGTGGTGTTCTTGAAATCGGAGGCCCGGATGTCCGAAGGAAGCATCATGCTGGTCAACTCCACTTATTACCTTGGCGGCCTGAGCAGTCTCTGGTTTCTCGGTTCGCGGCTGGACCGTTTCGGCAGCAAACCGGTGCTCACTTTTTCGCTGCTGGCCTGGTTCGTGATTTTAATCGGTTGGGTCGGTCTGGCCGGTCACTTGTTTGCGTCCCGGCCTGGCCTGGTCTTGTTGCTCGAATTTTTAATGGGTTTGGCGGCGGCCCTCCTCTCCATGGCGAACACGCGGCTGGCGATGGTGATCATTCCAGAAATGGGCCGCAGCCATTTCTTCGCCATCTTTTCTGTCGTGCAAAACCTGACACTGGGCCTGACGCCCATCCTCTGGGGACTGCTGATGGACACGCTCCGGGCGTGGCAGGCGGACTGGCTCGGCATGGAATGGAACCGGTTCACCATTTTTTTTGCGGCAGTGGCATTGACATATCTGGTGACGTTTGTTTTATCCCGGCGGCTGGAAGAGCCGGCGGCCGGTCGCATGGAAGACCTGCTGCGGGACATGTTGATTCAATCACCGCAGCGCGCCTGGTTGCGCTTTTGGCCACGCGGTTGACCTGGCCAATTCTGCCGGGCCATTTTGCCTTTCGCTTCCCTCGGCGACCTGTTACAACTTCGGCATGGCTGCCAAACTTTCCATCGGGTTTCTGGGCGCGGGCAAAATGGCCTCGGCACTGGCCAGGGGGTTTGTTCGCGCCGGGCTGGTGACGGCGGCGGAAATTTTTGCCAGCGACCCCCTCGACTCCGCGCGCGCGGAGTTCGCGAAACAGATCGGCGCCAAAACCACCGCTTACAATCCCGAGGTGCTGAAATCCGCCGGCGTGCTCGTGCTGGCAGTCAAGCCCGACCAGGTCGCTGAGGTGTTGCGGGAATTCCGCGATCAATTCACCGACCAACACGTGCTGATTTCAATTGCCGCCGGCGTCACGCTCACGAAATTGGAAGGCGCATTAACCCCCGGCGCGCGCGTCATCCGCGTCATGCCCAACACGCCGGCGTTGGTCGGCGCCTCCGCCACCGCCTTTGCACTGGGTAAATCGGCCACGCCGGAGGACGGCCAGCTCGTTTTGAAACTGTTCTCGGCCCTCGGTGTGGCCTATCAGGTCAAGGAATCCCTCCTCGACGCCGTGACCGGCCTGAGCGGCAGCGGACCGGCCTACGTTTACCTGATGATCGAAGCGTTGAGCGATGGCGGTGTGGCAGCGGGCTTGTCGCGCGAGGTCGCGTTGAAACTGGCCGCGCAGACGGTGCTGGGCAGCGCGAAAATGGTGCTGGAAACCGGCTTGCACCCCGGCGCGCTCAAGGACATGGTCACCAGTCCGGGGGGAACCACCATCGAAGGATTGCACGAACTGGAAAAAGGCAAGGTCCGCAGCGCGTTCATCAATGCGGTCCGCGCGGCGGCGGAGAAATCAAAAAAACTTGGCCAGAGCTGATCCCGGGCAGCCCGCCTGGGCGGATGTTCCCCAATCGTGTTTGAATTTCGCAATGGACCTTCCCTCACCCACGGAAAAACAAGTCCGCGTTCTTTGGTTTTCCCTCTTGACCCTGGCCCTCGGCGTTTTGCTCACGCTGCTGGGGCTGGCGTTTTGGGCGTTGGGCTGGGCGGTGAACCGGTTGTCATCCGTGTTGCTGCCGCTGGCCCTGGCCGGCATCCTGGCCTGCCTGCTCGATCCGGTCGTTGATTTTCTGGAGCGTAAAAAAATTCCCCGGGGGCGCGGCATCCTGCTGGTTTTCCTGCTCGCCTTGCTGTGGGTGCTGATTCTGGCGCTCACCGTGATTCCCCGACTCATCGTCGAAGCGGGGCAATTGACCGACCAGGTGCCCATTTACGCCGCCCGGCTGCGGGCCGCCTTGAGCGAAACGCTGGCCACCTTGCCGTGAGGCGCGTGAGCCAGACAGATGTGGGATTCCGGGTCCGGCGAAGCGGCGCAAAACTGGCTGGCCAAAACTCTGCCGATTGTTTCCACCTGGATTCTCATCCAACTCAGCAAAGTGGCTTCCTGGGCGGGGCTGGTCGCGGGCCTGGCGCTGGTGCCGGTTTACACGTTTTATTTCCTGCTCGAAAAAAAGGGCATTCAAGGGCGTTGGCCCGATTACCTGCCCCTCCAGGAATCCCGGCTCAAGGAAGAAATCGTCTTCGTGCTCCAGTCCATCAACGACTGTCTGGTGGTGTTCTTTCGCGGGCAGGTCCTCGTGGCGCTGTGCGACGCCGCGTTGCTGACGGCCGGCTTCCTGGCCCTCGGTTTGAACTGCGCAGTACTGTTAGGCGTGGTCGCCGGGTTGCTCGGCATCGTGCCGTACCTGGGAGTGATGATCAGCATCCTGCCGGCCGTGGTCCTGGCCATCGTTCAATTCGGTGACTGGCTGCATCCCGTGCTGGTGGTGTTGGGGTTCGTGCAATCGGCCGACGGCCTTTTTATTTCGCCCCGGATCATCGGCAACCGCGTCGGGCTGCATCCGCTCACCATCATCATCGCGGTGATGGTCGGCACGGCATTGCTGGGCGGCATTCTGGGCGGCCTGCTCGCCATCCCGTTCACCGCGGTGCTGCGCACGCTGATGTTCCGCTACGTCTGGCGGCGCAATCCCGGGCCGGGTTGATTTCTAGCGCGCTTCCGGCGGCGCCAAAATTCCGCGGTCAAGATCGAACTTCCCGCCGGCTTTAAGTTCGAACACCATCTCCACGGCCCGTCCGGGCTGCTCGGCGGCTGTTGGTCTTGCAGACGATTTCTGCCGCGCATCAATCACCGTGACGGTGCTCTGGCCTACGACCTCGAATGTTCGTCCGCTCACCAGGACGGCGGTCGCTTCGTCGATGCCAACGCCCCGCAGGTTCGGATGAGCGCGCACTGCGTTCTGCAGACGATTGAACCGCGACCGCTTGACGAAATGTTGGTCCACGATGACCTCTGGCCAAAGCCCCAGCCCTTCCGAGGTCGGCGTGATGCCGTTCTGCAGGTCTTCTTTGCCCGGATTGCCAGGAATCATGACTGGCGACATTACGGCCGCGCCCGCGCTCGTCCCGCCCACGGTGGCTCCGGCGGCAAATCGATTCCGGATCGGCTCAACCAATTTCGCTTCCTGCAACGCCTTCATCAGGCGGGCCTGCTCCCCGCCCGGCATCCAGATGACATTGGCGGAATGAACGGCCGCCAAAGCAGCTTGCGGCTCTTTCAGGTCCAGAATGGTGACATGCTCCGCTCCCAGTTCGTGAAATATTTTCGCCGAAGCTTCCCCCGCGTCCGTCTTTTCCGAGGCCTGAGGAACAATCAAAACGTTCGCTTTTTTTCCGCCTCCCCACGCGAGCATTTTCCGGTGAATTCCTGGCGGAGTCGCGCCTCCTCCCACGAGAACCAGGCGCCCAGGAGCGGGGGCCGGTTCTTCTCCAGTCCACGCGCCAAGCGCGAACACACCCGGCAACACCAGCCATTTTAACGCGTCTTGAACGTTCATATTCCTGTTATTCCAGGACGGTTTCGGCCATGACGGCGATCAACTGTTTTCCGAACTCGAGCCGGTCCGCCGCCGTGGCCTGCCGGCCCAATTTGGTGTTGAAGCCGATCCGTTGCTCCATCAACAGCACCGGGATTTTCCGCTCCCGATAAAGCGAGTTGGTGGTGTCGGCTGGTGTTTTACTGATGCCGGTTTCCTTGCTCGGATTAAACGTCGTCCGGGCCACCAGGTTCTCATGCAGGCGCTGGATCAGCTTCAGGCTGGCTTCGTCGTCGGCCTGCGTTTGCATGAACTCGGCGGACTCCGTGTCGTGCAGATTGATCATGAGGTCAATGGCGCGGCCCGAATCCACCCAGCCGAGGATGGCTTTCTTGACGTACCAGATCTCGGGCATGAGTTCCAGATGGCGCTTGTTCCGCAGGTCCACCTCGTTCCAGTGCCGGTTCACATCGTAGTTGTTTGCGTTGAAGCGGATCTTGCCGTTGAAACAACCGTCCGGGTCCATCATGGGCGTGAACTTGAAAACCACCCGCCGCCGCAGCGCGCGCGCCGCGGGGTCATCGGACGCCGCGAATCGCAACGCGCCCTCCATGACATAGGACGTGCCGGCCTCCCACGCATGTTGGCGCGCCTGCAGCCAGACGGTTCTCTTGCCCTCGTCCGCCCCCGCGAAATCCGTCACCGTGACCAGGTGCAGATCGCGGCCCTGCACAGTTTTTCCGATGACTTCGATCCGGGCCGCCGGAGATTTGTCCAAGTCCGCCAGTAATCGCGCCAAGCGGCTGGGCGTGTAGGGCGGAAGATGCGCGATCCAGATGATTTCCCCTTGCGGCCGGAATTTCAGCGTCGCTTCCTTTTTCTCGTCGTCCCACGCCATCGCCGGGAAATGCTGCCAGCGTTCGTTGTCGTAGCTGAAGACCGGGATGGTGTCGCTTTTCATCGGGCACGAGCCCGGCTTGTCGTTGTACTCGCCCACAAAATCCGTGAGGGTCAGCGTGAGGTCCCGGTCCTTGACGCCGTGCATCCGGAAATAATACCAGCTGGCCTGGCGGTTGCGCCCGCGTTCGTCGTGCTGTCCCTCCACGTAACAACGAAAAACGGTCTCGCCGAGTTTCTCGATCCTGCCCAGCGAGCCGCCCTCGAAGTTTTGGTTGAACGTGATCGGCGCCAATTCCTGGGCGCGCACAGGAACGAGCAGGCACGCCCAGAGCAGAAACGCGCCGACGGATGTTCTTTGAAGCATGGCGGGATTATAGAATCGCGCCCGGCCGGCAAAAGAAAAATCCCGCCGCCCGTGCTGAACGCTTGTTTGTTCCAACGAAGGACGGCAGCAGCGGCTTCACAAGGTGGGGCGAGACTCCGTCGAGCCGAGTTTGAATTGAGTTGCGACACGGCTCGACGGAGTCTCGCCCCACCTTGGTTGGCCTTATGAAACCTCTTCTAACAAACAGCGCGATGAAACCCGCTGTTGCGTTCGCCCGCCAACCCGGAAGTGTTGCCTCATCTGGGACGCTTGTCCGATTGGACGCCGGGCGCAACGGCATGCCGGCTGTTGAAGCGGCTCGAACTGTTAGGCGGCCGGATGGAAAGCCAGGGTCAGGACGGGAAAAATCTGCGGCGCAGGGCCGGCCACAAAAACAACCCGCCGCCGGCGAGCAATGCCAATGTTCCCGGTTCGGGAACCGTGATGATGAGTTGGGTGCCTATCGCCGACCCCCAGCTGTCGAAGGGGAAGCCCGGATTATCCCCAGCCCGCAGGAGCAGGCCGACATCGTCGGGTATCGTGTCGATCACGGACAAAACCCAGGTTCCGGTCGCGTTTTCGCCATAAAATCGGTTCAGGCTGTCGGTGCCCAGCTCAGGCTTGTAGCGAATCCCTTGCGTAACAATGGCGTTGTTGGTCCAAAGATATTCTGGACCCGGCCAAGGGGGTAGGTCAGGAAACGCGCCTCCGTCCAGACTGTTAATTCTGAGCACGCCGCCTTCCTCGTCGAAGTAGGTGTCTTGGAAGTTATTCCCGAACCTGTCGGCGTTGCGAACCACGCAGATCTCCGTCCCCTGCGGCGATCGTAAGGTGATGCCCAGATCACTGACAGACGAGTGACTGATCGAGATTCGCAAATCGAGGTCCAGCATCGGCAAGGGAGTGTTCGGGACGATGAACGTGAAGGTGTTGGTGGTGTAGTTGGTAACGCCACCGACCACGACGGCATCGAGGAGCGGGCCGCCGGAAGTGACGTTAACGATGGTCGTTTGAGCCGAGGCCGAAGCGATGCCCATGACCGAAAAGACCAGACCGAACAAATGATAAACCCATCTGCTGCTAAACTTGCCCATAAAAATCAGAGCAACACGTCGTTTCTAAAACAGTCGGAATTTGAACGGTGGCCAGCATAACTAAACGGTCGAAATAGTCAATATCAGATTTTCGTCGTCAGGACGGTCTGCAAAGCCGCACAAACCGGGCTTCGGGTGCCTCCTCGCAGAGCGTTCTTCCCGCAGGAGCGGCTGAAGGAATCCGCCCTTGGGAAGCAAACAATGGAAACACTGATTTATCCTGGCTTGGTGCGCGTCGCAACCCGTTAATGGCGCCGGGACGAATGGCAATAAAGGTCGAAACTTCGCCAATTCAAGACCAGCCCGCACGGTCTCGCAGGACGTCATTATCAGTGAAGCGATCTAACAAACGCTTGTGAAAGGAAAAGCCTATGAACGCACTTACCAAATGGGATCCCTTCAAGGAAATGGACGAGTTGCAGGATCGTCTGGCCACCTTCTTTGGCCGCGCGCCCGTTCGCGCCGGCGATGGCCAGAAGGAAACCATGACGGTGGCCGAATGGTCGCCGTTGGTGGACATCAGTGAGGATGACAAGGAATACCTCATCAAGGCCGAATTGCCCGAAGTGAAAAAAGAAGACGTCAAGGTCGCGGTGGAAAACGGCGTCCTTTCCCTCACGGGCGAGCGGAAATACGAGAAAGAGGAGAAGAACAAAAAGTATCATCGCGTCGAACGCGCCTACGGCAGCTTCCAACGCAGCTTCACGATCCCGGAAGGCACCAACCCCGCCAAGGTCATGGCCGAATACCATGACGGCGTGTTGAAAGTTCATCTGCCCAAGGACGAAAAGGCCCAGCCCAAAACGGTGGAAATTAAAGTTCAATAAATCGGATGGACGGCGTGAGAGAGGGGCCATCACGCGACAAAAGCACCGGTCCGGTGGCGGCTGGCGCTGCCGCCGGCCCAGGAGAGCGTGGAAGAAATTCACTAAACAACAGAACCGACAGATCAAAAAGAAAGGTTAACGTATGAAAACCGAAACAATGACGGGCCTTGGCAGGCGTCTGGCGAAGGTGTCAGGCGTGACGGTTGCCGTGGCGCTGCTGGCTTTGCTGGTGTTGCCCGGCAAGGCCGCCGATCAGCTCAAGGGCGGGCAAAAACTGATGCAACTGAACCCGATCAAGACGGTGGAAGAGGCGCAAGCCGTGAAGCCGGGGGACATGGTGGTCATGTCTTGCCCCAAGTGCAAAGATGTTTGGGTCACCTACGTGGATACGGAGGCCAAAGGCGGCCAGATCCTGGCCGCGGGAGGCAAACCGACAAAGACCGCATTGAAGCACCTTTGCCCCGGATGTGAAACCACCACCACGCGCACGGGGATGGGCAAACAGGGCAAGGATGTAATCGTCCATGTCTGCAAAAAGTGCGGATCGGAGGATGCCTTCTGCTGCGCGCTCAAGAAAGGCGACCTGCCGACGAAAGGGATGGAAAAGAAGTAAGCGCCGAAAGAATGCGTCGCAACAAGGCGAAGGTCCCAACCCTTCGCCTTGGGCTTTCGTACCCGATCCGGCACAAACCAGGAAATCCCATGAGTGATTGCGGTGCCAGCGACCTGGAGGTTCGAGGCGTGCCGTGCGCGGTCTGCGGAAAGGCCCTCACGGGAGCCGAAGGTTTCGTGCGATTCCGACCCGGCGAGCGGATCGTGACTCTGTGTTGCTCATCGTGCGCCGAGGCCTTTGAATCCAGTCCCTACGCCTACCTTCGGCGGATGGAAACAGAGGAAAGATCGCGTCCCCCGGGCGGGCCATTCCAACACAAACGGGCCGCGTAACGTGGCCTCAATCGGCGCCTCCGCGCTCTTGCTTTGGCTCCGTAGCAAAATCGGCAAAGGCCCCGCTAAAATCGGGCAGTCGGGCGCAGCAAACAAAAGGTATAACGCCTATGAGAAGCGAAGAACATTGTGAGGCTCTGGTGGTCGGAGCCGGTCCGGTGGGGATGTTGACCGCGCTCGTGTTGGCCGAGGGCGGGATTCAGGTTAAAATCATTGAGCAGGAACAGCGCCTGGCGGCGCGCAGCTACGCCTGTGCGCTGCACCCGCGCGGTCTGCATCTGTTGCAGCGGCTCGGACTGGGCGACGATCTGCTCCAACGCGGCCGCCGCATCGAAACGATCGGCTTCTACGAGGGCGATTCGCGTCGCGCCGAAGTGAAGCTTTCCAGCTTGCCGGGCGATTTTCCTTTCGTGCTGACCTTGCCCCAAAGTGATTTGGAGGAACTGCTCGAACAACGGCTCCAGCGCACGGCCCGGACCCACGTCCACTGGTCGCATCGTCTGGCGACCCTGAAAGCGGAGGCGGACACGGTCGTGGCCGACGTGGACAAGCTGGGTATTTCCGCCAAAGGCTACGTCATCCCGGAGATGGACTGGGAGGTCATGCGGACGGTGCGGACACGCGCCGCGTTCGTCGTCGGCGCCGACGGCCACCACTCGCACGTGCGCCAGTGCCTGGGCCTCGAACACGACTACCGGGCCGCCCGGGAAACCTTCGTCGTTTACGAGTTTGAGGCGGAGGGAAAATTTGACCACGAGGCGCGGGTGGTTCTGGCCAAAAACAGCACCAGCGTGTTTTGGCCTTTGAGCGACACGCGCGGCCGGTGGACGTTCCAGTTGGTCGGGGCTGAAGACACCGCCGAATTTCCGGCGAAGGACCGGGAGGTGTTTGAAATTGAGCATCCGCCGAGCGAGGGAGACGCACGGCACCACTTGCACCAGTTCCTCGCCGACCGGGCGCCTTGGTTTGAAAACCGGGTGAAAGAAATCGATTGGGCGACCGTGGTCCAGTTTGAACACCGCCTCGCCGAGCGGTTTGGCCGGGAGCGCTGCTGGCTGGCGGGGGACGCCGCCCATCAGACCGGGCCGGTGGGTGTGCAAAGTCTCAACCTCGGATTGTGCGAGGCGGCCGAGTTGGCAATGACCCTGAAAAGGATTCTGCGGGAAGGGACTCCACTCTGTTTGCTGGAAGAGTTCAACGCGCGTTGCCGCGAAGAATGGCAGACGCTCCTGGGCCTGAACGGCGGACTGAAGCCCAGGGCACAGGCGAACCCCTGGATCAAGGAACACTGCGCCCGCATCCTCCCCTGCCTTCCGTCCTCGGGACAGGACGTCGTGCGTCTGGCGAATCAACTCGATCTCGACCTTGAATAGAATTCGCGCACGCCGTTTTCATTTTTAACCCCCACGCCAAACTGTGCGTGTCTTCCGGCAGCCCGGTTTTTCGGAAAACTGGTTTACTCGTTGATGCCCCAGCGGGGCGCCGCGTCGCTCCGGTGCAGGATGCCTTCCAGAACGATGGACGTCCGGCTGGCGCGCTGGGCCATTTGTTCCAAGGAATACTCGACGCCGTGACTCTCCGGGGGAACAAATTGGGACAAGAATTTCATGTTCGCCCGGCAGGCAAAATTCTTCAAAAAGGTATAGGCGGGTGAAAGGCAGTCCGCTTCCTCTTCGTCGAACTTCAGCAGCGCAACCAGTGCGCGATCGCGCCCGGCGGGCGCCGGCCGCCACGAGTCCAGCCAGGTTTTGAACCCGGCCGGCAAATCCAGGTGGCGGGCCGACACGATGATCAAGTCGGCGTCGTTCGCTTCCTGGGCGATCATCTCTTCGACCTGGCGGAGGCGCAGGATATCGAACCGCCACAAATTCAGTTGAAAGTCGCAGTCCTGTCCGAATTGCCGGGCCAGCGCGTTGAAGGTGGCGCGCACCCGCTTGCCGGAAGTGAAATCCTCGTAAAGCGCCACCACCTTGAGGATCGGCTTGGGTTCGGGCAGGCAGGCGACTGCCGCGAGGGGATCAAGCATGGCATTCATGCAGCCAGCTTAAAAGATGGCCGGCGCCGGAACAATCAGGCGCAACCCATTTCGCGTTAAGCAAACGCCCGACCGCGCGTACGGCTATCGCCTAGGATTGGTTTCATCAGCGGCGTAGCCGCCGACGTAAGGAGGCGGACGTTTTAATTTTTGTTCCCCCCAATCCGCCTCCTCACGTCGGCGGCTACAATGCAGCGCGGATTTGTGAAACCGCTTCCAGCCCGACTGCTTTCCTCTACGCTCCCCCTTGCGATTCCACCCAGCGCACCGCGTGGCGGATGAGTTCGGCGACGGTTTCCACCTGGAGCTTTTGCTTGATGTTCACCCGGTGGACCTCCACCGTTTTCACGCTGATATGCAATTGCCCGGCGATCTCCCGGGTGGCGCGTCCCTGGCCAATGAGTTGGAAGACTTCAAATTCACGGTCGGTGAGCCGTTCGACGGGAGAGCGGCCGGCTTCGGAACGGCGGCCGGAGAAAATTTCCAGGATTTTCGCGGACATTTTTTCGCTCACGTACATTTGCCCGCTCAAGACCTGGCGAATGGCCTGCATCAGCTTTTTTCCGCCTTCCTGTTTCATGATGTAGCCGCGCCCGCCCGCGTGCAGCACCCGCTCGGCATACAGCGATTCGTCGTGCATGGAAATCACCAGCACCGGCAGCGCGGGGTGCAGCGCCTGAAGGTCCTTAATGAATTCAAGGCCGCTTTTGTCGGGCAGGGAAATGTCCGCCAGCACCAGGTCCGGTTGGGCGGCGGCAATGGCCGCCATCGCCGCGCGGGTGTCCTCGGCCTCACCGCAAACTGCCAGGTCGGATTCGTTGTGGATCAGTTGCGCCAGGCCCTGCCGCATCATCGGATGGTCATCCACGATGAGCACTTTCGTTTTGGCGGGCGGCTTCTTTTTCACGGTCATGAAGTCTGGCGGTTGCGTTGCCCAAGCTTGTTCTGCACGGAACAAATCACGCTGGTGCCGCCATCCAGGTCGCGCTGCACGACCAGCGTCCCACCAATCATCCCGGCGCGATATTGCATGATGCGCAATCCCATCCCTCGCTTCTCCGGCAGAATCTTGGGCAAACCCACGCCATAATCTTTCACCATGAGAATGATTTTCTCACCGGCCGCTTGCAGACGAATCTCGACCTGTTTGGTCTTCCCGTGCTTGATGGCGTTGGAAACGGCTTCCTGCGCGATGCGATAAAGGTGCGTGGCGACCGCGTGGTCCCCAATCAGGACCGGCGGGCGGCATTGGAACTGGCAGTTGATGCGGAACATTTTTTCCGTGCCGGCCGCCAGCTCCTGCAACGCCGACATCAGCCCCTCGGATTCCAGCACCACGGGCGAGAGTCCCCGCGCCAGCGAGCGCGCCTGACTGATCGCTTCGCGCACATGCCCGGCAATCTCTCCTGCGCGCGCGGCTTCGGTTTCTAATTTCTTCGCGGCCAACTTTTCCTCCAGCACCTGGCTCATCAGTTCCGTGCCAGCCAGATGCTGGCCCAGCCCATCGTGCAGGTCCTGGCCAATCCGCCGCTGCTCGCGTTCACTGACCCCGAGAATTTCCTGCTCCAGCCGTTTGCGCTCGGTGATGTCGCGCACAAACCCGGTGAACAGGCGTTGGTCGGCCAGCTTGACTTCGCTCACCGACAAATCCATCGGGAACACGGTGCCATCCTTGCGCCGGCCGGTGACTTCGCGCCCAATGCCTATGATTTTCGCGTGACCCGTCCGGAGATAATTGGCCAGATAGTAGTCATGCTCCTCCCGATCCGGCGAGGGCATCAGGACGCTCACATTCCGGCCCATCACCTCGGCCGCGTTGTATCCGAAGAGGTGTTCTGCCGCCGGGTTGAGGGACTCGATGATGCCGCGCTCGTCAATGGTGATGATGCCCTCGACGGCGGTCTGGAGAATGGCGCGCAGACGCTGCTCACTATCGTGCAGGGCGGGTCCTTCTTCTTTGGTGAACGAGGGCGCCGGCGCACTGGCGGACAGCCGGGCTTCCAAGGTTCTCAGCCGTTCCAGCAATTCGGCTTTGGACATTTGCGTGTAATCGCGCATGCGCAACCGGTCCAGTATGGGCCAAAGCCGGGTTAATTCCAACTTCCAAGTCAACCCGGTATCCTGGCATGCCGGGATGCTACCCATTTCGTTGTCTTCGTGCTCGACCATGTGGCAGTGCCACACAAACAGGCCGGGCTCATGGAAGCGCGCCTTCCTCCGCGTGCTGTCGCGGGTTTCAACCGCATCAGACGACTTCGAAGTTCGTCATCATGCCCGAGTCTTCGTGCTCCAGTTGGTGGCAGTGGAGGACGTAGAATCCGCGGTACGCGTTGAAGCGGATGAGCACGTCCACGATCTCCTGGTCATTCAAGAGTACCGTGTCCTTCCAGGCCCGTTCCCATGGGAAGATTTGCCCGCGCCCGCGCGTTCGTGAGACGACCTGGAAGGAGGCGCCATGCACATGCACGGGATGCGGCGCGTTGCCGCCGGTGGTGAAACGCCAGCGTTCGGTGACGCCCAACGGCACCTGAAAATCGAGGCGATTGGGGTCGTAGGTCAGGCCGTTGATGCGGCTCATGCCGTCGAAATTAAACGTGCGCGTCGGCAAAGCCGGACCCACTAGAGGTTCCACCGTCGAAAGGCGATCCGGGAGGGGGTAATCCACGCCGAACACGCCCGTGCCGACGAACTGGAGCAAGTCCCACCGGGCCGTCAGGCAGCGCAGCGTGAGCGTGGCCCCGCGTGCCAGGCCGCTGAAGTCCATCAACAGGTCAAGCCGTTCACCGGGACCGAACAATATCTGAGACACCGCCGCCGGTGACTCCAGCAATCCGCCGTCGTTGCCGATCACCGCGAACAGCGCGCCGTTGCTCAACGCGATCTGGAACACGCGCGCATTCGACCCGTTCAGCACACGGAACCGATAGACGCCACGGTCCACCTCCAGTTTTGCATCGCGGGTACCGGTGACCAGCGGGAACTTGCCGGTGAAGCCGGAGGCCGTCGGGTTGTAGAGGAGATTGCCGTTCTTATCCACGCTGGCGTCGCGCAGAATCAACGGGACTTCGTAGCCGCCCGAAGGCAGCCCCAAGGCGTCCTCCTCGCTGTCGCGCACGATGAACGCCCCGGCCAGGCCTAGGTTGACTTGCTTACCCGTCAGCTTGTGCGGATGCGGGTGATAAAAATTTAGCCCCGCCCGTTGCCAGATCGAGAAGTCGTACTGGTAGGTCTGCCCTGGCCCGATGGTGAGGAGCGGACCGCCATCGTTGGCTGGATCCACCACCAGCCCGTGCCAGTGCGTGATCGTCATCTCGGACAGGCCGTTGAAAAGACCGATCGTCGCGCGGTCTCCCGCCCGTGCCAGAATCGTGGGGCCGGGGAAGGAGCTGTTGTAGGCCAGCACGTCCGAGAACCGTCCGCCGCCCAGATCAACCCGGGCGGGCGCGCATGCCAAGGAAAGCCCAGACGGGCTGACAACCGGCGGAATCCGCAGTGGATTGCGAACTACCGTGCCACCCCCAGCACCGTAGGCGTCCAGGATGGAGAACTTTCCCAGCGCCGCGACTCCCAGTGAAGCAGCTCCGGCGCGCAAGACCTCCCGCCGTGTCCAACGTTTGCGGCAGCCTTCGCTGGTGCCGCGGTTTTCGCGAGAATTCCAGGCAAACCTCCCCGCGGCGGGGATAGCCCCGGGGGCGCCTTCCTGACCACGCGATTGTGTTTTCATAATTCACCTCGTTCGATTTTTTGCGATTGATTTCAAGTCGTTCATTCGTTTCGATTCCAATGACCTCACGGCCCAACCCGCATCGGCCGCATCATCTCGTTGTCCTCGTGCTCGACGATGTGGCAGTGCCAGACGAACTGGCCCGGAATGTCGAAGGTCGCCTTGATGCGGGTGACCTGGCCCGGGTAGGCGATGACCGTGTCCTTGCAGCCCGTCTCCCAAGGTTCGGGCGCGAAGGGCGGGCCGAGCAGCCGCGCGGGTGGCAGCGAGATCCCTTCCTCGTCGGCGACCAGCAGTTGGCGATTGAGCACCTGGAACTGGACTTGGTGGATGTGAATCGGATGCGCGTCGGCGGTGAAATTGTAAATTTCCCAAACCTCCGTGTCGTTAAGGCCCGGATTCTCCGTGATCGGATCTCCCCACATCCGGGGAATGGGATTGCCAACCGCATTCATGACTCCCAGCAACGCGGCCCGTGGTCCCACGTCCCTCAGCCGCTCGGAGTCTTCCTCGTTGAGCGAGACCCGTCGCGTCCGCACCGCGGCGGGCAGGGGAGTGATCGCGGGCAACGCCAGTTGTTCCACGGGCAGGCTGGTGTCCGGGCTGGTGAGCGGCGCGACGGTGAACTTCATCACCTGCCCGGTGGTGAACGGATCGGCCGCGTCGAAGTCGTCGGGCGGTTCGCCGCCGCCAAACGGTTCGTCGGCTCCCTCGTTGATGAGGTAGGCCTCCGCCCCGACCGGCGCGCCTGTGAAATCCACAATCACGTCAGCGCGTTCGGCCGGCGACATGAGGAGTTGTTCGAGTTGCACGGGCACGGGCAGGAATCCGCCTTCGGTGCCGATCTGCGTGAATGGCAGCACCGCCATCGCGGGTCGCGGTGTCAGCGGGTCGAGCACGAGCTTGAGCGTCAGGAACCGCGCGTTGCAGCCGTTCAGGAAACGGAAACGATAACGGCGCGGCTCGACGTTGAGGTTCGGCCAGGTCTTGCCGTTGACGACCATCGTGTTCCCGAAAGTTTCCGGATTCCAGATCGGCGAGATGTCGCTGAGCGGGATGTAAGGCCCGGCAAACCCGTCGAAAAATTCCCGGCTGCCCGGATAGAACAACGAGCCGTCCGCGTTGAACGAACGATCCTGAATCGCGATCGGGATCTCGTAATAATTCAGCCCCGGCGGATCGCCCAGAGCCGGCGCCGGCCCCGGCAGCACGCCGGCGGGCAAGTCCGACGGGCCGCCGCGCAGGAGGTAAAATCCGGCCGGCCCGGCATAGACATTCAAGCGGGTCATACCCAGCGTGTGATCGTGATACCAGAGTGTGGCGGCGCGTTGATCGTTGGCGTATTGAAACACCGCCGAACCGGGGTCCCACGGCTGTTGCCAGAGCGATTCGAACTTCGTCTTGAACGGGTCGTACCGCGTTCCCGTCTTGAAGAAGCCGGCCGGAATGTCGTTCGCCACCGGAAGATACCACGCCTCGGCGTAACCGTCGCTCTCTTCCGTCGAATGCGCGCCGTGGACGTGCGTGACGAGGGGCACCGGCCCGCGATACGGCCCCGGCGTTTTCTTGAATCGCGGACGGGCGTCGCGCGGGCCGGGTGGATTGGCCCAATGCAGCGTGGGGTCCACCGCGAGCAGGTGGGGCAGATAATTGCCATTGGCGTCCACCAGGCCGTTGATCCAGTTCACGCGCACCGGTGTCTCCCATTTGGCCTCGAGGCTGAACGAGGGATAATTGAACGTGCCGGGGTGATGGGCGGAACCATAGCCCCACACCGTTGTCATCGGCAGACCCGCGGGGAGGATCGCCTGCCGGAATTGCCGCACGGCAATCTCGTAGTAATCAATGTTCCGGCCCATCCGCTGGACGATCTTGCCCGTTCGCGGCATCGCCGGTGGAATCACCAACGGGGTGGCGTATTTCGGAATCAGCCAGGGATCCAGCGTGCCGCCCGGAAGCGCGTCAGCGCGAACGCGATGGACGCCCCCCCGCCAGGGCAGCAGTGTTGCCGCGCCGGCCACCCCGACTGTTTTGATGAACTGTCTTCTGGTCGTTTTCATCGGGCGCTCTCTTTCTTTCGATGGTTGGGTCTCAATGAAAACTTAGCTTGTCCGCTGAGTTGCACTCTCCCTTTTTTGGCAAACGCAAATCGCCGTTTGCTTGCCCTGACCGTCAGCAGGCCGTTGAAAAACCGTCCCCGCGGTGTAGCCGCCGACGTGAGGAGGCGGATTTTGGACGAATCGCGCGCGTGCTGTCCGCCTCCTCACGTCGGCGGCTACGTTTTTAGCGGGCTGCCAGGGCGGGAGGCAAATGAGGCGGAATAAATCCGCGACCGCCATTCAAGCCGCCGGCAGTTGGGCGCGGTATTCGGTGGGCGATTGGCAGAGGATTTTTTTGAACACGCGGTTGAAATGCGTGAGCGACTGGAAGCCGACCTCGTAGGCGATTTCGCTGACCCGCAGGTTGCGGTTGAGCAGGAGGTTTTTCGCCTTTTCGATGCGGACGCGCGACAGGTAGTGGGTGAAACTCATGCCGGTGGCCTTTTTGAAAAGTTTGCAGAAGTAAAACGTGCTGGTGTTGACCGCGTGGGCCACCTGGCCGAGGGAAAGGTCCTCCGTCTGGTGCTGCAGGATGAAATCCTTGGCGCGGGTGATCACCGGCGGCTCGGCATTCGCGCTTTGCACCGCCAGCTGGTTGCTCAACAGCGAGAGGTGCTGGGCAAAAATGGTGAGCAGCTTGACCATGGAATCGTATTGTTTGGGCGCGAGCACGCGCGTGTCGAAGTAGGCTTCCTTGAGCTGGCATTGATCCACGTCCAGGCCCCATTCCCGGACTTGCCGGGCCGTGCGCTCGAACTGGGCGGCGCTGGGCGCCTGGCGGAAGACCTGGCCGGTTTGCAGAAAACCGATCAATTCCTCGCCCAGTCGCACCGGCACGGCGGTGTCGCACAAGCCCGCCGGACACTTGACGGTCTGCGCCTCGTGCGTGGCGGTTTGGGACAACTTCGCCTGCACCTGGAGACAGGCGGCGCAGGAGCGGCTTTTCTGCGCCATGAGCGCGCAAAAGGAACTTTCATTGCGCCTGCCGTGATGCGGGAGCTGCCATGATTCCACCGGTCGCAACGAAACCGGCAGGCCGGTCGCCTCGTTGAAGGCGCGTTCGTAGTCCTGGTAAAGCTGGGAACTGGCGAGGGCGTCAATCAGATGATGGTTGTTATCCGGGCGCATAATGATTCCTGTGGGTTGAACGGTGAGAGCCCCGCGGCGGGGGCAAAACGACGGCAACGAAGCGTGTCCGCTTCCCCTCGATCGGGGAGGCCCGCCGCTGGCTTTGCGCTGTTTGTCTGCACGACGACAAATTAGGAGAAGCGCGCGCGTCGCACAATCGGGGGCGGCCCAATCTATCCATCAGGGAAAGAGAAGATGCCCGTACGGGAATCCCTTAGCCGGAACGATTCAGTCGGCGAAGTGGGCGAGAGCGCAGAACGGTTGGCGAAGCGGGTGGCGTGCGGCGTTCACGCTGCTTCAAGATCCGAACTGAATGGTGGGTCCGTTTTGGGTTCGACGCTGTCAACCGTTCGGGCGGTGAAGCGGCGTGAACGCCGCGCGCCGGTTGTCCCGCAACTGAATCGTTCCGGCTTGGAACAGCAATGCCGTTCAAAGCAGGGCAGACACTTCGCCTGTCCAGTACGAACGCGGTGCGGCGCAGTGAACGCCTCGGGCCGTCAACCGCTTTTGGCGCCCATCTTGAGCAACTGCTGGCGCGTCGCCTGCAGCCGTTGAATCACGACATGCGACATCCGCTTGAGCAGTTCATAACCCAGCACCGGGTCTTCCTCGCTTTGTTCGCGCAAACGCGTTCCGTAAAAAAAGATGGCCTTGGTCGGCTCGAGCGCGCGCGCGTTGAAGTGCCAGTAATACGGCGGAAACAGCCACGACCAGCCCAGCACTTCCCCCACGCCCAGCGTCTGGATCAACACCGGCCTCTGACCGGTTTTTTCCGACTCCAGCGCGACTTTGCCTTCCTGGATCAAATAAAACCGGTTGGCCGGATCGCCCTCGCGAAAAATCAGCTCGCCGGCCTCGAAGTGCGAGAGCATCGCCGCCTCAGTCAGCACCTGGAGATGCCGGGCGCTCATGCCCCGCAGAAAAGGATGCTCCGCGACGAGCCCTTCGAGTTGTGGCGGGCTTCCATCCGCCGAACCGGGAGCCACGGCGAGTCTGTTGTTGTCAGCGTTCACGTGATCACGTTGGCGGCAAATGCGACCGGATGCTCCACGGGCTTTGGCCAAGGATCACCTTTTTTTGGCCGGCGAAAACCCTCTCTTACCCAAACACCATGCGCACGGGGTGAGCGAAGCACCAAGCACCAACCTCCAAGCACCAGAGAAGCTTTTAAATCCCAAATGCCAAACCACGCTGCGGGCGACCTTTGAGACCTGCTGTTTGTTGATTCTCTGGAGGTTGGAGCTTGGAATTTGGAGCTTTTCAACCTCGGCGCCAGCCTGCCTGAAAACTGAGATGCGCCGCGGCCCGCCGCAAGAGAAAGCCGCCTTTTGACAAAAAGCGGATGGCGCTCAATCCTCAGGGGATTCATGTTTAATCATGAACCAGCCCATGAGCCATAAACGCGGGGCCAACCGGAATGAACTGGCCCGCAAGCCGCGCAAGACCGCGCCGAATTTTGCGCAATCGCGCGACATCCGCGAGGACCGGGGCGAACGCCAGATCAAAATGGCCGGCGAGTGCCGCACCATGCCGCCCAATGCACGGTCAGGCCGATGAGCCGTCTGCCTCGATGAACGACCGACGCGATCCCACGAGCGCAGCCCAGCCGGGCGGTGCGGTGCGGATTCCTTCCGGCGCACTTTTCCTTTCCGGCGAAATGGAACTTCCGTCCGGCGCGCACGGCATCGTCCTGTTCGCGCACGGCAGCGGCAGCAGCCGGCTCAGTCCCCGCAATCAATTTGTCGCGCGCACGCTGCGCGAGGCCGGCTTGGGCACGCTGCTCTTTGATTTGCTGACGCCCGACGAGGAAGCCGTGGACGAGCGGACCGGCCACCTGCGATTCAACATCACCCTGCTGGCCCGCCGGCTGGCGGAGGCAACGCACTGGGTATCGGCGCAGCCCGCCACGCGGCATCACGGCTGCGGTTATTTTGGCGCGAGCACCGGCGCCGCGGCGGCGCTCGTGGCCGCGGCTGAACTCGGCTTGCGCATCGGCGCGGTCGTGTCGCGCGGCGGCCGGCCGGACCTGGCGGGCGAGGCGTTGCCAGGAGTCGTTTCGCCCACGCTGCTCATCGTGGGCGAACGGGACGATGTGGTGGTGGAGTTGAACCGCAATGCGTTCGAGCAGTTGCGGTGCGAAAAAGAAATGCGGATTGTGCCGCGCGCGACGCATCTGTTCGAGGAGCCGGGCGCGCTGGCCGAAGTCGCGCGGCTGGCGGCGGCGTGGTTTCAAAAGCACCTGCGGGCGTCTTGATTCGGAACAGCCGTAACCGAGGTCCCGGCCCAAAAACAATGGAAACCTCCTCACGAACCGGCTTTGGAGCGCGGCATTTATGCCGCTTCGACGTCCCATACTGCACGACTCGTGAAGCGGCATAAATGCCGCGCTCCAAAGTTCATGGTTCCAGTGCGCGATGTTCGCATCGTGGAAGCTCTCCTTGAACCGGAGGGACGAGTTACAGGAGTCCCTGACTTCTGAGGAAATGCCGGCCCGCTTGGGGACTCGTGTAACTTGTCCCTCCGATCTATCGTTTATCAGATGAGCCCTACGGCCGGTCTGCCGCGGTTGGAACACGAAGATATCTGTGACAGTTGACGCAACTCAGGGTGAGTTGGTGATAAGCTTCCGTGGCGGCGGCCAGATTTTTTTCTTCGGCGGCCGCGGCCAGGGCGTCCGCCTGCTTTCGAAATTCGGCGGAGAAGGCTTCATACTCGGGCGTTCGCCGTGGGAACCATCCCTTCGTCTGGCTCAGGTGGCTCAACCTCTGGGCGTTGGTGGCGATCAAAATATAATTTTCCGTGGCGACCCCTTCCAACGCTTTTTGCGCGTAGCGCAGTTTGATTTGCATGACCTGTTGCGTGATTTCATCCGGCACGTCCGGCGCGCAACCCGCCAGCAGTGATGCCAGCCCACCAACGCCCAGGATGGCCAGGAGCGATTTTCTCATGGAAATTGCGGGCCTGGCTCAAGCCGCGAACCCGAAACGGAAGCGTTCTTCCTCCGGCTTGAGGTTGAGCGAGGCACAGACGTGTCTGGCCGCCAACTGCGCCGCGGCGGCCTTGATCATCTTGTCGAAGTCGTGCCGCGGCAGGGAGACGCCCTCATGTTTTATGTCCTCGATGTGATAGCCGCGTTCGAGCAATTCGGTCAGGAATTCTTCGCAGGCCACCGGGTCGTCGGTTTGATGGTGGCTGGTCTGCGCGTGCCGGCGGAACCGGATCGTGTATTCGATATGATATTTCGCAAGCATAGGTTTCAGGCGGGTTGAAGGTTGGTTTTGTCGGGCAGCCGCTGGCGCACCTGTCGCACCCAGCGATGGAAAATGTCCCGCGCAACTTCGGTTGCCTGCCCGGCGGAAACACTCTCCGTCACCGTTTCCTGCCAGTGCCGCAAGTCCCGTGACGCCGGCCCGCCGGGTGTCTGGCCGGACGCCGGACGCAATGCGCCGTCGAGTTGCACCACGAGTTGTGATTTCGCTTCGTCGTACGCGGCGTCGGCTGAGACGAACACTTCACACAACCGGCCTTTCACCTCGAAGGAGTCCACGATTTCACTCATGAAAAGGACTTTCTTTATCACACCCAACCTTGCCACCGGGCACCGGGCGGTGCTCGCCGTCAATTGGGAAAAACTCACCCCGGATTGTGGCAGCCGAAACCAACGGCTCCGGCCAGAAAGAATGTCTGGTTCAGCGGTTGGCCGGCGGCGGAGGGGGTGGCAGGACCGCCAAGGCCTGTTGCATGGCGTTGACCGTGACCGCGACGTCCGGGTGCAATCCGGCCTGTTGGTGGATAATTTCGCCTTCAGGATTGAGCACCGTGATCAGGTTCGAGTGGGCGAAGTTGCCGTTGGCGTCACGTTTGTATTTCACGCCGAGCAATGCCGCCAGTTCCAGCACGTCCTGCGGTTCGCCGCGCAGGAGTGTCCACCGGCGGGCGTCCAATTCGTACTTTTGCCGGAACGCCTTCAGGACGGGCGGCGTGTCGCGCCCGGCGTCAAAGGAAACCAGCACAAAGCCGGTTTGCGGGCGCAGTGTGGGGGGCAGCGTGGCCTCCAGACGCTTGAGGTTGTTGACGATGATCGGGCAGGCGTACGCGCACGAGGTGAAAAACATCACCACGACCTGCACGCGGCCACGGAGGTTGCCCAGGGGCATGGCCGTGGCCGCGTCGGTCGTCCAGGTGGACTCGACCTGGTAAAGCGAGTTGTCGGTGAAGGCTGCCGCCGGCAGGGCACCGGCGCAGCAATCCGCCCTGGCCGTTTCCACTTGCGGGCGCGCGTTGCAGCCGGCGCCGGCGGTCAGCGCCAGGATTGCGGCAAGGAGGAGATGCGCCCAAGGGCGGTTCATAAATCCTTCGCGCAGCGGAAACCGAGATTGTGGACGCAGTAATCCGCCTTCAGGCTGCTGCGAAATCCGTAGCGCATGAATGCGGCGTAGTTGCTCACGTCGCGCGCGCCGACCGAGCCGCTGCCGCAGAACAACTGGCGATCCAGTCCGGTGTCGCCGCGCGCGTCACCGGTGACCATCGCGGTGTTGAAATCGGCGACCCATTCCCACACCAGTCCGTGCAAATCGTGAACGCCCCAGTAATTCGGCTGGCCCGCCCCCACGCTCGCGAGTTGCCTGGCGCTCGGCGCGGCATACCACGCGAGCAACGCGCGTTTGAACTCCACGTCGTTTTCGCCGTCGGACCGCGTGTTGCCGGCGGCGGCGGCCAGCTCCCATTCCGCGACGGTCGGCAGGCGTTTGCCTTTCCACTGCGCGTAAGCTTTCGCGGCGAACCACGAGACCAAAGTGACGGGCGCGTCGGGCGGCGCGTTCGTTCCAGGATTCAGATCGCCGGCCCAATTCTTCAAATACGATTCGTCGGCGAAAAGACGTTTGACCTGCGAGCGTTGCCATCGTGGGTTGGCGCGGACGAATTCGAGCAGGTCGCCGTTCGTCACCGGCAGAATGTCGAGGCAGAACGCTTTGACAGAGACTTCCTTGAAGTCCGTGGGCGAGCGAAAGAGCGGTTTGAATGCGCC
Source organism: uncultured Verrucomicrobiota bacterium (assembly GCA_964539075.1). GTDB lineage: Bacteria > Verrucomicrobiota > Verrucomicrobiia > Limisphaerales > CAZIFU01 > CAZIFU01. The sequence continues at coordinate 4,199 of CAZIFU010000143.1, read as the reverse complement.
GCCGGAAACGGCAGCCATGCCAGGGGGCGCGTTCGGCGCGGCGAAAGCGACTCCGCCCGCGGCGCAAGCCCAGCAGGCAAGGAACAGCGCGAGCAGGCGGATTCGTGGCGGTATCATGACCGTCAGTCGTAGGGATTCGCGGCGGGGGCGGCGACTTGGGCGCGGACCTTTTTCACTTCGTCGGGCGACACGGCGTCGCCGGTGTTGCCCCAACTGTTGCGGACGTAGGTGATCGAATTGGCAATCTGCTCGTCGGTCAGGTAGTAAAGCGGGATCATGACACCGTTGTATTTTTTCCCGTTGACGACGACCTCGCCGGTGCGGCCCGCGAGCACGCCGCGGATGACATCTTCATTGCTGATGTTCTTGAGATAATCCGACTCCGCGAGCGGCGGAATCTGCGCGGGCACGCCCTGGCCTTCGGGTTGATGACAGACGAAGCAGGTTTGCATGTAAACGCCCTTGCCCTTTTCGATTTGAATTTCCTTCGTCAAGGTGGCGATCTTCGGATTGCCTTTGATTTCCTCGGCCACGGCCGCCTTGAGCGCGGCGACGCGTTTCTCCGAAGCCGATCCCGCCGCTGCTTTGCCGAGATAAACCGCGTCCACTTCCTTGCCGGAATAAATGATCTGGTCGGCCGGGCCGTCCACTTTCAACATGCCCAGCGCGCCTTTGTTAAACGCGCGGAAGAGCGAATGATCCACGAGAATGTAAGTGCCCGGCACTTCGACCTTGAACTCGACCATCGCCGATCCGCCCGCGGGAACCAGGGTGGTCTGGACGTTGTGCGACGGCTGTGAGCCGGCTTCCTGATAAACCGTGTCAAAGATTTCGCCGATGACGTGAAACGATGACGTGAGATTCGGCCCGCCATTGCCGACAAACAAGCGCACGCGCTCGCCAACCTTCGCGGTCATGGCCTTGTCGCCGACGAGCGAGCCGACCGAGCCGTTAAAGACGACGTAAGTGGGCCTTTCGTCAGTCGCCTTGTTCATGTCGAACGGCTGCAAACCTTCCTCGCCGTATTTGCCGACGGTGTAAAAGTCTCCCTGCATCACGTAATACTCGCGGTCCACCGGCGGCAGCCCTTCCTTCGGCTCGACCAGGATCAGGCCATACATGCCGTTGCCCACGTGCATCCCGACGGGCGCGGTGGCGCAGTGATAAACATAGAGGCCCGGATTCAGCGCCTTGAAGGAAAACTGCGACGTGTGCCCCGGCGCGGTGAAGGACGATGCCGCGCCGCCGCCCGGCCCGGTGACGGCATGCAGGTCGATGTTGTGCGGCATTTTGTTGTCCTGATGATTGTTCAGGTGGAACTCCACGAAGTCGCCCTCGCGAATGCGGATGAAACTTCCGGGCACATCGCCGCCGAACGTCCAGAACACATAGTCGACGCCGTCAGCGAGGTGCTTCGTGACTTCCCTCACTTCGAGCGAGACGATGACTTTGGTGGCGTTCTTGCGCTTGATCGGCGGCGGGACATTGGGCGGCTGGGCGAGCACGGCGTTCTCCTGGCCGATGATCGGCTCCTCCTGCGCGGACACTTGGCCGGCAGCCATCAATACTGTCAAACTGACGGTGGCCGCCACGGTTCCCTTTGCGAGTAACGAGAGTTTTTTCATAACGAACAAAACTATTTTCCACTCCATGGAGATTTGCCCAGCTTTTTTTGGTCAAGACTGGCTCTTTTTTGTCTTGCGGCTGGCGGCGAGGCGCGGCACGCGTGCAACGGAGTTTCAACCGTTCACAGCAATCCCCGGTCAATAAAGGTTGCGCCCTTTTCCCGCTGGCAGTTGACGGCCAATTGCAGATGAACAAAATCCACGTCCGCCGAACCGGGGGTGGCGGGCGGGTTTTTCACGTAATCCCCCGATGAAGAAGTGACCCTGGCCCGACTGCACGCTGGCGTAGGGCTGGATCGCGCAATTGGCGACCACGTCCAGTTCGGAGCCGACACAGCTGCCAGCGGCGGCTTTCACTCGTAAGCACCCCGCACAGGCGCGGGCATGGGTTGGTGGAAAAGTGACCGCCAGCTTTGTAGCGGTCTTCAGATTGCCCCGCGCCAGCCAAGAAACGGTGAATTTTTGTCAACGCCGGTGGAGCGGTGGAGGAAGGCAGGGTTACGCTGACAGTGACAACAAACCTTATTGCCATGAAAACTAAAACTCTCATCACTGGTTCGCGGATCAACATCCGCGTCAAACCGCAGTCCCGAATCCATCCAGCCCGTCCGGCGCCCGTCATTAACCTGGTGCCGTCGTTGCTGAAGTTGAAAAAAATCCTGGTGCCGGTTGATTTCTCGGACTTCTCGAAGAAGGCGTTGCATTACGCCCTGCCCTTTGCCGAGCAGTTCGACGCCAGCATTACCCTGCTGCACGTCGTTGAGCCGGTGATTTACCCGGTGGATTACGCCGTCGTGCCACCGGCGATGGAAGACGCCAACCTGGCCCTGGCGCGCGAGGCGAGGGAAAAGCTCGCCCGGCTCGGACAGGAAAACATCGAGGCCAATCATCTGCGCGCGGAAACGATCGTCGTCACGGGCCACCCTTATCAGGAGATCACCCGTATCGCCAAAGAGCGGAACATTGATCTGATCATCCTGGCCACGCACGGCTACACGGGCTTGAAGCACGTGTATCTGGGCAGCACGGCGGAACGGGTGGTGCGCCACGCGCCGTGCCCGGTGCTGACCGTGCGCGATCGGGAGCGCGAATTTGTTTGAGGCAGCGACAACGAAGACGCGGCGAAAAAAACTTGCCGTTGCTCGGTAGCCACGCATAGTAAACTGCCAATGAAGCCAGTTTAGCTCAGTGGTAGAGCAACGGTTTTGTAAACCGTCGGTCGTCGGTTCGATCCCGACAACTGGCTCCATGTCTTCGTGTTCGACAAGAAGTGAACTCGCTCGCGAATCCACCACTCGCCCCCGTTGCCTGCATTTCAAAAAATGTCGGCGCGAGCGTATTGAATCGGCAGGTTGACTTTGGCTCCCAGCGCCTTGGCCGCATGATGGGGCCAATACGGGTCCCACAAGGCCATCCGGCCGATCACCACCAGGTCGGCGCGATGCTTCGCAATAATCTCTTCGGCGAACGCGGCATCGCTGACCAGTCCCACTGCCCCGGTCCGCAAACCGGTTTCCCGTCGAATGGTCTCGGCGAAGGGCGCCTGGTAGCCGGGCGCGGGTGAAACGTTGGGCTTGGGACTTGTCCCGCCACTGGAACAATCAATCAAATCAACCTGATCTTTGGGGAAGAGTTTCACCAGTTTCACCGAATCGGCCAGCTCCCGGTCTGGTTCGATCCAGTCGGTGACCGAGAGTCGGACAAAAAGAGGAAGCTCCGCCGGCCAGACCTCCCGGATCGCGCGAATGGTTTCCAGCAAAATTTTCGCCCTGCCCTCCAGGGTCCCCCCATAAGCGTCGCTCCGCCGGTTGCTGACGGGGGAGAGAAAGGAATGCAGCAAATAGCCGTGCGCGGCATGAATCTCCAGCAGACGAAACCCGGCGCGCAAGGCCCGTTGCGCGGCGGCTTGGAATTTGTAAATCAGCGCGGTGATCTCCGCCAAGGTCAGTTCCTGCGGCACCAGGTCCCCCGCTTCCCACGGAATCGGACTGGGGCCGACGACCGGCCAGCCCCCGTTTTCCGGAGTGAGCGGGCGGCGATCCTCCCAGGGTCTGCCATGCGAGGCCTTGCGTCCGGCGTGGGCCAGTTGCACACCCGCAATCGCCCCCTGGAGGTTGATAAACTCCGCGATGCGCGCGAAAGCCCTTTCCTGTTCCTCGTTCCAGATTCCCAGGTCACCCGGGGAAATGCGCCCGGCGGCTTCGACTGCGGTGGCTTCGGCCATCACAATGCCCGCCCCGCCGACGGCCCGCGATCCCAGGTGGACAAAATGCCAGTCGTCCGGAATTCCATCTGTCGCGCTATACTGGCACATCGGCGAAATCATGATTCGATTTCGCGCGTGCACGGTGCGCAACTCGAGCGGCTCGAAGAGGCGGACCTTCCGGTCGGAGGTGTTTTTATCCACGGGGTAGGGTCAGGAGTTCAACCGCCTGGCGGTGGATGGTGCCGGCGAACGGCGGAAAATTCTCCATGTCCCGTCGCGCCGCTTCCCGTTGCGGGGAATGGATGGCCGCTTTCAAATCGGCCAGACTATCGAAAGTAAATCGCGCAATCATAAAGACGTCGCCGCCG